>NZ_JAYJLH010000011.1:0-76235 GCF_051948695.1 Halopseudomonas sp. Lyrl_26
AGGAGCACCCGCCCCGGGTGCGAACGGACGGGCTCGGTGTATTGGTTTGACTCGCTTCGCACCGAGGCGGTGCTCCTACAATCGAACGCGCCACCCCACCTTGTAGGAGCACCCGCCCCGGGTGCGAACGGGCGGGCCCGGTGCTGTGGTTTGACTCCGCTTTCGCACCGGGGGCGGTGTTCCTGCACCGGAACCAGGATACACCTCCAACCGTAGGAGCACCCGCCCCGGGTGCGAACGGGGCAGGCTCGGTGTTTTGGTTTGCCTTCGCTTCGCACCGAGGCGGTGCTCCTACAATCGAACGCGTCACCCCACCTGTAGGAGCACCCGCCCCGGGTGCGAACAAACTGCCTCAAGCCCGCCGAGCCCCCTGTAAATGCTTGCCCCGCGGCGGTAGAATAGGCACTTTGGCTGGTGCCTCTCGCTGCGCCGGTAACACTCATCCTAGGGAGCACGTAATGACTGATGTTAAGAAAGTCGTCCTGGCCTATTCCGGCGGTCTGGATACCTCGGTAATCCTCAAGTGGCTGGAAGACACCTACGGTTGCGAGGTGGTCACCTTCACTGCGGATCTGGGGCAGGGCGAAGAGGTTGAGCCCGCACGTGCCAAGGCGCAGGCCATGGGCGTAAAGGAAATCTACATCGACGACCTGCGTGAAGAATTCGTCCGCGACTTCGTGTTCCCGATGTTCCGCGCCAACACCGTCTACGAAGGCGAATACCTGCTGGGCACCTCCATCGCCCGTCCGCTGATCGCCAAGCGTCTGATCGAGATCGCCAACGAAACCGGTGCTGACGCCATCTCCCACGGTGCCACCGGCAAGGGCAACGACCAGGTGCGCTTCGAGCTGGGTGCCTACGCACTCAAGCCGGGCGTGAAGGTGATTGCTCCCTGGCGCGAGTGGGACCTGCTGTCCCGCGAGAAGCTGATGGACTACGCCGAGAAGCACGGTATTCCGATCGAGCGCCACGGCAAGAAGAAGTCCCCTTACTCCATGGACGCCAACCTGCTGCACATCTCCTACGAGGGCGGCGTGCTGGAAGACACCTGGACCGAGCACGAAGAAGACATGTGGCGCTGGACCAAGTCCCCCGAAGCCGCTCCGGACAAGCCCACCTATATCGAGCTGAGCTACCGCAACGGTGACATCGTCGCCATCGACGGCAAGGAAATGACCCCCGCCGAAGTGCTGACCTACCTGAACAAGGTCGGCGGCGAAAACGGCATCGGCCGTACCGACATCGTCGAGAACCGCTTCGTCGGCATGAAGTCCCGCGGCTGCTACGAAACCCCCGGCGGCACCATCATGCTCAAGGCGCACCGTGCCATCGAGTCCATCACCCTGGACCGTGAAGTGGCGCACCTGAAGGACAGCCTCATGCCCAAGTATGCCGAGCTGATCTACAACGGCTTCTGGTGGAGCCCCGAGCGCGTCATGCTGCAGCAGATGATCGACGCCTCCCAGGTCAACGTGAACGGCGTGGTACGCCTGAAGCTGTACAAGGGCAACGTCATCGTCGTGGGCCGCAAGTCCGACGACTCGCTGTTCGACCAGAACATCGCCACTTTCGAAGACGACGCCGGTGCCTACGATCAGGCCGACGCAGCGGGCTTCATCAAGCTGAACGCGCTGCGCCTGCGCATCGCCGCCAACAAGGGCCGCAAGCTGATCTGATCAGCTGAACCGGCACCATTGAGATCGCCCGGTCTACTCTGGAAGGAGTGCCGGGCGATCTGCTGTCGAGAACCAACCTGAGGAGAAACACCATGCGCATTCTGCACACCATGCTCCGCGTGGGCGACCTGGAAAAATCCATCGCCTTCTATACCGAAGTACTGGGCATGACCCTGCTGCGCCGCAAGGATTACCCCGAAGGGCGTTTTACCCTGGCCTTCGTCGGCTACGGTAACGAAGCCGAGAACTCCGTGCTGGAGCTGACCCACAACTGGGACACTCCCAGCTACGACCTGGGTACCGGCTACGGTCACATCGCCATCGAAGTGAATGATGTCTACAAGGCCTGCGAACAGATCAAGGCCGCCGGCGGCAAGGTCGTGCGCGAAGCCGGTCCCATGATGCACGGCTCCAGCATCCTCGCCTTCGTCGAAGACCCCGACGGCTACAAGATCGAACTGCTGTCCCCCAGCCGGGGAGACTGATTCCGGGGTGTAGCGCAGCCGCGCTACGCCTGCATTGTCTGCGCGCATACGTCGGCGAGCGGTGCTCGCCACCCGACCCGGCGCACCCCCGGAAGGGACGAGCACCAGCTCGTCCGCGGTGCGGCAGGAGACCGCGTTCATCGAGCCAGCAGGGGTACCAGGCTGTTCGCACCCGGGGCGGGTGCTCCTACAGGGGCACGACGGCCAGGAGCGCTCCCCCGAGCCGGCACCCCCGGGAGGGACGAGCACCAGCTCGTCCGCGGTGCAGCAGGAGCACTCGTTCATCGAGCCAGCAGGGGTACCAGGCTGTTCGCACCCGGGGCGGGTGCTCCTACAAGGCCACGACGCCCGGGAGGGCGAACGCATCGAGCTGACTCTCAGCGTTCCCCCGGGGTGTAGCGCACCCGCGCTGCGCCACCCTCAACCACCCACCGAATCACCTCGCCGGATGTATGCCCCGTATCTGCGCCGCCATATCCGCGGCATACAGATCCGTCATCCCGGCAATGAAATCAATCACCCGCATATAGCTTGAGTACCTGTCCCAATCCGGTTTGGGGGCATTGTTGCCCAGCAGGTCGAGAATACGGCGGTGCTTGAAGCTCAGGCTGTGCCCCGATTGCTGCTCATTCACCGCGCCGCAGAAGGCTTCCAACAGCGTCTCCAGGGTGCTGTAGGCGCCGATCTCGTGCAGCGTCTTGCGCTTGTCCTGAAAGATCCGCTCCCGGGCCATGCGCTTGGCGTCCTGCACGCAGCGGCGGGCGGCTTCGGGCATATGGCTGACCAGATCACCCTCCAAGGTCCCGGCCAGCAGAGGCTGCTGCTGGGCAATGAAGGTTTCCGCCGCCGCATTGACCAGATGTTCGATGGCCTTGCCACGCAGAATCGCCAGCTTGCGCCGAGTGGAGTCCTGCGGGCCGAGCAGGCGATAGGTTTCCGGCAGGTCATCACCCACCAGGCCCAGCAGCAGGTCCTCCACTTCGCTGTAGCGCAGCAGCTCCATTTCCAGACCATCTTCCAGATCGATCAGCGCATAGCAGATGTCATCGGCAGCCTCGACCAGATAGACCAGAGGACTGCGCGCCCAGCACTGGTCCCCCAGCGGCGGCAGGCCTAGCTTCTCGGTGATCTGCAACAGCGCCGGATACTCTGCCTGGTAGCAGCCGAACTTGTGCTTCTTGTAGCCTGCGATGTCCGCGTGCCCGGAGGTCCAGGGGTATTTCAGATAGGCGCCCAGGGTTGCGTAGGTCAGGCGCATGCCGCCGTCGAACTGGTGATACTCCAGCTGGGTCAGCACGCGAAAACCCTGGGCATTGCCCTCGAAGTTCAGGAAATCAAGCCGCTGCGCCTCGGTCATGTCCTCCAGCCAGCCTTGGGCATCGGCCTTGTGGAACCAGTGGCGAATGGCATCCTCGCCGGAATGGCCATAGGGCGGGTTGCCGATGTCGTGGGCCAGACAGGCCGCCTGGATGATCACCCCCAGGTCCGCCGGCTCGCACCAGCTCGGCAGTACCCCGCGCAGCATCTCGCCCACCCGCATGCCCAGCGAGCGGCCAACGCAGCTCACTTCCAGGCTGTGGGTCAGGCGGGTGTGGATATGGTCGTTGCTGGAAACGGGGTGAACCTGGGTCTTCTTGCCGAGGCGGCGGAACGCGCCGGAGAAGATGACGCGGTCATGATCCTTGTGGAAGGGTGTGCGGCCCAGCTCCTCGGAACTGGCGACGGGTTTGCCGAGACGCTCACGGCACAGCAGTGTTTCCCAATCCATTATGTCCTCCGATCAGAAGCCATCGAGTATGTGGCAATGCCGTCGGGCTGCCAAGGGTGTGGCCCCGGGGGCAACAGGGTAGAATGGTCGCCGATCCATCTGATTCTGCCTGTACTGGAACATTGCATGACCATATCCCTTACCCTGTTCGGAACCACCGCCTGCCATTTGTGCGAGGAATGCCTGCAGCTCACCCGTCCGCTGGAAGGCAACGGCGTTGTGGTCAGACAGGTGGATATCACCGAGGACCCGGCGCTCATGGCGCAGTACGAACTGCGCATTCCGGTCCTGCGGCGGGACGATACCGGAGCAGAGTTGGACTGGCCCTTCGGGCTGGGCGAGCTGCTTGAGTGGCTTGCAGACCGGCTGAGGGAGGAGGCTTGATATGGCACAGGTAGTGACCGCCTTCTGGAAGCGCAAGACCCTGGAACAGATGGACCGCCAGGAGTGGGAGTCCCTGTGCGACGGCTGCGGTCTGTGCTGCCTGCAGAAGCTCGAGGACGAGGATGACCCCAACACTGTCTACTACACGCGCATCGCCTGCAAGCTGCTGGACCTCAAGACCTGCCGCTGCAGTGACTATCCCAACCGGCGCAAGCATGTGCCCGACTGCGTGCAGCTGACCCCGGCCAGCGCCGCGGAGTTCGCCTGGCTTCCCCCGACCTGCGCCTACCGCCTGGTGGCCGAAGGGGAAGATCTGCCGCCGTGGCACCACCTGATCTGCGGCGACTCCCAGGCCGTGCACAAGACCGGCATCTCCCAGGCCGGGCGGATGCTGGCGGAAGGCAGCGTGGCGGATGAGGATTGGGAAGATCACATCATCTTTCGGGTGTAGGGTGGCGATAAGCTCGCCCCTTCTGGGCATCGTAGCCTTCCTTCTGGGCATCGTAGCCTTGTAGGAGCACCCGCCCCGGGTGCGAACAGCGTAGCGCGCCTGCTGGCTCGAGGGGCGAGTCCTCCTGCTGCACTGCGGACGAGCTGGTGCTCGTCCTTCCCAGGCGGCACCGGCTTAAGCTCGCCTCTCCCGGGCGTTATAGTCTTTGTAGGAGCACCCGCCCCGGGTGCGAACAGCGTAGCGCGCTGCTGGCTCGATGGGCGAGTTCTCCTGCTGCACTGCGGACGAGCTGGTGCTCGTCCCTCCCAGGCGGCACCGGCTTAAGCTCGCCTCTCCCGGGCGTTATAGTCTTTGTAGGAGCACCCGCCCCGGGTGCGAACAGCGTAGCGCGCCTGCTGGCTCGAGGGGCGAGTCCTCCTGCTGCACCGCGGACGAGCTGGTGCTCGTCCTTCCCGGGATTGCTCCGGCTCGGGTTGGCCTGGCGTGGGTGCGCTACATCCCGGTTACCGTTTGATCTGCAGCTCTCTCAGCTTGATATACAGATACCGCACCTGATCGTACTCAAAGGGGCTGTCGAGGGAGCCGTAGCGGAAGCCGTTGATGTAGCGCAGGTCCAGTGCATAGAGCCCGTAGGTCCATGGGTTATCGTTCATGTAGCTGCGATTGTCGAGGAAGGCGGCGGCGTCTTCGATTGACCAGTCCACGGCGCGGCCGGTGGTGTCTCGCAGGGTGGAAGGGCCGAGCAGGGGCAGGACCAGGTAGGGGCCTTCGGGTACGCCGTAGAAGCCCAGGGTCTGGCCGAAGTCCTCGGACTCCTGGGGCAGCCCGAAGGCCTTGGCCACGTCGAAGATCCCCAGCACCCCTATGGTGGTGTTCAGCAGCAAGCGCGCCGTGGTCCGGCCGCTCTTCTGCATCTTGCCCTGGGCCAGGCTGTTGGCCAGGTTGGGCACATCGGCCAGGTTGGCAAAAACGTTGGATACCCCCGAGCGCACGAACTTGGGTGTCACCTTCACATAGGCGTTGACTGCCGGCAGGTATACATACCGATCGAACTGCCCGTTGAACCGGTACATGCGTCGGTTGAAGCCTTCGATGGGATCATGGATCTTCAGCGCCCTGAGGCTGGAATGCTCGAACTGGTAGTTGTTGCCCTCGGAGTCGATGGTCAGCTCCGCCAGCGGGTCCCGGTATTCGGGGATCTGATCCAGCGCCAGGGCAGCGGTACTCGCCAGCAGCACACAAACCACCGCCATGCCCTTGAACATCTTGCTGATCATGGCTGTTCTCCTTCCATGAAGGCCAGAATCTGCTTCATCACGTCCAGATACTGGAGATTGCCGCCGTGCCCGCCGTGGGGGTAGAGGAAGGCGCGTTCACCGAAGGTCTCGGCGATGAAGCGGTAGTTGTCGGCGGTGAGAATGAAGTCGTCCGCGTTGGTCAGGGCTGCGATATCCGGATTGTTACGCAGGAAGGACTCTATGCTCTGCAGGCTTGTCTCCCAGGCCATGTCCTCCATGCTCTTGCCGACGTTGCGGCTGCTCCAGTTCGGCCACAGCTGGGTTTCCAGATAACAGCTGAAGTCGCAGAACAGCGCCCGGCGCAGGTAGGGGGTGAGCGAGGTGCTGACCTTCAGCGTTTCACCTGCCGGGGCGTAGCGTCCGCCCTCGGTGATCAGGTCCGCCATGAAATTCAGATCCGCGGCGGCAAAGCGGAACACCGCGCCGATCAGGGTCGCCATTTCGGCATCAGTCAGGGCTTCGTCGGAACTCTGGATGCCATAGAACAGGCCGGACTCGATATCGGTTCCCCCGCTGGCCTCGAAGTACCTCGCCAGCTTCTGGAAGATATGCTCGTAGAAACTGTCAGCGCTGCTGACACCATCGATCTGGGTCCGCGCCAGGGCATCCAGGCGGTGGATGGAGTCGTACAGATCCACTGGCGGGTTGAGCAGCAGGGTGCGCGAGAAGTTGAACTGTCGCAGGTCCTCATCCAGATGGGCGACAAAGGCCGCGTTCAGCGCACCGAGACTGAAGCCAGCCAGGCGGTAATCGGTGATCTCCAGCTCCTTCTCAATGCGCGCATGTTCCACCGCCAGCGACATCGCACTGTGCAGATCCCGCGCATCATCCTTGCCGAGGCCCGGCAGGCCGCTGCGTGATGCTGCGGCGATGAAGTCATGGTTGGTGGGTGACGACATGACGATCACGTGCATGCCGGCATTCCAGAATGCCCGCTTCAGATAGTCCAGCCGCGGGCTGTCATAGCCCGAGCCGGTACCGGCAATGAGAAACACCAGGGGCGCCGGCTTGTTGTGCCAGGCCAGCCGGTAATGCAGGTCACGGTACTGTGACAGTACCGGGGGCAGATACCGTTCCGGCAGCACCCGTACCGACAGGTCGGTCTGGCGCACTTCCGGCTCTTCCGGCACAGGCCATACCAGCTGCGGTGGCGTGCCGACTATGGTCGCCAGGAAGGGATTGGTGACCGGGTAGCCCGGCTCGTCGGCAAGCGCGGGAAGGCACAGCAGGCCTGCCAGGCACAGGCCCAGGTACTGTAGGTATCGGTTCATCGAGATTTCCGTTTGGCTTCATGAACTATACCCGCAATTATGAGATTAGTTCCGTTAAGCGCAACGGCTTCACGCCACTGATGACGGGGTTTCAGGCCCTAAATACCGGAAGTCCGAGGCCCGGGGACGGGTTTTGGCGCCGCTCCAGCCGGCGCCAGACCCGCTCATGAAAATAGAAGGCCACGGTATTGAGCGATGGCTCGATCAGGGCTACTGCGCCGCCCAGAAGAACGCTTCCGGTCATGGCGTAGACCACACCGAAGGCGATGGTGAAATGCATTATTGCAAAGGTAATGGTCTTGAGCATCGGGTTCCCCAGAAAGCGTAGATAGGAATAATTCCTGTTTCGGCTATTCTGGGGGCCCGCTCCCGGAACGGGAAAGAGTATTTCTCAATGAGCGCTATCGGCGCCCTCAATCCAGGTCGAAGTCGTAATCGGCGAGTTCCTTCTCCAGGCGCCGTTGCTCCAGATAATCGTCGATCTGACGCCGACGAGTCAGGCTGGACTTGGTGGTCAGCGCCTCGGTCTCGGGCGCTTCTTCCTCTTCCAGGAAATCCTCATCATCCAGTTCGATATCGGTTTCAGCGTTGGCCATATCTCCACTCCACTATTGAAGGTTGGCGTTTGCGCACCTTATAACGGGAGTCGAATGGAAGCGGAAATAGATTTTTTGTATCGAAAATCCAGATTTTACCGATACTGTTTCAGTCCGAAGTCTTGTGCTTGTATTCGCACAGATCTTCGATCCGGCAACTGCCGCACTGCGGTGTCCTCGCCTTGCATACATAACGCCCATGGAGGATCAGCCAGTGATGCGCATCCTGCAGGAATTCCCGCGGCACATGGCGCATGAGTTTCTTCTCGACCTCCAGCACCGTCTTGCCCGGGGCGATACCGGTACGGTTGCTGACCCGGAAGATGTGGGTGTCCACTGCCATCACCGGATGGCCGAAAGCGGTGTTGAGTACCACGTTGGCGGTCTTGCGGCCCACGCCGGGCAGGGCTTCCAGTTCTTCGCGGGTCTCCGGCACCTGGCTGCCGTGCTTCTCGATGAGGATGCGGCAGGTTTCGATGACGTTCTTCGCCTTGCTGTTGAACAGGCCGATGGTCTTGATGTACTCGGACAGCCCCTCAACGCCCAGGGCATGGATGGCCTCGGGGGTGTTGGCCACCGGGAACAGCTTGTCGGTGGCCTTGTTGACCCCCACGTCGGTAGCCTGGGCGGAAAGGATTACCGCGATCAGCAGTTCGAAGGGGGTGCTGTAGTTCAGCTCGGTGGTCGGGTGCGGGTTGTCATCCCGCAGCCGGCTGAAGATCTCGTAACGCTTGGCTTTGTTCATTATCAGCTGATGGTTCCGGTCACGCGTACTCGCTTGCTGCCAGCGGCAGCGGGGGCTTCCAGGCGCTGGGCCTGGCGGGCCTTGATCTGATTGTCGATTACATTCTTCAACGCAATCAGCAGGCCCATGAACAGGAAGGCGCCGGGCGGCAGAATGACGAACAGCACTTCCTTGTAATCGGGAAATACCACCCAGGTCCAGTTCGCCGCGATGGGGCCGAGCAGCAGGTGCATGTTGGCGAACAGGGTGCCCTGGCCGACCAGCTCACGCAGCATGCCCAGAACCAGCAGCACCAGGGCAAAGCCTGCGCCCATCATGAAGCCGTCTACCGCCGAGGGCAGGACCGGGTTCTTCGCGGCAAAGGCATCGGCCCGACCGAGGATGATGCAGTTGGTCACGATCAGCGGGATGAAGATGCCCAGGATCAGGAACAGCTCATAGGTATAGGCCTGCATCAGCAGCTCTATGCAGGTGGTCATGGAGGCGATGATCATGACGAAGGCGGGCAGGCGTACAGCGTCGGTTACCGCACTGCGGATCAGCGACACGGATACGTTCGAGCACACCAGCACCAGAATGGTAGCGATGCCGAGCCCCAGGGCGTTCACCGTGCTGCTGCTGACACCCAGCAGCGGGCAGAGTCCCAGCAGCTGCACCAGGCCGGCGTTGTTGTGCCAGAGACCATCGGCCGCCAGTTCGGAATAGCGCTTGTCAGCCATGGCTGGCCTCCTGTCCGCTCAGTTGCAGCAGCTCGTCACGGTGCTGCTGGAAGTACAGCAGGGCATTGCGCACGGCCCGCACCACCGCCCGGGGGGTAATGGTGGCGCCGACAAACTGGTCGAATTCGCCGCCGTCCTTGCGCACCGCCCAGCCTTCAGGGGCCGGCATGCTCAGGCTCTTGCCCTCGAAACTGAAGATCCACTGGCTCTTGTCGGCCTCGAGCTTGTCGCCCAGGCCCGGGGTTTCCCGGTGGTTGGTGATGCGCACGCCGGCCAGCTCGCCATTGGCACGGATGCCGACCAGCAGATCGATACGCCCGCTGTAGCCATCCATGGTCACTGCCGGCAGTATGACGGCGACCACCTCCCCCTGCCGGCGAGCGCGCCAGGCGGTCGCCGGCTCCGGCAGGCGCAGCAGGCTGCGATCGGCAATGCTGAAGCCATCCTCCAGCAGGTCGTTGTCGTGCTGATCATCGGGGATGATCTCGTTCAGCGCGCGCATCTGCATGCGCTGCTGTTCGCTGGCGATACGTTCGCTGGTGGCCTGCTGGATAAAGGCGATAACACCCACGGTAAAGATGGCGAACACGCCGAGGATCAGGCTATTGCGCAGCACCGAGCGGCCGGGAGTCAGAGTCTTTTCCATATCACTGTCTCTCGCTCTGGCTCTTGCCCATACCACGGTTGGCCCGGGCATGGCCGTAGGTCCGTGGCGCGGTGTAGTAATCGATGGTCGGCGCGCACAGGTTCATCAGCAGCACGGCAAAGGCCACGGCATCCGGATAGTTGCCCCAGACCCGAATCACATACACCAGCACGCCCACGCCAGCGCCGAACACCAGACGCCCACGGGGGCTGGTAGCGGAGCTGACGGGGTCGGTGACGATGAAGAATGCGCCCAGCATGGTCGCACCACCGAGCAAATGAAACAGCGGCGAGCCGTTGCTGGCCGAACCATCGCCATTCCAGAACAACAGGCTCACCAGTGCCAGTGCCCCGAGCATGCCCACGGGCGCATGCCAGCTGTAGATACGCTTGTAGAGCAGAAAAAGCCCGCCGGCGAGCCAGGCGAGCGAGACCCATTCCCAGGCACGGCCGGCCATCCCGCCCAGCGCAGGCTCGGTGGCACGCAGCTCGGCCATTGTCAAAGCGCTGTTGTTGCGCACTACGTCCAGTGCGGTGGCCGTAGCCCAGCCATCGGCGGGCAGGCTGCCCGGGATGAACACCCGCTGCAGACCCTCCAGCAGCCCCAGAGTGGGCGTCAGCACCGGTTGCAACTGTTCAATGCCGCGCCATACCGGCCAGCTGGTCATCTCCACCGGGAAGGACACCAGCACCACCGCATAGCCGAGCATCGCCGGGTTGAAGGGGTTCTGCCCCAGGCCGCCGTACAGATGCTTGCCGAAGACCATGGCAAAGCCCGTAGCTACCAGCACCAGCCACCAGGGCGAGTAGGGCGGCAAGGCCAGAGCCAGCAGCCAGGCGGTCACCAGGGCGCTGCCATCGTTGAGGAAGAACATCACCGGGCGCTTGCGCAGATGCAGGATCAGCGCCTCGATGACCAGGGCAAAGCAGCTTGCCAGGAGGATGTTGATCAGCGTGCCCCAGCCGAAGAACCAGGTGAGCAACGCCACCCCCGGCAGGGTCGCTCCCAGCACCTGCAGCATGATGGTGCGGGTACGGTTGCTGCCCATGGCATGGGGCGGGCTGATGGGAGCCATGGCCATCAGGTGTCCTCCTGACTGGTTGCCTGATCGAACGCCCGCTGGGCCTCGGCGTGGGCCTGTTCCAGCTGGACCACCTGCGCCTGCAGGTCGCTGTTGTCCGGGTTCGCGTTCAACTGTTTCTGTGCCTTCTGCAACGCCATGCGGGCGGTGGCGGCGGCGATTTTGAGCTGCTTCTGCTCCGGACTCAGGGTCGGAATCCTGGCCTTGACCCGAGCCAGATCCGGTTCCGTCGCTGCGCCGGTCTGCTGCTCCTGCGCCTCCCGCGCTTCCCGGGCAGCCTTGGCCCGAGCTGCCTTCTCGGCGCGAGCCAGACGATCGCGCTCACGCTGTTCGGCCTCGCGCTGCAGGCGCTCCAGGCGCTGCTCGTAACGCACGCGGGACTGCTCGGCCTTGGTGTGCTGCTGCTCTATGGCGCGGATCTCGCCTTTGCCTGCACGGAAGTACTGCACCAGCGGAATGCTGCTCGGGCACACATAGGCGCAGGCACCGCACTCGATGCAGTCGAACAGGTTGTAGCGCTGCAGTTGCGGATAATCCTTGCCCAGGGCGAACCAGTGCAGCTGCTGGGGCAGCAGCTGGGCCGGGCAGGCCTCGGCGCACAGGCCGCAGCGGATGCAGGGCAGTGCCGGGGGCGGCGTGGGCAGTTCCTGTTCGGTCGCCGCCAGCAGGCAGTTGCTGGTCTTGATGATGGGTGCCTGCGGGTCCACGGTGAAGCCCATCATGGGCCCGCCGAGCACCAGTCGATGCAAACGCTCGGGCTGCAATCCGGCAAAGGCCAGCAGCTCGCTGATGGGGGTGCCGATCAGCGCCTGCACGTTGGTCTGCCGCTCCAGTGCGCCTCCGGTGAGGGTCACCACGCGGCTGATCAGCGGGCGGCCCAGCATCACCGCATCGTGTACCGCCAGTGCGGTACCTGTGTTCTGACAGAGCACACCGATATCCGCCGGCAGCCCGCCACTGGGTACTTCCCTGCCGGTAAGAATCTGGATCAGCTGCTTCTCGCCGCCGGAGGGGTATTTGGTCGGTATCGGCACCACGCGGATGGTCGGATTGTGCTGCGCCGCCTCGCGCATCGCCGCGATGGCCTCGGGCTTGTTGTCCTCGATGCCGATCAGTACCTGCTCCGGGGTCAGCACATGCATGAGGATTTCAATGCCCGTCACCACCTGCGCCGGGTAATGGCGCATGGTCATGTCATCGGCGGTGATGTAGGGCTCGCACTCGGCACCGTTGATGATCAGCGTCTCGATGCGGTGGTCGGGACGCGACAGCAGTTTGGTTGCAGTCGGAAAACCCGCACCACCCATGCCGCTGATGCCCGCCGCAGCCAGTTTCTCCACCAGGGTCACATGATCCAGAGCGCGATAGTCGGCAATCGGCTCCAGCTCGATCCAGCGGTCTTCACCGTCGCTGTCCAGCACAATGGCCGGCTCGTGCAGCCCCGACACATGGGGGTAGGGTGCCGGTCCGATCTCGGCTATGGTGCCGGAGGTCGGAGCATGTAACGCGCAGCTGAAGCGGCCCTGGGCCGTGGCCAGCAGCTGCCCCTTGAGGACATGATCACCGACCTTGACCACGGGTTCCGCCGGCACCCCGATATGTTGCAGCAGGGGCAGGATCAGGCGCGCAGGCAGTGGCGGCTGTTCCACACCACGGCCCGTGGACTGAGCCTTGTTTTCCGGCGGGTGAATGCCGCCGGGAATGTCATGGAGACGGATCTGCGCGGTCATCAGGCAGCTCCCCGCTCGGCAGCGGCCAGGGGTGGTGCCGGTGGCATATCCCAGCGCCAGTTGCGGGTGGTTACCGGCAGCGGCACCATGTCGATGCAATCGACCGGGCAGGGCTCCACACACAGGTCGCATCCGGTGCATTCATCCACGATCACCGTATGCATCTGCTTGGCCGCCCCCAGAATGGCATCCACCGGGCAGGCCTGGATGCACTTGGTGCAGCCGATGCACTCGGCCTCACGGATATAGGCCACCATCGGCGGCTTCTCCTCACCATGCTCCCCATCCAGCGGCAACGCCTCCACATCCAGCAGATCAGCCAGCGCCTGAATGGTCGTCTCGCCACCGGGCGGGCACTTGTTGATCGCCTCGCCATTGGCAATCGCCTCGGCATAGGGCTTGCACCCGGGAAAGCCACACTGACCGCACTGGGTCTGCGGCAGCAGTGCGTTGATCTGATCGACAATGGGATCACCTTCAACGCGGAACCGCACCGCGGCATAGCCGAGCAGCGCACCGAATACCAATGCCAGCAGCAGAAGGACCGCAACGGCGGTGATTACCATGCCCATGCTCAGATCCTGATCAGTCCGGTAAAGCCCATGAACGCCAGCGACATCAGCCCGGCGGTGATCATGCCGATCGCCGCGCCTCGGAAGGGCATAGGCACATCGGCAATGGCAATCCGCTCACGCAGCCCGGCAAAGAGTACCAGCACCATGGAAAAGCCCAGCGCTGCACCGAAACCGTAGGTCGCCGCCGTCATGAAGGTCTGCCCCTCGCGGTTGGTGATCAGCAAAGCCACCCCCAGCACCGCGCAGTTGGTGGTAATCAGCGGCAGAAAAATCCCCAGCACCCGGTACAGCAGGGGACTGGTCTTGTGCACCACCATCTCGGTGAACTGCACCACCACGGCAATCACCAGAATGAAGGAAATGGTCCGCAGAAACTCCAGGTCCAGCGGCAGCAGGATGTACTGGTAGGTCAAATAGCTGAGGATCGAGGCCAGGGTCAGCACAAAGGTTGTCGCCATGGACATGCCCAGCGCCGTCTCCAGCTTCCCGGACACCCCCATGAACGGGCAAAGCCCGAGGAACTGAACCAACACGAAGTTGTTCACCAGGATGGTGCTGAGCAGTATGAGAACGAATTCAGTCATTTGTGTTGTCCATTGCTTTGGCCGGGAGGACACACAGCCGAATCACATCACCCGCTGCCCCGGCTTGGCCCCCTGATCCGGGCTCAGCAGATAAATCTCCTCACCACCAGGCCCGGCCGCCAGCACCATCCCCTCGGACACACCAAACTTCATCTTGCGCGGAGCCAGGTTGGCCACATAGAGCGTCAGCCGGCCTTCCAGCTTGCTCGGGTCGGGATAGGCGCTCTTGATGCCGGAGAACACGTTACGCGTCTCATCGCCGATGTTCAGCGTCAGGCGCAGCAGCTTGTCCGCACCCTCCACGAACTCGGCTTTCTCGATCAGGGCAATACGCAGATCCACCGCGGCAAAGGCATTGAAGTCGATCTGCGGGGCCAGGGGCTCCCTGACCAGCTCGCCGTTGCCCGCCGGAGCGCTGGTGCTGGTGGCTTCCAGGTCTTCCTTGGAGGCCTCGACCATGGCTTCAACCCTGGCCGGCTCGATACGGGTCAGCAGCGGTTTGAAGGCATTGAGCTGGTGGGTGCCCAGGTGGCTGTCCAGGTCGCTCCACTGCTGCGACGGCAGGTTGAGGAAAGCCTCGGCGTCGGCGGCCAGGGTCGGCAGGACCGGCTTGAGCAGGATGATCAGCTGACGGAACAGGTTGATGCCCAGCGAACAGATGGCCTGCACTTCGTCCTGCTTGCCTTCCTGCTTGTTCAGTGCCCAGGGAGCCTTGTCGGCGATCCAGGCGTTGGCCTTGTCGGCCAGGGCCATGATCTCGCGCATGGCGCGGGAGAAATCGCGTTTTTCGTAGGCGTCGGCAATCGACGGGAAGGCGGCGGTAAAGGCGTCGCTCAGCTCCGGTGCCGGGTTGGCGTCAGTCAGCACGCCGCCGTTGCCCTTGTGGATGAATCCGGCGCAGCGGCTGGCGATGTTCACCACCTTGCCCACCAGGTCGGAGTTGACCTTCTGGATGAAGTCTTCCAGGTTCAGGTCCAGATCATCCACGCCACGGCCCAGCTTGCAGGCGTAGTAGTAGCGCAGGTATTCCGGTGCCAGGTGTTCCAGATAGGTGCGGGCCTTGATGAAGGTGCCGCGGGACTTGGACATCTTCTGCCCGTTGACGGTCAGGTAGCCGTGCACGTTCACCCCGGTGGGCTTGCGGAAGCCGGCGCCTTCCAGCATGGCCGGCCAGAACAGGGTGTGGAAGTTGATGATGTCCTTGCCGATGAAGTGGTACAGCTCGGCGGTGGAGTCCTTGCTCCAGAAGGTATCGAAGTCCAGCTCCGGGCGACGGGCGCAGAGATTCTTGAAGCTGGCCATGTAGCCGACCGGCGCGTCCAGCCAGACGTAGAAATACTTGCCCGGCTCGCCGGGGATTTCGAAGCCGAAGTAGGGCGCATCACGACTGATATCCCACTCCTGCAGCCCGGAATCCAGCCATTCGGCGATCTTGTTGGCCACGGCATCCTGCAGGGTGCCGCTGCGGGTCCATTCCTTCAGTATGTCCTGGAAGTCGGGCAGGGTGAAGAAGAAGTGCTTGGAATCCTTCAGCACCGGGGTCGCGCCGGAGATGGCCGAGCGCGGGTCTTTCAGTTCGGTCGGCTCGTAGGTGGCACCGCACTTCTCGCAGTTGTCACCGTACTGGTCCTCGGCGGCGCACCGCGGGCAGGTGCCCTTGATGAAGCGGTCGGCCAGGAACATGCCCTTTTCCGGGTCGAAGTACTGCGTCACCGAACGGGTGCTGATGTGACCGTTGGCCTTGAGCTTCTCGTAGATCAGCTCGGACAGCTGGCGGTTCTCTTCGGAATGGGTGGAGTAGTAGTTGTCGAAATCCACCAGAAAGTCGGCAAAGTCGGCGGTGTGCTCGGCCTTGACCGCGTCGATCAGCTGCTCGGGCGTGATGCCTTCCTTCTCCGCGCGCAGCATGATGGCCGAGCCATGGGCGTCATCGGCGCAGACGTAGATGCACTGATGGCCGCGCAGTTTCTGGAAGCGGACCCAGATGTCGGTCTGGATGTATTCCAGCATATGCCCCAGATGGATCGAACCGTTGGCATAGGGCAGGGCGCTGGTAACGAGAATCTGACGTTTGGGCTGGTTGCTGGACATGGGCACTCGGCTTCAGTTGGATAAACGGATCAAAGCCGGCAATTGTACCCTTTTGGGGAGTGCGGGTCATCTGTAGAGGGGGGAACACCCCCCTCTACTCAGAGCCTCAGGCCTTCTTGAACACCCCGATCGCCCGCAGGATGAAGATCAGCAATACGGCACCGCCGATGGCGATGATGAAGCGGATGATGGCGCCACCTTCCTCAAAGCCCAGCAGCCCGGCAATCCAGAAGCCGAGTACCGAGCCGATGATGCCGACGATGATGTTGGCAATCAGCCCCATCTGCTCATTGGTCTTCATGATGATGCTGGCCAGCCAGCCGACAATACCGCCGATGATCAGAGTCATTATCCAACCCATGGTCCTACCTCACGTTGTGACGAAAATGTACTGACCAGTAAAGCAGCAGATCCGCCAGTCTGCCTGTGAAGGACTTCCTATACTGGTCAATTCCATGGGCAGACAAAGCGAAAGGTGCAATGAAGTACATATTCGAAGTCCACATCAAGGACGGCCACACCGCCGAGGAATACGCTGACGCCTGGGTTCGGGCCAGCGAGATCATCCAGCGTGCACCGGGCGCTCGCGGTACCGAGCTGCACCGCAAGATCGGCGACCCGCGCACCCTGATTGCCATCGCCAGCTGGGACAGCAAGGAGCAGCGTGATGCCATGGAGGGCCAGCACAACCCGGATGTCGCCGCCATCATCCGCAGCGCCGCGCCCTTCTGCGAGATCCGACCGCTGGGTGAATTCGAAGACCCGGAATGGGTGGTCAAGCCGACCGGCCGGTCATCCGAGTGATACACAACCCATACCGAAACGGCGCCATGGCTGCCGTAATATGCGCAACAGAATCCGCCACAACGAGGAATAACAACACATGAGCAGACTCCTTCGCCTGACCAGCCTGTCGATACTCACCTTTGGCCTGCTGCAGGCCGGCAATGCACTGGCCGATCCGACAGGACTGTGGGACACCGAAGACAAGGAGGGCCGTGTTCAGATAAGCCCCTGCGGCGACAAGCTCTGCGGCGACCTGGTGTGGATCGCCGACGCCCTGGATGCTGAAGGCCAGCCCAAGCGCGACGAAAAAAATCCGGACGAATCTCTGCGCGACCGCCCGCTGGAAGGCCTGCGCATCCTCTGGGACATGCAGCCCAGCGGCGATGGCAAAACCTGGCAGGACGGCCGCGTCTACGACCCGGAAAGCGGCAAAACCTACCAGGGCCGCATTACCCTGGAAGGAGACAACGTACTCAAACTCCGCGGCTTCGTCGGCACCCCCATGTTCGGCCGCACCTCCACCTGGACCCGCGCCGAATAAACCCCTACGGCACGGTTTGTTTGTAGGAGCACCGCCCCCGGTGCGAACCGGTCCGGCACACATTCGCACCCGCGGCGGGTGCTCCTACAGTACGGGGTGGTGCCAGGTTCATCTGTAGGAGCACCGCCCCCGGTGCGAACCGGGCGGGCACGCATTCGCACCCGGGGCGGGTGCTCCTACCGTACGGGGTGGTGCCAGCTTCATTTGTAGGAGCACCGCCCCCGGTGCGAACGGGCAAGCACAAACCTCCCCCGCGGCAAACGCTACTTCAACCGCCACCCCAACCGCACCAACAACACCGCCAAACTCAAATACGCCACCGCCCAACTCCCCGCCGACAAACTCAACAACACCGGCCTGGCCAACGGCGTATCTCCCGCCATGAATCGGCACACCACCGCCACGGCAATCAACCCAACTGTCCACAGCACCCACCCAGTCACCGGCGGTGTCTTGAAGCCGCGCTGGAAGTACAGCCGCAGCATCACACTGGTGGACAGCGTCCCCAGACCGCCCACGGTAATCAGGTGCAGCGCCGAGACCGCAGGCCGTTGCCCGACAAAGGCCAGCCCCGTGGCCAGGCTGCCCAATGCCAGCCACAGATACCCCATCCCGAAGCCCAGCAGATCCGGCCGGCTGCCGCAACGCCACAGCTGCCAGCGAATATTCCTTACCAGCAGGACCATGCCGGCAGCCAGCAGCGCGCCTCCTGCCAGGGGATAGCTCTGGCCGTCGGACAGAATCGGCACCAACAATGCCACAATGGCCAGACCCAGCAGAATGATCAGCGCTCCTTCCAGTCGCGGCTGCAGCCGTGCCCGGGGCTCGACACCTTGTTGTTCAAGCGTGATGGCCGCCGCAGGCGCGATCAGCCGCCCCCCGATAAAGCTCATCAGCAACAGCAGACAGAGCACCCCGGCGTGCATCAGACGACTGAGGTTCAGATCAATGGATGCTGCCAGCCCCGGCCAACGATGCCAGATCAGCATCAACAGCAACCAGCAGAGCGGCAGCAGGCACAGGGTCAGGATCAGTGGACCGGTGGATTTGTTACGCCACTGCCGGGCAGCGCGAAATCGCGGTACCACATGCCAGGCCAGCAACAGAGCAAAAGCCGCCGCCAGCGGCAGGGCCAATGGGTGATCCGGGAAGGGGATACGCAGCAGCCGTGCCGCCAGCCACAGGGCAATCAGCGGATAGAGCACCCGCGCCGGCTGCGGCCCCAGGGTGTAACCGGCGATCAGCGCCAGGGCAAAACCGAAGATCAGTTCAAAACCATGACCGCTGCCCACCAGACCCGCAGGCCAGCCGGTGCCGGACAGCATGGCGAACATGGACAGGGGCACTGCCAAAGCGGCCAGCAGCGCCGCCAGGGGAAAGAACAGGGTAAAAGCAGGGCGAGTGCGCGGTTTGCTCATGGGCCATCCAGAAACGCCATGGAAAGCCGAATGCTAGCGCAGCCCGTCGCAGGGGAACAGTTCATTCGCACCCGGCGCGGGTGCTCCTACGATACGAGGTGCTGGCAGGTTCATTTGTAGGAGCACCGCCCCCGGTGCGAACCGGTCAAGCACATATTCGCACCCGGCGCGGGTGCTCCTACGATACGGGGTGGAGGCAGGTTCATTTGTAGGAGCACCGCCCCCGGTGCGAACCGGTCAAGCACATATTCGCACCCGGCGCGGGTGCTCCTACGGCGCGAGGTGGTGGCAGGTGTGTTTGTAGGAGCACCGCCCCCGGTGCGAACGGGGCGGGCACATATTCGCACCCGAGGCGGGTGCTCCTACGATACGAGGTGGAGGCAGGTGTGTTTGTAGGAGCACCGCCGGATCGCCGGACCGCCCCGGTGCGAACCGGTCAAGCACATATTCGCACCCGAGGCGGGTGCTCCTACGATACGAGGTGGAGGCAGGTGTGTTTGTAGGAGCACCGCCCCCGGTGCGAACCGGTCAAGCACATATTCGCACCCGGCGCGGGTGTTCCTACGGCGCGAGGTGGAGGCAGGTGTGTTTGTAGGAGCACCGCCCCCGGTGCGAACCGGGCAGGCACACATTCGCACCCGGCGCGGGTGCTCCTACAAGTGAGGGCGGCACAAGAGCCGTGGACCTCAATTCAACACATTATCCAATATCGTGTAGATCACACCGGTGGCGGCGGCTACCAGCACCAGGTCGCGGCCTGCGCTGTGCCACTCATAGCCGGGGTAATGCGGCAGGTGGCGTACATGGCCCGGCGGGACCTTGTGACTCCAGCCATGGGGCAGGGGGTGGCCTACTACCAGGTGCACATGCCGCGGCAGCGGCGGTGCCGGCCGCAGGTAGTGGCTGTGACGGTGGATCTCCCGGCGCAGCTGGTCACGGTGCGGCGGGCGGTGATGCTGGTTGTGCTGCGGCGGCCGACGGGGCTGGCTGTTGTAGATACGATCATCGCGCTGACGCTCCCACAACCACTGGCTTTGCTGGCGCGGCGGAGCGCGGTGTTGCGGCGGTGCATGGTGCATCGGCCGGTGCTGCTGATGGGGGTGAAACTTGCGATGATCATGCGGCTTGCCGGGGGCGGCAGGGCCAGCCGATGCGGCGGTAGCGAATAGAGCCACAGCTGCAAAAAGCGCTGTGGTCAGGCGTGTGAATTTCATGGTGGTACCCTCGTACTTTCCCGTTTGGACCGACCCGCTGGGGCAAAATTCCCTGTCGACCCTGATCACAGGATATGCCAGTCGGTGGGGGGAGGGGCGTTTGTAAAGACGACTTTACCTGCCTTTACCCAGCCCTGAAATACAGGTCAGTCGCGGGCCGACGGGGCTGGTATCATTGCGTTTCCTGCTTTACGGCATTGTGCCGGAGGACACCATGAGTCTCGACACCTGGCTGGCATTTCTGCTGGCCTGCTGGATCATCAGCCTTAGCCCCGGTGCGGGCGCCGTCGCCTCCATGGCCAGTGGGCTGAACTACGGTTTTGCCCGGGGTTACTGGAACGCCATTGGGCTGCAGCTGGCCCTGCTGATGCAGATTGCCATCGTCGCTGCAGGGGTCGGGGCGCTGCTGGCCGCCTCGGCCCTGGGCTTTGCGCTGATCAAGTGGTTCGGTGTCGGTTACCTGCTGTATCTCGGTTACCGCCAGTGGCACGCACCGGTGCAGGAGATGCGCCTGCAGCACCGCCCGATTGGCCGGCCGCTGAGTCTGGTCCTGCGCGGCTTCATCGTCAACGCCAGCAACCCTAAGGCCATCGTATTCATCCTTGCGGTGTTGCCGCAATTTCTCGATCCGGCGCGGCCGCTGGTTCCTCAGTATGTGGTGATGGCGCTGACCATGGTGACCGTGGATCTTATCGTCATGGCCGGGTACACCGGATTGGCCTCCCGAGTCATACGACTGCTCGACTCGCCACGGCAGCAGCGCCTGGTCAATCGCAGCTTCGCCGCCATGTTCGTGCTCGCGGCAGGGTTGCTGGCAACGGTCCGTCGGGCTTGAAGTTGATCGGCGGATCCCGGCGCGGCGCCGTTCGCACCGAGGCGGTGCTCCTACAGGAGAGGGCGTGCCGTAGTTGTAGGAGCACCCGCGCCGGGTGCGAATGCGGGCTAGGTCGGTTCGCACCGAGCGGTCCGGCGATCCGGCGGTGCTCCTACAGGGGGAGGTCGTGCCGTAGTTGTAGGAGCACCCGCGCCGGGTGCGAATATGTGCCGGACCGGTTCGCACCGAGCGGTCCGGCGATCCGGCGGTGCTCCTACACCAAGTCTACCCCCCCCCCGTATCGTAGGAGCACCCGCCCCGGGTGCGAATGCGGGCTAGGTCGGGTCGCACCGAGGCGGTGCTCCTACAGGGGGCAGGGCTACTTGTCCACCGGCTCGAACACCATGACGCCGGCGTCATTGATCAGCGTCAGCCGCGAGGTGGCTGCGTCGTACTGCACCCGCAGGGGCTTCTGCAGCCGGGTCTTGATGGCCGATTCCCGCGCCATCAGTTCGGATTCGCACGCCATCAAGGTCTGCATCAGATTACCCACTTTCAGCTTGTCGGCGGAGAGCTTGTAATTACCGCCGATGTGGTTACAGGCATTGCGCACGCCCAGTCGCTGTTCCTGAAATGTCAGCAACACCGGCGGTTCGTCACCACCCTGAAGGGACGCATCCTGATGCCCGTCGGCATCGGTAGCGTCTACCAGTGTCCAGTCGTGCTGGGTAAGCAGGCTGGGGGAGATATCGGGGGTACTGCTGCAGCCAGCCATCATGGCCAGCATCAGGGATGCCGGCAGCAGCCGGCGGAAAAAGCTGTTGCTCATGGGTTCTCCCAAAATCGAGCCGTCAATCGAACGCCTATGCTGCCGCACTATGGGCGCTTCGTCGAGTGTTCAAGCGCCATCGGGTCGCCCGCGGTAGGGCGCATCATTGGCTGAACCCTTGTCCTGCGGCACGCCGGCCACCTGTACCTGCGGCAGATCGCCGCCAATGAATTCCAGCTTGCGGATCGGGAAGGCCAGCTTCACCTCGATGTCACGCAGGGCCTGCAGCAGCTGCAGATTGATCTCCTGCTGGATGTCCATGTACCTGTTGTAATCCGCCGTCTGCACGATGTGGACCACCTCGAAGGTCAGCTGGCTCTCGTTGAAGGCGAAGAAGTGGGCCCGGTCGAAGTTGGTTTCGTCCATGCCCTCGATGATGCGGCGCACCTCGCCGCTGACCTGGCGTACCTTTTCCACCGGCGTATTGGGGCTGATACCGAAGGTGAACACGATCCGCCGGGTGTTCATGCGCTTGTAGTTATGCACTATCTGCGACAGCAGATCGGCGTTGGCCACCACAATCTGCTCGCCACTCAGGGCGCGGATGCGGGTGGTCTTGAGACCGATATGCTCAATGGTGCCGGCCACCTCGCCGAACACCACGAAATCACCGATCTCGAAGGGCTTGTCGATACCGATCGACATGGACGCGAACATGTCGCTCAGCAGGGTCTGTACCGCCAGGGCAATGGCAATGCCGCCCACCCCGAGACTGGCGATCATCGCGGTGATATCGACGCCCAGATTGGACAGGATCGACAGCAGCATCACGGTCCAGATCACCAATCGCACCATGATACCGATCAGGGTGGTGGTCACCGGGTTGCGGGCCTTGCCATCGCGATGCAGGCTGGTGGTCCACAACTGCACTGCATGGTCGGCCCAGAGCGCGATCTGGAAGGCCAGCGCGATGAACCAGCCGTGGGCCATGGCCGCCTCCCAACGGGGCGACAGCTCCACGGTCTTGAGGCCGATCATCAGGGCAAAGGCGAACAGCAGCAGCTTGCTGGTCTTGAGCAGCAGTGCGGAACCGAAATAGAACACACGGGAGTGAGGCTTCTCGTTGCGCTGCATCAGCTGGCGACTGAGCACCCGGAGGGCAACTCTCAGCAGCAGATAGGTTCCGAGGGTGACGACCACCAGAATACTCAGCTGCATCCAGAGTGCGCGGTCGGTAAAGAGATCCCAGTACGGCATTACGGACTCCAGTCAGGTGAAAAACGGCCTGTCCGTGGCGGGGTATCTCTATTTCTGTCGTTGGGTGGGCTGATTAGTTCCGCAAGAATGAAGCCGTGTCGCAGAAGTCCAGGAGACCCCCCTATTGCATTACTGTGAATCGGGTAGAATGTGCCGCTGCAATGGCAAAGAAGCATGGCGTCTGAGTGGCGTGTGGCCGTTTAATGAATCACAGGGAGTCAGGATTGCAGAATCGTCCATTTGAACGTCGCCATTCTCGCTGGTATGAGCGGCTGATATTCAGCCTGGCTTTCCAGTTTCTATTGGGCTTTGCTGTGGTTGTGATGCTGCCCAACTTTTTCCGGTGGGGCCACGAGCTGCTCAGCTGGCCGATCCATGAAATTCACCGCAACACGTTGATTGCGAACTCCATCGCTTACAGCGTGTCGTTTCTGGTATTGCTCAAATTCAAGCGCTTCCCGGGAACCAGCTCGCTGCCCTTCATAATTCCCACGCTTGTCACGTCCTGGCTGGCCGTGTTTGCAGTCATTCTGTTCCTGCGTGAGGAGTATTACGCCAGGCAGGTCCTGACCTATTCATTCCTTCTGGCCAATGCGTGGGCCTTTGCCGGCTATTTTCTGGCTCGCAGATATCGACGCCCGAAGCTGGCGCTGGTGCCCTTTGGTCGTACCCGGGAGCTGATAGATACACCGTTTGCCATTATCACGGTGTTGAAAACCCCGGACCTCGAAGGGCGGCGGTATGACGGTGTTGTCGCCGATCTGCATTCTGCTTCGATGCCCGATGAATGGTCCCGGTTTCTGGCGAAGTGCGCTCTGGCCCGCATACCGGTCTTCCACACTCAGCAAATCATTGAGGCGATGACCGGCAGGGTCAAAGTGGATCACCTGTCCGAGAATATCTTTGGTGCGCTTCTGCCTTCACCGCCATATTCCGCGTTGAAACGACTGATGGATATCAGCATGGTGGTGGTGGCCGCTCCGCTGTGGCTGCCATTGATGCTGGTGCTGGGGTTGCTGATCAGATTGGACAGCAAGGGACCCATGTTCTTCGTCCAGGAAAGGGTAGGTGAAGGTAACGCCAACTTCCGTCTTTACAAGTTGCGCACAATGCGCATGGAAGCGGAGAACGATGGCGCACGCTTTACCGAAGAGGATGATGATCGGGTCACCGGTATGGGACGGTTTCTGCGAAGATCGAGGCTGGACGAGATCCCCCAGTTTCTCAACGTACTGAAAGGGGACATGAGCATCATAGGGCCGCGGCCGGAGCAGCGGGTGTTCGTGGATCACTTCGAGCAGGAAATCCCGTTCTACTCCTACCGGCACGTTGTCAAACCCGGTATTACCGGCTGGGCACAGGTCATGCAAGGGTACGCGGGGGCAGAAGACACGTCGGTCAAGATCGAGCATGACTTCTATTACATCAAGCACTTCTCGTTATGGCTGGACGTGCTGATCATCGTCAAGACGATCCGCACCATGCTCACTGGTTTCGGCGCGCGCTGAACGCCACCGCAGTGGCTATCAGCATGCCTGCGGCGACACCTGCAGTGTTGGCGTAGATATCGTGGATGTCCGGCGAGCGGGTAGGGTGGAAGGACTGCACGTACTCCACCGCCAGCCCCACGGCGAACATGAAACCCGCCCGCCACCAGCGTCCCCAGCGCGGGAAGGCCGGATAGCTGAGCAGGGTGCAGACGAACAGGCCGCCGGCATGGTAGACGGCGTCAATCATGCTGAACTTGAAGGGCACCGGCGGCGGCGCCGGGCGCATACCCAGATAGATGCCCAGCAGGAGCACGGAGAAGAACAGGACCCGATAAGCCAGGCGGTATCGGGCCCAATGGCGACTGATGGCAATCAGCATGAAATTGGACGCACAGGGGTCACTGCTGCTCCATCATCATGCCGAACCCGTCATTGAAGCGCTTGATATCCCTGGCCTGCGTCAGGTCATACAGTTGGTACTGGCGCACCAGTCGTGCACCGCCGTCCCGGGTAACCGGGGCCCAGGCGATGGTACCCGCGGAGTTGGTCGAGCGGGCGAAGAAGGCATCGAAGGGAATCGTGAAATAGATACCCTTGTCGAAGCTGCCCTCACCGAACTCTTCCGCCGATACGTCGGTGCGGGTAGCCCAGGCGCCCACGGTCACCCCATTGGCGAAGCGGCGCGACAGATCCAGGGTGCCGCCATAGTCGCCTGCCAGATACCGCCCGGCGCTGGCGCGTACCAGAACATCCCAGAATGGCGTCTGGTTGTAGGTGGTAACGTGCCCGGTCCAGGTGGAGTAGTCGCGGAAGCTGAAGTCCTGACGGAAACCGCGCTGCTTGACCCAGTTGGCATCCACACCGATGGCCCAGCTGGAATCGAAGGGACGATAGAGCACTTCACCGCCAACACCACCGAACATGTTCTCCAGCAGACCGCCGTAGGCCATGGCGTAGACGTCGCGGTCCAGCTGGCGGGTCCAGGTGTACTGCAGGTTTTCCAGCATCACATCCGAGGTGGTCAGATACTCACGGATATGAGTACGCACCTGGGGCAGCTGACTCTCGCCTTCGAGTTCGAACTTGTCCCAGTTGTTCAGGAGGTTGACGCCCAGGTTGCCGCGAATCCAGCTGTTGCGGGTAAAACGGTACTCGGCGTTCACCCGAGCCAGGAACTGATAGAGGATGAAGCCATCCGGGCCGCCCATGTTCTGCTTGTACCCCAGGTTCAGGCCCCAGTCGAACTTGTTCAGCTCGGCGGCATGCAGCACATCCTTGTTCACGACGCTCGGTGTTGCGTTGACGATGCCGCGGCGCAGATCCTGCTGATCAACACGATTATCCTCGTAGTCGCGCAGCGTCTGAGCCCGGATACTGGTCTCGCTGACGGTCATGCCGCGCGGTTTGTTCACCAGGGTGTACCAGTCGTAAGAACCCTCACCCAGGCTGTTATCCAGAATGCGCGCGGCCCGGGTAACCCCCTCCGCTTCGTTGCGGTAGGTGGTCTGCTCACCGGTTACTATCACTTCCCGGTCGCGGACGGCGATATCTTCAACCGCGAACCCGGCATTATCCTTCAAGCGACTGCTGACATCAGCCCAGTCCACCTGCTCGCCGCTGACGCCCGGCGGCAGCGCGCGACGGGCCTCAGGCTCGGGGTCCAGGAACTTACGCGGAAAGGGGTTCGTCAGATTGGTACTGAAGGTGATGCCGATCATGGCCGTGTTGCCACGCTCCCAGCCGGCTGTGATATCGACGCCGTTGCTGACGCGGAACACCGCGCCGAGATTGATCCGCGAATCCGCCGCCTCGAAGTCCGGATCACCGGGTTCAGAGCGATAGTCGTTGCCGTCCAGTTCCAGCTTCAACCGCAGGCGATCCCAAGGGGTCTGATATTCCACACCGCCGAAGATGGCCGCCGGCCCGCTGAAATAGGTCGAAGTGTTGAAGTTGCCGCCCCGGTCACCGGCTTCGCGGCCAGCCCGGTCCTCATCGCGCAGCCCGCCGAAGGGGTTGCTCAGGTCTGCCCGGTTACCCAGATAACCCCAGCCGATACCCAGGCTGAAGTCCAGATCATGGAAGCGCTTGCTGGCTACCAGGTATTCGCTGGAGAACAGACCGGTACCACCCACGTCCACAAAGCCCAGCGCAATCTGCGGCAGCCAGCGGGATTCCTGATACAGGCGCAGCTTGGCGTCTACCGCCTTGTCCTTGTTGCTCTGGTCGCCGCCGAAATCGCTGTCCTCGCCACCATAGGTGAGGTTGGTCATCGCGGTATAACGCAGCGTCCCTTCAAGCCACGGCACTGGCGTGACCGAAATACTGTAACGGCTGTAGGGTGAAACCCGCGTAGCGTTGAAGCGGAAGGCGCCTTCCTCGGCAAAACGCGCAGTCGGGGTCTGCAGCAGGCCCACGCCGCCGTAATCGGTCTGGGTAGTACGATAGCGGTCTGCCACAGCCTGGGGAGCGGCAACAGCCACAGCCAGCAGAGCAGGGGCAAACAGGGCGGCATGTCGAAACACGGCTTTACTCACTGAAGCGGCCCCCAAGACGATATTGTGTAGCCAGCAGCTCTGCCAGGTCCTTGTTGAGGTCGGGCGTTTCCGGCGACAGCACAGCAGAGCTGACCGGACGATAGATCATGGCCCCCACGGCGATGTTCGCCGGCTGCGCATTCCAGGCGGCAATGCCCACTTCCTGAACGCGACCGTTCGGCTGAATGACAAATACCTGATCCTTGTCCGCCGCTGCATGGGCGGGGCACTGACCCAGGTAATCGCGCAGTTGCGCCTGCACGTCAAAGGCCAGCACACAGGGCGCCTGCACAGCCCCCAGCACGCGCACATGATCGGGACGGGTGGGGTAGACCAACTGGTCACCGGGCTCCAGCAAAGGATTACGGCTCGGAATCATCAGCTGCAGCGGGTTGAGCTCGGCGGGCACGCGGCCAGTGACCGGCATGTCCTGCACCTGCTGGGTGAAATCCTCCAGCAGGGTATAAAGTGCGGAGTTGTTCTCGGTGCGCGCATGCAGGCGGTTGAGCCGCAGCTCGAACAGCACGCCCGCCTTCAGCCGCTGCTGGGGTTCCAGCGCGCTTTGGCGCAACAAAGCGGCTCCAAGAAACCACGCATCAGCCCGCACCTGGCCGGCAACGGTAGCGTCGTGCAAACGGGCATTCGCGTGCCACTGGTAGGTGCCCGGCTTGAGCACCGCACCGCTGATGCTGACGGTCTCAGCAGCGGCGATCTGGGCACTGCCCAGCAGCAGAGCGGCGGAAACCACATGAGAAAGAGAGCGCAGAATATTCATGGCGCGCCCCCCTCAACCTTGGCCAGCGTCAATATCAGCGGTGGCAGCTCGGGAGAGAAATGCTGGACGCTGCGACGCACCAGGCCAGTGTCAGGCTCGACCCAATACTGGTTGCGTGCCCGGAAATTCAGCTCCGGCATGCGAATGTACTCATCAACGCGCAGCAACTGGTGGTCGCGCCCCATAAAATTGATGGACTCGACCTTGCCGCGCTTGTAACGGGCATGCTGGGGCAGTCCAGTGCGGTACTGGGCAGGGTAGTCCACCAGGCGGGTGATTTCATGGCCATCGGCAACAGCATGCAAACCGGTCATGAAGGGGTCATCCGCCGCCAGCGGAGCAATAACGTCCACGGGCAGGCCCGCAGTCTGTACCAACCGGCCGTGGTGGGTCAGCAACATCTCGGTCCGGCCATGCCACTCACTCAAGCCGACGCCGCGGCCGGGGCTTACCAGCAGTGCCTCGGCCACGCCCAGGTTGGCCAGCAGCACAGGGGCATCTATTGCTGCGACCTGAGCGATGCTGATCTGGGACTCCGGCCCGAAGACGGCGACGTTCAGAGTATCCAGCGCATCGCCGGTCAAGGAGTTACACCCGGCCAGCCCGACAAAGGCCACGCCCAGTGCGACCCGTTGCAAAAAGGTCTTCACTGGGAGCTCCTCAGTTGTTGCTTCTTACTTCGTCTTCTGTACGGGCACCGGTATAGAGAAGGGTGGCGGTCGGCAGCAGCTGACTGATCACGCGGTTCCAGCGGGTGATGCCGGCAGCACCGACGAATACCACGTCCTGGGGCTGCATCTCGAACTGATTGGCCAGCAGGAAGGCCGAAGGCGATTTGGCATTGAGCTGGAAGATGGTGGCGGTGTCGGTCTCGATATTCTCGACTCCGCGAATGACATACACCTCCTTGCCGCTGGCGCTCAGGGGAGATGGCCCGCCAACAGTACCGAGCACCTCGCTCAGGGTCATCCGGCTGGTGCGATACGGCAGCGCGCCCGGCCGGGGTATTTCACCCATGACCAGCACCTTGCGGGAGTCGTTCAGTCCCATGTGTACCTTGTCACCCGGCTTGAGGTACACCTCACCGATACGGCTTGGCGATGTGGTCAGCCGGTCGTAATCCAGGCGATAGGTCTGGCCATCCCGGGTGATGGTCAGGTTGGACAGATCAGCACGCTCGGGGGCAATTCCCGCCTGGCCGATGGCCTGCAACAGGGTCAGGCGCTGGGCGTTGACGGGAAGAATGCCGGTATTCTCGAAGGCGCCACTGAAGTAGATCTTCTGGCTGTTGTACTCGATAACGTTAACGTCAACCTGGGGTTGCTCGATATAGCGGGCAAGGCGCGTAGCGATGATCTCACGCAGTTCTTCCAGGGTCTTGCCGGCTACATGCACATTACCGATAAAGGGGTAGAACAGAGTCCCATCGTCCCGTACCACCCGAGCGTTGGCGCTGGAGGGTTGCTGCTGGCCACCGGGGATAGTCAGTTCCGGGTGATCCCACACAGTGATAAACAGTGCGTCGTTTGGCCCGATGCGGTAGTTCTCGGGCACATAATCCAACAGCTCCGGGGGCACCTCAGCCTGGGATTTAACGGCCAGATCCTGGGCAATCAGCTTGGGTGTGATCTGCACCATCTCCACCATGCTGTTTTCGGCGGAGTCCTGGCTGACCAGACGATCAGTATCCATATGCATGCCCGGTGCGAGCACACAGGCCTGTAGGAGGAGGGTAGTAGCGCCCAGGGCGACAAGCGGGAATCGGGTCATGGGTGGCATTCTTCTGTTCTGGTTATCATAAAAAAAGCCACCTGAAGACATGGTTTCAGGTGGCTTTGATCAGCCGTTGATGGAAATCAGTTGCCAGGCTGGGTCGCAGTGCTGGTGCTGCTACCGCTGCCACTGCCATCGCTGGAGGCACCGTATGCCAGACCACCGACGGCGACAACCAGACCGATACCGACGGGAGCGCTCAGACCACCGGCTGCGCCGGCAGCTGCGCTACCGCTGGTACCGGCAGCTGCGTTGTTGTCCTGAGCGAAGCTCATGCCGGAGGCGAGCAGAAGTCCACTGGCCAGCAGGGCAATTGTTTGTTTTTTCATATCTCGACTCCTCAAGATGGGGTTATTGGGGATTATACCCAGTTCACAGCAGATGGGAACCCACTGGATGCTACAAGTTCCCACGTTGCAATCAGGTTACATGCTGTTATCAGGACGACTTTACATCCGATTTGTACTCGTACTGGTAATAAGCATAGTTGCCATAGCCATAGGCGGAGGCCTTCTTCTGCACTGCGTTGAAAATGGCGCCCTTGATCTCAATTCCATTATGGCGGAACCGCTGCAGTGTCAGTTCGATCTCCTTGACCGGGTTGAGGCCGAAGCGGGTAACGATGAGGCTGGTGCCTGCCAGGCGGCCAACCAGCGCCGCATCGGTCACGGCCAGAACAGGCGGCGTATCGATAATGACCATGTCATACATCTGGCTCAACTGGTTGAGCAGATTCTGGAAGTTGGCATGCATCAGCAGCTCTGAAGGGTTCGGCGGAATCTGCCCACGACCGATAAAGTGCAGCCCTTCGACGTTTGTCCTGTGGATAACATCCGCCAGGGTATGGGTATGGGCCAGCAGGTCAGACAGGCCTGGCTCGGCATTATGGTCCACCAGCTTGTGCAGGTAGCCCTTGCGCATATCCCCATCAAGCAGCACAACCTTCTGCCCGGCCTGGGCAATGATGGCGGCCAGGTTGGCAGAAACGAAGGACTTGCCCACCCCCGGGCTGGGGCCGGAGATCATCAGGATATTGTTCTTCGCTTCCATCATGGCGAAATGCAGGCTGGTACGCAGGCTGCGCAGGGCTTCAATGGACAGGTCCGCCGGGTTGGTGGTAGCCAGCAAGCTGGACCCCTGTACACCCTTGCCCTTGCGCTCCAGCACTTCCTGGTCCTTGCTGAAGGGGATGGACGCGTATACGGGCAGGCCGATCTGCTCAATCAACTCCGGGTTCTCGACACCGCGGTTCAGGGCATGGCGCAGCAGAGCGATGGCTACACCCAGCATGCCGCCCAGCAGGGTGGCGAGGACTACGATCAATGCTTTCTTCGGTTTGACCGGCTGGCTCGTATCAACAACAGCCTCGTCAATCACCCTTACGTTACCCACGGTGCCGGCGCGCATGACATCCAGCTCCTGGGACTTGTTCAGCATCTGGGTGTAGATCTCGGTACTCACCTGCACATCACGGGTCAACCGCAGCAGCTCCTGCTGGGTCTCGGGAAGGCTGCCTACGTCCTGGAGCATACGGTTGCGGCGGCTTTCCAGCTGGCCCAGCTGACTCATCAGCGCCTGATAGCTGGGGTGGTCACGGGTAAAGCGCCGCTGCAATTCTTCGCGCTTGAGGGCCAGCTCCGAGATGGCCGCTTCGATCTCCACCACCTGGTTCAGAATGGACTGGGTCTCGATGGTGATATCGACCGAGCCAGCGCTGGCCTGGTAGGCGTTGAGTGCGTCTTCCGCCTGCTCAAGGTCCCGGCGTACCTTGGGCAGCTGGTCAGTCAGAAACTCAAGGCTCTGCTGGGCTTCAGCGGATTTGCGCTCCACATTCTGGCGCACATACAGGCGGCTGACTTCATTCAGCACACCCATGGCGAAGGACGGATCGCTATGCTCCAGCGTGACATTCAGAATGCCCGAGTCCTTGCCCTTTTCACTGGCACTGATTTCGCGCTGCAGACCGAGAATAGTACTCAGTCGGCTGCGTTTGACAACTTCAAAGTCAGTCCCTGGGCGCGCTACAAACTCTGCTATTTGAATCTTGAATCCATCCTGGTCAATAGCATCGCCAACCTTGCCAGAAACCAGTGCATCGCCATCCTCGTTATACAGCGTGAAATCACCGTTCTCGCCCGCAGTCAGTGTCAGGGGCTTACCGAGATAACTGTCCGGCACCTCAAGCTGAAAAATATTCAGCCACTCTCCCCCCCAAGCGTAGCTGTCAAAGCCCAGAAAAGGGCTGGCTATGGGCTGTTCAGCACTGGGCTGGAAGCGCCGGTGCATGAAGGAGCCGATCACCGGGAACAGCTTGGGTTCGGCCACGATGGTCAGTTTGAGGTTGTCCACTGCCTGGCCGATGACCTGGCGGGATTTCAGCAACTCGATCTCGGTGACCGCAGCAGAAGTGGTAGCGAACAACTCACTGTCGCCAAGCAGGCTGCCAACCCCGGCGGACTTCTCTTCGACCTGAATTACGGTATTGGCCGAATAGATAGGCGTGGCCAGCAATGCGTAAGCAACACCGACAACGGCGAAGAAAACAGTGCAGGCGATAATGATGCCCTTGTTATCAATCAAGGCACCAAGCAGCGCCAGCAGGTCAATTTCATCGTTCTGGTTGGTGGGCGCCGCCGCAGGGGGGTTCTGCATTCACTTGCTCTCTATTTGTACTGACTTGCTGGAAGAAACCACTATTTAAGATAAGGCAGCCAGGCGTCGGCGGCCTTATCCAGAATTCTGAACACGTGCTCGAAGGCGGGTAACTGCTGGCGGTAAGGGTCAGGAACCTCACAACTATCCAACCACTTGCCGAACAGAAAGGTCTTGCCCCTCGCCTCGGGTGCCATGCTATGGATCGACTGGAGGTGTTTTTGTTCCATAACAAGAATCAAATCGGCACTGCGCAGCATATTCTGAGTCAGTTGCCGCGCCTGATGATCCGGCAAAGAATAACCCGCTGTGGCCATCACCTCAGCTGCAGTGCTGTCCACCGGCTTGCCGACCAGCGCACCGAGGCCGGCTGAAGTTACTTCAATACCCCGGCCCTGGAGCTTGCTCTTGAGCAATGCCTCACCGGTGGGGGAGCGGCAGATATTACCTACACAAACGACCAGAATCGATTTGAACATGCCATTCGTCACATCTGTAACCCAGCGGACCAAGGGCGCAACTGTAGTTAGAACAGGTTACAAGGTCAAGAAAACGAGTCGCCGCCATCCCTCAGATCCACCATGGGGACCACGGCTCGGCTCCCGGAGGGACCCTGCAGTCAAATTGCAAACTCCGTCACTTCAGCCCGGGATGGTTTCATAGCACAATCGGCTAAAAGCCAGGCAAGGACTCGCCATGACCTACCCCAGAATAGAACACCACGGTGCCGTGAACGGCGTAACGGGCAGCTGCCATCAGCTGCATCTGACTCCCAATACCAGCGTCCTGATCGACTGCGGGCTTTTCCAGGGCGCCGAGATCTCCCGGAGCGGCACCCAGGCAGGGAATATGGCCATAGAGTTTCCCCTTGCGGGCATCCAGGCGCTGATTGCGACCCATGTGCATATCGACCATGTCGGGCGGCTGCCCTGGCTTATCGCCGCCGGGTTCAAGGGGCCGGTGTACTGCACCGAGCCCTCCGCCATGCTGCTGCCAACAGTGCTGGAAGATGCCTTTCTGCTCGGCATTCGACGGGATGCCCAACTGGCCGAGCGCTTCATAAAACAGGTCGAGCCCATGTTGCAGCCGGCGGCCTACCGTCAGTGGATGACCGTCATCAACCGAGATGACCTGGTGCTGCGCATACGCTTTCAGCGGGCCGGGCATATACTCGGCTCAGCCTGGGTTGAGTGTGACGTCAACTACCCGCAAGAAAAGCGTCGGAGAAGAATCATATTCTCGGGCGATCTGGGAGCGCCACACGCGCCTATCCTGCCCGCACCGGATATCCCGTACAACGCCGACGTCGTCGTCCTCGAGAGTACCTATGGCGACCGGCTGCATGAGGACAGGCGCACCCGGAGGCAACGTTTTCAGTGCGCGCTGGAGCAGGCTCTGTCGGACGGTGGCACTGTGCTTATTCCCGCGTTCAGCATCGGTCGCACCCAGGAGCTGCTCTACGAACTGGAAGCGATCATCAGTGGCCAGAAAGGTGATTGGCTGCAGATGCCGGTCATCCTGGATGCCCCGCTGGCCACACGCTTTACTCAGTTGTACCGACAACTGAAGCCGTACTGGGATAAGGAGGCGCTGCGGCGGGTGGCGGCCGGGCACAAACCTCTGGGGTTCGAGCAGTTGCTTACGGTCAATACCCATGGCCAGCACCTGGCCATGGTCAACCGATTGGCCCAGACCCGGCAACCGGCCATAGTCATCACCGGCAACGGCATGTGCAGTGCAGGGCGGGTGGTCAACTACCTCAAAGCCATGCTTGGCGACCCCCGGCATAACGTGATCTTTACCGGCTTCCAGGCCCAGGGAACGCCAGGCCGGGCCATCCAGAAATACGGGTCGCAGGGCGGGTATGTGGAGCTGGAGGGCGAGCGGTTTGATATTCGCGCCGGCATCACCACCCTGGGCGGCTACTCTGCCCATGCTGACCAGGCAGGGCTGGTCAAGTTCGTCACCGGCATGCGGCACTGGCCGCAACAGGTCCGTCTGGTGCACGGCGAGCTGTATGCGAAGCAGCAACTGGCTGATGCACTGAGGGAAAAGGCGCGCCGTTATGGGCGGAGTCTGGAAGTGCTTATTCCATAACCCACAGGCTTAATACCAAATGCGAATTGTCACAACGCTCATCTGGCGGTAAGGTCTGCACCTTCACGGTGGGCCTGTGACCTGTTCAGGCTTGCAAAGCAATTTGATGGCCAAGTAATATCGCCGCCTCTGCCGAGCGATGATCAGGGATTACAGTGACGGAGAGCTCTGCCACAGCACGTTGGTATCTTGTTCAGTGCAAGCCACGACAGGAGGTCCGGGCCGAGCAGAACCTCCGCAACCAGCTTTTCCCCTGCTACTGCCCGCAGCACACGGTCGAGAAGATCCGCCAGGGGAAGCGGACTGTCATACAACAGCCATTATTCCCCGGTTACCTGTTCATCAATCTGTGCAGGATCAACGACAGCTGGCACAGCATCCGCTCCACCCGCGGCGTGCTGCGCATGGTCACCTTCGCCGATCAACCCCTTGCGGTACCCGATGGTATCATCGAAGACCTGCGCGCCAGGCTGGCAACAGTCGAAGGCAAACCCCTGTTCCAGAAAGGCGAGCCGGTCACCATCATTCAAGGCCCTTTCAAGGATCTGGACGCCGTCTTCTGCAAGGCCGACGGTGAAGAGCGGGCCATAGTTCTGCTGAATCTGTTGCATCGCCAACAGGAATTGAGAGTGCCGCTGAAAGCACTCAAAGCGTCAGGCTGAACGAAACCAGAGCGCCGCGGTCATAACCCGCCGGGAGCAGACTGAAACCTGCGCCCATGACAACTTATTGCCAAATGTCCTCAGGAAGCCGACATCAAATCCTGGGGCGGTAGCGTGCCCGAAGCACCACACAAAGGATGCCAATAGCCCCCGCAGGATATCTCCACTCCCCTGTGGGAGCCCCGCCCTCGGGGCGAAAGAAACGAGGCAAGCTAACAACAATGCATCAACCCAGGATTCACCCATGTGCGGAATAGTAGGCGCCATCGCCAAACGCAACATCACCCCCATCCTCATAGAAGGCCTGCGCCGCCTCGAATACCGCGGCTATGACTCCGCCGGCGTCGCCGTTCTGGCCACCGGCAACGGCATCAAACGCACCCGCGCAGTCGGCAAGGTCATCGAGCTGGAAAATGCCCTGGAAGCTGCGCCCGTTTACGGCCACCTGGGCATAGCCCACACCCGATGGGCGACCCACGGCAAACCCGCCGAACACAACGCCCACCCCCATATGTCCGAACGGCTGGCCATAGTCCACAACGGCATCATCGAAAACCACAACCAACTGCGCAAAAGACTCCAGGAACTGGGCTACAGCTTCACCTCGGAAACCGACACCGAAGTAGTCGCCCACCTGCTGGCCCATCACTACAGCCAGAAACAGAACCTGCTCTGCGCCTTCCGCGCCACCCTGGCCGAACTCCACGGTGCCTACGCCCTGGGCTTAATCCATCAGGACGAGCCCAATACACTGTACTGCGCCCGCATGGGCAGTCCCCTGGTCATAGGTGAGGGCAGTGAAGAGCGTTTTATCGCCTCAGACCCGTTGGCCCTGCTACAGGTAACCGACCAGTTCATCTATCTGGAGGAGGGCGACCACGCCCGTTTGACGCTGGAGTCCAGAGAAGTCTGGAACCGGCAGAACGAGTTGATGGAATACCCGGTACTGCGCTACGAGCACGCCGCTCACAGCTTGGAGAAGGGCGAGTACCGCCACTTCATGCTCAAGGAAATCCACGAACAGCCCGTCGCCATAGCCAATACGCTGGAAGGCACACTGGGCGAGGATCACGTACTCACTGCCATCCTCGGTCCTGAGGCAGAAACCCGGCTGAAAGACATCCAGAACATTCACATCGTCGCCTGCGGCACCAGCTACCACGCCGGTCTTGTGGCTCGGTACTGGATAGAAGAGCAGGCAGGGCTGCCGTGTCAGGTAGAAGTCGCCAGTGAGTATCGTTACCGCCAGGTGGCGGTACCAGCCAATACCCTTCTCATTGCCATCTCCCAGTCCGGCGAGACTGCAGATACCCTTGCAGCGCTGCGTTACGCCAAACAGCAGGGCTATCTGGCCAGCCTTGCCATCTGCAACGTCGCCGGCAGCTCCCTGGTCCGTGAAGCCGACTGGCGTCTGCTGACCAAGGCAGGCCCGGAAATCGGAGTAGCTTCAACCAAGGCCTTTACAACGCAGCTGGTAGCGCTGCTATGGCTGACGACCGCCTTGGCTCAGGTAAACGACAGAGCACCGGAAATGATTTGCGCCAATGTCCGAGCACTCAAAGGCTTGCCCCGTCTGCTCGAGAAAGTGCTGCACCTGGATCAGCACATCGAAGAGCTGGCTACCACCTTTGCCAACAAGCACCATGCGCTGTTTCTGGGCCGCGGCCCCCATTACCCCATCGCGATGGAAGGCGCGCTCAAGCTTAAAGAAATCTCCTACATCCACGCAGAAGCATATGCCGCCGGCGAGCTGAAACACGGCCCACTGGCGCTGGTAGATGAAAACATGCCTGTAGTCAGCGTGGCCCCCAGCGACAGCCTGCTGGAAAAGCTCAAATCCAACCTGCAGGAAGTCAGCGCACGCGGCGGCCAACTGATTACTTTTGCCTGTGAGCGGGTGGAGATGGATGAAGGGCAGGGCGTCACCCATCTGATCTTGCCGTGGGTATATGAAGGCGTATCGCCGATTGTGTATACCGTACCGCTGCAACTTCTCAGCTATCATGTGGCCTTGGTAAAGGGGACGGATGTGGATAAGCCGAGGAATCTGGCTAAATCCGTGACCGTAGAATAACAAACGGCTGACAAAACACAGTTGAACACCTTAGGCGCTTGAAAGGAATTCACTTAAAAGTTAACATGGCCCTCCACCTAAAGCGAATCACACTGCAAAGCCTTCGGGTGCCTAACCAAGCAGAGCCCAGACCGCTCGAAGGCAGCTGGCTGGTTTGCGCTCCTTGCGGGAGTGACGATTACAGCAGCTGCATATTGTTCGCCCAGCTCGCGGCTCTTGAAAGCCGCGAAGACCAAAGGTCAGCGCTGCAGGGGCTGAAGAAACTGATCCAGGTGGCAGCGATTGGGCAGCCGCTAACCGTCCACTACGATTCCAAGCAATGCCATGAGCTGCACGAATTTACTTACAAAGGGAAAGTGAGGGTAATCTGGCGGATCCGAAACGGAAATGTGCGGCTGCCCTTTTACTACGGTCATAGAAAGCTGATTTTCCTGGCCGGCGTCATGTCAAAGCGTAAAGACTCGTTGTCCAAGGCTGAAAAGCTGGCACTTGAGAGGCAAGTAAAGCACTACATCGATGCGGAAGCAGAGAGTGAGCTTCTTTTGGAGCCAGCCATCCCTCAAGACGCACCGTCATCACGGAGATAACCATGAGCACACTTGATCACGACTTTTCAGGGCTGTTTGAAGCTCTTTGGGAAGATGAAGAAATCCAGTTCGAAGCCAAAGCTCAAGACGTCGCCATCGCACTGGCAAGCGCTGTACACCAGGCTGGGCTTAGTCGTGCCGAGCTGGCGAAAAAGCTTAAATGGAAGCCGAGCCGGGTAACGAAGGTGCTGACAGGCAGTACAAATCTGACCTTGAAGACCATATTTGAGGTATGCCGAGCTATTGGCTTGGAGTTTGATGTTGTATTGCGCAAGCCTTGTGAGCAGGTTGACGTTGTAGATTTGGAAAAGCAGCGATCCATTCATCAGGAGGCAGTCAGCAACCTCGAGCGTTCGAGACAACTTCTGGATGCAGTTAACGAGCTCCATCGTAAGGTTTCACAGCGTGCGTTGGCGACCCGCCATTACACTCGTGAGGAATGCCACTTGAAGCTTGTGGCTTAGGTCTTGACATGAATCGCTCACCTTTACAGTTAAAGCACTACCACTTTGTCACCTTGGCGCTGGCAGCTCAGGACTCATACGATCCTGCAAGTTTTGCTGATAGCGAAGGCCCCTATCCTGATTTTGATGGGATACTACTGCAGCCTGAAGTGAGCCTTTTCAGCAACGACGAAGCGGGCGAACGCGGCCCATTTCTTCTGCGTCTGGCCCTGGGTTATGAACCAGAGGCCGGCGAATTACCATACAGCTTCGAGGTCGTGATCGAAGGCGTTTTTGGACTGGCAGAAGAGGCAGAGTTCAGCGACTGTAAAAGAACTGTTGTGGTTAACGGCGCATCTATACTCTATTCAGCAGCACGTGAACAACTGATGATGTTAAGTAGTAGGCATATTTATGGTCCGATGATGCTGCCGACGTTAGATTTTCGTCAAATTGGTCTTTGATGAAATATCTACCTTGATTCAGTTCCTCCGCTCTGACACACGCCACCTGCTCACCGAGCCCCGCTACGCCGTGATTACTATTCCGACGTTGCTGGCCAGTGCCGGCGGCGCTGTAGGTCAAGGTCCACTTGCTCTAGCATTGTTTGCAATCGCCGTGCTCGGCTTTGCGCGCCTGGTATGGTTCAAATTGCTGCCCCATGAACGAGCACGGCTGACCCAGGCTGAAACAGCACTGCATGCAGCACAACCAGACCGCGCCGCCAGCGTCCTGCAAAAACCGCTGCGTTTTTCAGGTACGCATTACCGGGTAAAGCGTGCCGCTATATTGGCGCAGGCATATTCCCAACAGGGAGAACTCAACAAGGCGCATGAGGCATTGAGCGAATTCGACCAGCGGCATCTGCGAACGGATGAGCACCTGTCTCTTCAAATAGCGTGGGCGCTGCTGTACCTTGATGCCGACAACCCTGTTGAAGCGCAGCGCCGGCTGGAAAAGGTTCCAGAGCCGGAGTGCGAGGCAAGCCTTAAGTGCCTCTTAGTTAAGGCAGAACTGCAATTACAAGGCGAGCACTATGCACAGGCACGTGCGCTACTCGAGACCGGCCTGGATCGCTGCAAGGACTCAGCAGAACGCGTCCTACTGCACAATAACCTGGCTCGGATTGAAGGCTTACAGGGTCGTAAGGATACGCAGCTTCGGCATTTGCGGGCCGCACGGACGGAGTTCAACAACGCAGCCCGTGCGGACTTGACTGACATAGTTCACCACAACCTGGCCATCGCGCTGGTACGTGATGGCCAGACGGAAGAAGCCAAAGCGGTGTTACGCGAAGCGTTCGCAGTCGGTGACCCCAACGACTTACCGCATGTACTGTCCGTACTTAATAACCAACTGCATGCTGCACGTGAAGCCGGTGACCCCGGCTGGATAAGCGATGTCTATGCCGAGTTTGACCGTCAACTCAAGCGATTAAAGCCACGTACGCCACGTGAACAGCTTGCCCTGGATATTTCACAGCTGCGCATGCTGCGCAATGATGCAGTGCCGCATAGCACTGAGGATTACCCCGGATTGCTCCAGCGCTTGCTGGATAATCTTGCCGGCTCTTCACCAGCAATACCGATAAGTGATCGTGTGGCTGGGCTTGTGGAAGTGCGCCATGACCTGAAGCAGGAAATACGAACTGCACAGCAGCAGAATGGCGTCGATATCGAACAACTATTTGCCCTGCTGCAGCGTGCCGCCACACAACTGCTGGAGCACAGTACGGCCATCGACACCTACCTGACCAGCTTATCGCCCAAGATGATTGCCCCATTGACGCAATGGCATCGCTACCGGACAGATATCGACAAGGCCAGGGTGGAGCAAGCCGACACGCCAGAAGCGTTACAGACCGCATTCATCCGGCTGTTCGATCACCTGCGTGAAAAAGCCGAATGGCTCACGGAACAAGGCACCTCGCAGCAGGCCATAGAAGCCTGGTTGATCATTTGTGATGAGGTGCTCGCCTATCATGATCAGCTGGCACCAACGGCACAGCCAGGCTGGCGGCGAGAGTATGGAGTGCTTGCAGTGCATGCGCTAGAGCAAGCCACAAAACAGATGGAAGAGCAGAAACACCACCGGCAACAGGTTGATCAACTGATTGGATTGGCCTATTTCAGCCTGCGACTGCGTGCCGATAAGCTGGCCGCAGAGCGTTGGATTAACATAGCGCACAGCTACAAACCAGCGATTGAGCATTACGCTGCCTGGCTTCGTGACTACCATACGTATGTTTGTCGCGAGTTAGGCCAGACCATGGAAGCAAGTTAAATGACCCCCCTCAACATCACCGTAGCCGGCACCGGCTATGTCGGCCTCTCCCTGGCCGTACTCATGGCACAGCACCACAAAGTCACCGCTATGGACATCGTCCAGGCCAAGGTAGATCAGCTCAACGATGGTATCTCCCCCATCGAAGACGCCGACATTCAGCAACTGCTCAACCAGTATCAGGCCGAGGGCCGCATCAACAGCCGCAGTCCGACCGGCCTCACCGCGACCACTGACCCGCAGCAGGCCTATGCCAACGCCGACTGGGTCATCATCGCCACCCCGACCGACTACGACTCCAGAAGTAATTACTTCAACACCCGCAGCATCGAAGCGGTGGTGGAAACCGTTGGGCAGATCAACCCGAGCGCCTCGCTGGTCATCAAATCCACGGTGCCGGTGGGTTATACGGAAAAGCTCAGGCAGCAGCACCCCGACCTGCACATCATGTTCAGCCCCGAGTTTCTGCGCGAAGGTAAGGCCCTGCACGACAACCTCTACCCTAGCCGTATCATTGTCGGCGAGCAGTCCGAGCAGGCGCAGACCTTCGCTGATCTGCTGCTGCAGGGCGCGATCAAGCAAGATGTACCGGTACTTTTTACCAACAGCACCGAAGCCGAAGCCATCAAGCTGTTTGCCAATACCTACCTGGCCATGCGCGTAGCCTACTTCAACGAACTGGACACCTACGCCGCCATGCACGGCCTGGATACCCGCCAGATCATTGAAGGGGTAGGCCTGGACCCGCGCATCGGCAACCACTACAACAACCCGAGCTTCGGCTACGGCGGCTACTGCCTGCCGAAAGACACCAAACAACTGCTGGCTAACTACGACAAGGTGCCCAGCAACCTGATGAAAGCCATCGTCGACTCCAACCGCACCCGCAAGGACTTCATTGCCGAAGATATCATCGAGCGAGTCTACCGCCAGACTCTGGCCGAGCCGCCGCAAACCGACAGCAATGGTCAGCACGTGCCGCCCACCGTCGGCGTCTACCGTCTGGTCATGAAGGAGGGGTCAGATAACTTCCGAGCCTCCGCCATACAGGGCATCATGAAACGCCTCAAGGCCAAGGGCATTCAAGTGGTGGTGTACGAGCCGGTTCTCAAGGAAGATCATTTTTTTCATTCACCCGTGCTCAATGATCTGCAAACATTCAAGCAGAGGAGCGCGGTTATAGTAGCCAACCGCTTGGCGAATGAATTGCTGGATGTAAGGGACAAGGTCTATACAAGAGACCTGTTTCAGTCGGATGCCTGAAAGCCAGGCACAGGTGTTCTCATCGAAAGTTATCTCCGCTGACCGACCAGTGCCATAAAAGTTGGCGCTGACAGGTTTGGGCTTGTGAGTTATTGCTAATCCATAAGGCGTCTTCTTTTGATTCTGGAACTCTGCACTTGTTAATCCGTATCAAACAGCTTGGTCAAAGCAAATTCGTCCGCAACGTAGCCATAGTTGCCACCGGCACCGCCGGAGCCCAGGCCATTACCATGGCCTTTGCACCCATAATTACCCGCCTGTACGGCCCCGAAGCCTTCGGCCTGCTGGGTATCTACATGGCGATAATTACGGTGCTTATGCCCGTCGCGGCACTGACCTACCCCATCGCCATAGTGCTGGCCAAAACCGATGCGGATGCCAAAGGTATAGCAAAGCTCAGCGCAATACTCGCGCTATCGATCGCAGTAATGACCAGCGTCCTACTGCTGGTGGCTGGAGATTGGATCGCAGAGGCTCTCAGTATGCAAGCTGTCGCTGGCTTCATGCTGTTGATCCCCGTTGCCATGCTATTTTCTGCCTTTCAGCAAATTTTTCTGCAATGGCTGGTCAGGAAAAAACAGTTCCGTACAACCGCACGTGTCGAAGTGATGAAGGCCCTGATCAGCAACTCTGTCATAGCGGGAGTGGGTGTAGTGCATCCCGCCGGTGCAGCGCTGATCATCATTACAGCCGTTTCCCAAGGTTTTCATGCCGTTTTGCTATGGTTTGGGATCCGTAGCAGCAAAGAAGCACTGCCACAAGCTGACCAACCCACTGGGACAGTCCGAGAGCTGGCCAGGCGTCACCGCGACTTCCCCGCGTACCGGGCGCCCCAGGTCGCATTGAATGCGTTAACCCAAGGGTTGCCTGTTCTGATGCTTGCGGTTTTTTTCGGGCCTGCCGCTGCTGGTTTTTTTGCGCTGACACGGAGTGTACTTGCAGCCCCGGCTACTCTAGTAGGCCAGTCTGTCGGTAATGTTTTTTATCCTAAAGCGACCGAGTTATACGAAAATCCTACTGAGCTCCAGCGAATCTTGTACAAGGCCACTTTTTCTTTGGTTGCACTTGGGGGGATGGTGTTTCTGCCCGTTCTTGTTGCTGGGCCATGGTTGTTTTCATTGGTATTTGGTTTGGAGTGGCGCGAGGCAGGTGAGTTTGCAAGATGGATTGCTATATGGATGACTTTCTCGTTGTCTGCGAGACCTATAATCAGCACGATACCTGTCTTGGGGATGCAGAAATTCTTTTTGACTTATGAAGTTACCTTTCTTTCATTAAAATTTGCTTCTTTATGTTTGGGTGTTTATTTGGATGAGGTAATGTTTTCTGTAGCTTCTTATTCTCTTGTTAGTAGTGTGTTTTATATTTTGCTATTTTTTATGGTGTGTAAGAGGTTGGCTGGAAAAGTTTCTATATCATGAGTGGTTTTTGCTTTTTTCTATGGGGGGATATAGGGATCTTTCATGGGGCGCGGGCGTGGGTTAAGGGGCGGTCAGTAAGTCTGCACGTAATATTGTATATGGAAAGTAGGCGTGCTTGTATAGGGTGGTTAGTTGGTGTGGCTGGGGAGAGCGGGTTTTGAAGATTTTAAGTATTGTTATTCCTACCTATAATAGAGCGGCACTTGTCGAGGGGTTACTGAAAAGATTGGCCCCTGCAGCGGGGAGGACTGATTTAGAAGTCGTGGTAGTGGATGACTGCAGTAGGCCTAGTGATAGAGAAGAGCTAAAAAGTATAGCTGAAAGATATCCGGATTTCATTTTTTTGTTCCTGTCCAAAAATACCGGAGGGGCCGGTGCCAGAAATCAGGGTGCCACAGCATCGAAGGCCAAGTGGATATGGTTTCTGGATGATGATGATTATATTGACAGCGAGGGAGTGTGTGCTGTTTGCGATAGGTTAAAGAAGCTAGATGATAATAATAAGATGGTGTTTCTGACAGCAAAGTTCACTAATGGGGCGTCTGTAAGTTTTCGACAGCCTAGTGGAGTGGAGGTCTTTAAGCGCTTTGCTCGCTATGGTAATGAAGTGAATACGTCATGTGTTATATTCGAGTTTTCCCTCTTTGATGCAATTGGGGGGTGGGATAGCAGGTTGGTCGCAGGGCAAGATACTGATATTTTGTTGCGGGCCTCTGAGTTTACAGATGCTTATGTTTTTGACGACGTTTGTGTTACCGTCGTTCAGCACGATGGGGAGCGGATTACGACTAATCCCCGAAAGCAAATGAAAGCAAAAATTCAGTTTATATTTAAAAATTATAGGAGGCTTCATTCTGTAAGGTTGCTTAGATATATTGTTTCTCTTGTGATAGCTTATCCGTATGTGAGGAGGCTTGTAAAGAGATGAGTTTTTTATCAGTGGTTCTATTTTTTTTAACTTTCTATAAAATATCTTTGTTTCACTCAAGTTTTTATTTAACCTTTGTTTTCTCTGTTTTTTTTATAATATTTGCACTTAAAGGTTATAGAGTGTTTTTTTTTAGCATTGGGCTTGGTGCTATTTTATCATTCTTAGCTATTTTGTTTTTCTCGTTATCTGTGGATGCAGTTACGGGCTCGCTGGTGACGAACTTTACAAATAGCTTTGCAATTAGGTCGCTATCCATTATTTTGATTTCAGCAGTCCCTGCTTTTTTACTTGTCTTTTTGTTTCTTAAATTTGACTATGATTCAGTTTTGAATGTAATTGTTGTTTCTTTTTGGGTGCAGTTTGCTTTCTGGTTGATCACGTTTCTAGATCCGGAGATCAAGTTTTTTCTCACAGGGCTGATGGGCGGAGGGATAGATGCGGTTAACCTGAGGGAGCATAACTTGCATGTTAGAGGGTTTGGCCTGTCTAATGAGATAAATTTTACAACGCCGTTTGTAATGGTGTTGGTATCCTTTTTGCTGGTTAAGAGATTTGCTATTGGGTTTGTTTCAACTGTTACTCAGTTGGTAAACTCTAATTTAGTGGTTGTTGCGATATTGATTGGAGTCTTTCTTTCAAAGGCTTCTTTTTTTAGTAGGTTTTTATCGATTTTGGTTGTGAGTGTTGTTTGTTTTTTTGTATATCAGCTTGGGGATGAGGTTTTCCCCAGGTTGTTTTCTGAATTCGGTGGAGACGGCTCCCGAACAGTGAGGGCCTTGATTGATAATCATGTTATTTTTCTGAATAATGGGGTTTGGGGGCATCTGTTTGGAGAGGGGGTATATGTTTTCCAAGGAGGGTTTAGTTTGTCGTCAGATATTGGATGGATCCATATGTATAATTATGGGGGTGTTTTTTTTACTCTGTTGTTTGTCTTATTCATGTTTTTCTTATCGGTGGCCGCTTTTGGAAAAAGCTTGCTTGGAGTTGCATGGTTTGGGGCAGGCCTCGTACTTAATACTAAAGGGCTTTTGTTTGGGCCTAATGCTTTTTTCTTTGTGACTTTTATATTTATTTTTCTTAACTATGGTAAAAGACTAGGGTTAGGAAGAGGGGTTGGGGTTTAGTATGGGGTTTGAAAAAAGAACTTTGTTGATTACAGGTGGAACTGGCTCCTTTGGTAATGCTGTGCTTAAGCGTTTTCTTGATACTGATTTGGCTGAAATTCGGATCTTTAGTCGCGATGAAAAAAAGCAAGACGATATGCGAAAGCACTATGCTAGTTCAAAGTTGAAGTTTTACATAGGAGACGTGCGCGACTATCAAAGTGTTTTAAATGCCACGCGGGGAGTGGACTATATTTTTCATGCTGCCGCGCTGAAGCAGGTACCTTCCTGCGAGTTTCACCCGATGGAGGCAGTTAAAACCAACGTTATCGGCACTGAGAATGTTTTGGAGGCTGCCATCCAGAACCAGGTCAAGCGCGTTGTGTGCTTAAGTACCGACAAGGCCGTTTACCCCATCAACGCCATGGGCATTTCTAAGGCGATGATGGAGAAGGTGATGGTGGCCAAATCCCGTCATGCCGAGGATGACAAGACGGTTATTTGCGGTACCCGGTACGGTAACGTCATGGCGTCACGGGGTTCTGTGATCCCGCTGTTTATCGACCAGATCCGCGCGGGCAAGGCCCTGACACTGACTGATCCGAACATGACCCGCTTCATGATGACGCTGTCCGATGCGGTGGATCTGGTGTTACACGCCTTCGAGCATGGCAACAACGGGGACATATTTGTCCAGAAAGCACCGGCTGCGACGGTAGAGACCCTGGCCAAGGCGCTGACAAGTCTGATGGGTAAGCCGGATCATCCTATCGAGGTGATAGGTACTCGCCATGGTGAAAAACTGTACGAAGCATTGCTGAGCCGCGAAGAGATGGCCTGTGCTGAGGATATGGGGCAGTACTACCGGGTACCTCCAGACCTGCGTGATCTCAATTACGCCAAGTACGTCGAACAGGGTGAAGATAGCATCACCCAAAGCGAGGATTACAACTCGCACAATACCGAGCGTCTCGATATCGAAGGCATGCAACAACTGCTGCTCAAGCTGGAGTTCATGCAGGCTATTCGACGTGGCGAGCACGCAGTACCGGAGGAGTGATGATGCGTGTTTTGGTGACTGGCTCTAACGGCTTTATTGGCAAGAACCTGCTGGTGCATTTTCGAGAGATGGGCGGCATTGAAGTTGTACCCTTCACCCGTGAGGACACAGTTACCGACCTGCCTGCGATGCTGGAAGGAGTGGACTGGGTGTTTCATCTCGCGGGAATTAATCGGCCGCAGAATCCGCATGAGTTCGTAACAGGTAATACAGGGCTTACTGAGCAACTGTGTGAAGCGATCAAAGCCAGTGGTCGGTCGATCCCTGTGGTTTATACGTCGTCCATACAGGCAGAGCGGGATAACGATTACGGTAACAGCAAGCGTGCAGCCGAGCAGGTGCTGTTGGATTTGCATGAGGCTACCGGTAACCCGGTCTACATCTATAGGCTGCCTAACGTATTTGGTAAGTGGGCGCGGCCCAACTACAACTCAGTAGTCGCGACCTTCTGTCATAACATCGCGCGGGATTTGCCGGTTCAGATCAATGACCCCGCTGCGGTGATTCGTCTGGTTTATGTGGACGATGTGGTTGCCAGCTTCAAGGGGGTGCTTGGCGAAGAGCGTCCTGAGGGGCCTTTTGTGAATGTGCCCGTTGAATATCAAATTACGGTTGGGGAGCTGGCGGAGCAGCTTAACCGCTTCAAGGCGACTCGGGATAATCTTATTACCGAACCTGTGGGTACAGGTCTGATCCGTGCTCTGTATTCCACTTATGTGAGCTATCTGCCGCCGGAGCGCTTTACCTACACAGTACCTCAGCATGGCGATGAGCGCGGTGTGTTTGTGGAGATGCTTAAAACTCAGGATGCCGGGCAGTTTTCTTACTTTACAGCCCACCCCGGTGTAACCCGAGGCGGGCATTATCATCACTCTAAAACCGAGAAATTTCTGGTGATCAAGGGCGAGGCGTGCTTCCGCTTCCGGCATATGCTGACGGGTGAGTTCTACGAGCTGTATACCTCGGGAGACAAGCCGGAAATTGTTGAAACCGTGCCGGGTTGGACTCACGATATTACCAACGTAGGTCAGGATGAGCTGGTCTGTATGCTCTGGGCCAACGAGATTTTTGACCGAGCCAACCCTGATACCTTCGCCTGCCCTGTTGGCACGAAAGCCTGATTGAGTCCGTCATCATGAAAAAACTGAAAGTAATGACCGTGGTCGGTACACGGCCGGAGATAATTCGACTGTCCCGCGTCATGGCAAAGCTGGACGAGTACTGCGAACACATTCTGGTGCATACCGGCCAGAACTATGATTTCGAGCTTAATGAAATCTTCTTCCAAGATCTGGGTATCCGCAAGCCGGACCATTTTCTGAGCGCAGCCGGAGCCAGCGGGGCGGAAACCATTGGCAACGTGATCATTGCTGTGGACAGGGTGCTGGCCGAGGTGCAGCCGGAGGCACTGCTGGTGCTTGGTGACACCAACAGTTGTATGGCGGTGATTCCCGCCAAGCGCCGCAAGATTCCCACCTTCCACATGGAAGCCGGCAACCGCTGCTTTGATATGCGGGTTCCGGAAGAAATCAACCGCCGCATTGTGGACCATACGGCGGACATCAACCTTACCTACAGCACCATTGCGCGGGATTATCTGCTGCGCGAAGGTCTGCCGCCGGATCGTGTGATCAAGACCGGCAGCCCGATGTTTGAGGTGCTCAACTACTTCCGTGAAGGTATTGAGGCCTCTGATGTATTGACTCGCCTGGGCCTGGAAGAGGGCAAGTTCTTTATTGTCAGCGCTCACCGTGAGGAGAACGTGGACTCGGACAGAAACTTTCTGGCGCTGGTAACTACCTTGAACGCTGTCGCTGAGAAGTATGGCTATCCAGTAATCGTCTCTACCCACCCGCGTACCCAGAAAAGGGTGGATGCCATGGGGGTGAAGTTCCACGAGAATGTGCGCTTGCTCAAACCGCTGGGCTTCAAGGATTACAACAAGCTGCAGTTGAGCGCCAAGGCAGCGCTGTCGGACAGTGGTACCATCAACGAGGAGGCTTCCATTCTCAATTTCCCGGCGCTGAATTTGCGCGAGGCTCACGAGCGGCCTGAGGGGATGGAAGAAACGGCAGCCATGATGGTTGGGCTAAGTACTGAACGGGTGCTGCAGGGGCTGGCGATTCTGGAAAACCAGAGCCGTGGTGATGAGCGATCTATGCGTCTGGTTGCTGATTACAGCATGCCGAACGTGGCAGAGAAAGTGGTGCGCATTATCCATAGCTATCGGGATTATGTGATGCAGAACGTTTGGAAGCAGTATTATTGAGGAAGCCCAGGCGTATGGCGCGTAAGAAAACGGATCTGGCGATCGTAAACCGGAGCTTCTGGCCGCAAAGCCAGGTGATAGGCGAAGGGTTATTGCAGTTCGCTGAGCAAGCAGCACAAAGCGGCTCGGTGTGTGTGATTACCCAGGCTGAGGGTGATCTTGCTGGTTTGCTGGCTAGCAAAGGCCGGGGTAAAGGGGTTGAAGTACGAGCCTGTAAGGCTTACACCACATCGGCCAGTGGGGTAGTCAAACGCATCGCAGAAGCTTTGTTCTTCATGTTTTGGACCTTCATCAGTCTGGTGCGCGTTAAGCCTGCGAATGTTTATGTGTCTACAAACCCTCCGGTTGTGGTGCCTTTCATTGTCGCAGTTTACTGCCGCTTGTTTGGCGCACGTTATGTGTATCACCTGCAGGATATTCATCCGGAAGCGGCCAATATTGTAGTGCCAGTTAACCGGTTGTTATTTAAATTGTTGCAGATTGTAGACAATTACACTTTGCGTCACTCAAATGGGATTATCACTCTATCGGAAGATATGAAGAGGTATATTCGGCAGCGCAGCGATACGCAAAGTCCCATCCATTTGTTAGATAACGCAGCCTTTGAGGTAACCCCGGTGCCTTTTGCGCAGCGTACCAAAGACATTGTGTTTTGCGGTAATGCAGGGCGCTTGCAACGCATTCCACTGTTGCTTAAAGCCATCCGGGATTATCTACATCAGGGTGGCAAGCTGCATTTTACCTTTGCTGGTGGAGGGGTACATGCATCGGATGTGAAAGCACTGGCTGACGATTACGAACAGGTCGATTACCTGGGGGTTATCCCCGCTACCGAAGCAGCTGAGCTAGTCAATCAACACAAATGGGCGCTGCTGCCGATCGACGATGAAGTAACCAAGTACGCCTTTCCCAGTAAGTCGTCTGCTTACGCTCTTTCCGGCACTGGAGTGCTGGCAGTTTGTGGAGAAGACACCAGCGTTGCGCGTTGGGTAACTCAACATGGCGTTGGGGTGGTTTGTGCTCCAGACCAAGAAGCGCTGGTAAGGTCCTTTTTTTCTTTGGAACGAAAGAGTAGTGAAAGTTTTATGATAAACGCGGAGTCACGAAAAAAGTTGTTGATTCCTTATTTTGCTAGTGAGCTTTATCGTTTGACCGTTCCAAATTCATTTAGAGGTTGGAAGTGATTTCAAAGCGAGTTCTCGATGTGGTAGCGTCGGCGTTAGGGTTGCTACTGCTGTCTCCGGTTATCTTGGTTATTGCATGGCAGGTTCGCCGTAATCTCGGCGCTCCGGTGTTTTTTCGTCAAACCCGTCCCGGCCTGAACGGCCGGCCATTCCAGATGGTCAAGTTTCGCACCATGAAAGATGCGGTTGATGCCGAGGGTAATCCTTTACCAGACTCTGAGCGACTGACCCCTTTTGGCCAGTTTCTACGCTCTTCCAGCCTGGATGAGCTGCCGGAGCTGTGGAACGTGCTCAAAGGAGATATGAGTCTGGTTGGACCCCGGCCACTGCTGATGGAGTACCTGCCTTTGTATTCGCCAGAGCAGTATCGTCGCCATGAAGTGCGGCCCGGGGTGACGGGGTGGGCGCAGGTGAATGGGCGTAACTCGCTCAGCTGGGATGAGAAGTTCAAGCTCGACGTATGGTATGTGGACAACCGCTCGCTGTGGTTGGACATCAAGATTCTGTTCCTGACAGTGAAGAAGGTATTAGTGCGTGACGGTATCAGTGCGGAAGGTGAGGCCACGATGAGCCGCTTTATGGGTAATGATGCTGGAGCGAAGAATGACTGAGACTATAGTTGCTGTATATGGGGCCAGCGGTTTTGGGCGAGAAATAATGCCGTTGGCCAAGGCCCAGTATCATGCAATGTTTGCAGACGTGCGTTTCATTTTTGTAGATGATGGGGCTGAGCAAGATAGCCTGAATGGCTACCCTATTCTTACCTACTCTGATTTTCTGGCACTTGAGGCCATAAATAAGTTTGTGATTCTAGCCATCGCCAACAGCGCTGTCAGAGAAAATCTGATTGAAAAGTGTGAGGCTGATGAGATCGGTATTCTCTCAGTTGTTGCGGACAATGCAGTCATTCTTGACGAGGTTGAGATTGGCGAGGGCGCTATTCTTTGTCACTTCACACAGCTGACCTCCAATATCAAGATTGGAAAGCAATTTCACGCCAACATATATAGCTATGTCGCTCATGACTGTGTGATTGGCGACTATGTAACATTTGCCCCAGGGGTACGATGCAACGGTAATATTCACATTGAGGATCATGCCTATATTGGTACTGGTGCGATTATTAAGCAAGGCACTCCTTCTAAACCTTTGGTCATAGGTAAGGGCGCAGTGGTAGGTATGGGCGCAGTGGTCACCAAGGACGTACCTCCGGGAGTGACAGTGATTGGAAACCCGGCCAGGCCGTTGATTAAATCCTGATTTTTTAGGTTATCTATGCTTAACACCCCTTTTTCCCCCTGGCCTTCCTTTACCGAGGAAGAGGCCAACGCTGCACGTGATGTTCTGCTTTCCAACAAGGTCAACTACTGGACTGGCCAGGAGTGCCGGGAGTTCGAGAAGGAGTTTGCTGCCTGGGCGGATGCCGAATATGCCATTGCTCTGGCCAACGGTACTGTTGCGCTGGATCTGGCGCTCAAAGCGCTGAACATTGGCGCAGGCGATGAGGTTGTTGTTACCTCACGTACCTTCCTGGCTTCTGCCTCCAGCATTGTGACCGCCGGCGCTGTTCCGGTATTTGCTGATGTGGATGCTGATTCGCAGAACGTGACTGCCGACACCATGCGGGCGGTGCTGACTGAGCGCACCAAGGCCGTCATCTGTGTGCATCTGGCCGGTTGGCCGTGCGATATGGACCCGATCATGGAACTGGCCCGCGAGCATAATCTGTTTGTGATCGAGGACTGTGCCCAGGCCCATGGTGCCCGTTACAAGGGGCGCTCTGTTGGCTCGATTGGTCATGTTGGTGCTTGGTCGTTCTGCCAGGACAAGATCATGACCACAGGCGGTGAAGGGGGCATGGTGACGACTAATGATCGTGAGCTGTGGAAGCGTATGTGGTCGTACAAGGATCATGGCAAATCCTGGGATGCAGTATATGAGCGTGACCATCCGCCGGGCTTTCGCTGGCTGCATGACAGCTTTGGCACCAACTGGCGGATGACCGAGGTGCAGGGCGTTATCGGGCGTATTCAGCTCAAGCGGATGGGGGACTGGACGGCTGCGCGGACTCGCAATGCACTGCGTATCTGGGAGACCTGTCGGCAGTTTGATGCGGTGCGGGTGCCGGAGTTTAATGAAGCTGGTGGCTCTGTGCACGCCCATTACAAGTGCTATGTGCAGGTGCGTCCGGAGAGTCTTGTCGGGGGTTGGAATCGGGACAGAATTGTCAATGAAATCGTTGCCCGTGGTGTGCCTTGTTTCCAAGGTTCCTGCTCCGAGGTGTATCTGGAAAAAGCCTTTGATGGAACTGACTGGCGTCCCGCTGAGCGCTTGCCTGTTGCGAAGAAACTGGGTGAGACCAGTCTGATGTTCCTGGTGCACCCGACTTTGACTGATGCTGAGATTGAAAAGACCTGTGCGGTGATTGCTGAAGTTCTGGGGCTGGCTGGGGTACGGTAAGTTCTCATCGGGGCGGTTTGAGTGGTGGGCATTTACCCTTTGGTGGTGAAGGCTGCCTCAGGCAACGTCCTCGCTTCGGCCATTTAGGGTGTGATGAGGCGTTTCAAGGCCAGAGGATTCAGAGTGGCTGGCAGGTGTCAGGTAAGCTGAAGAAGACATATCCGCAATTTGAAGATCCTGCCCGCGTTAACCCTGTGCTTTTCATGAACATCCGTAACATATGGCTGTCGCATTGAGATGATCTGTGTTGATCGTCATTTTCCGAGGTTCCGGTAGTGCTGAAAGAAAAACTTATTCGGCTGAGTAACAGGCAAAAACGCACCATTCAGATCCTGGCTGATGTGATTCTGTTGTCATTGGCCCTGTGGCTGGCGCTGTTTCTGCGACTCAGCGAGCAGGGCTGGCTGTGGCCTGAGGGTGGCCAGGGCTGGCTGTTTCTGATGGGGCCTGTGCTGGCTATTCCGCTGTATGTGCGTACCGGCATGTACCGCGCGGTGATGCGGCACTTTGGTAACGTGGCGCTGTTCAGCATTGCCAAGGGTGTGACCTACGGTTTTCTGGCGTTCGCCTTTGCATTGCTGGTGGCCAGGGAGCTGGGTTGGGAAGTGCTCTTTCCCCGGTCCGCTTACTTCTCCTTTTGGGCGCTGAGTCTGTTGCTGATCGGCGGGCTGCGCCTGATGGCCCGTGAGTACTTCATGGGTAACTGGCTGACCGCCGGGCTGCCGGTGTTGCACCACCGCAAGGAGGGTGAGGTAGGTGGTAAGCCGGTGGCTATCTACGGGGCCGGGGCTGCCGGGTTGCAGCTGCTGGCGTCGCTGAAAGTGGGGCGGCTGTACAAGACAGTGGCCTTTGTCGATGACGACCCGGATCTGGTAGAGCGTACCATTGCCGGCCTGAAGGTGTACTCCGGTAACCAGGTCAGTCGCATGATTATCGACACAGGTGTGGCGGAAATCTTTCTGGCTGTGCCTTCCGCCACCCGCGCCCGCCGCCAGGAGATTCTGACGCGACTGCAGGGTCATGGCGTGCACGTGCGGACCATCCCGGGCATCATGGATCTGGCCAGTGGCAAGGTGAAGGTGGACGATCTGCAGGAAGTGGACGTGGCTGACTTGCTGGGGCGTGACCCGGTACCGCCGGACCGGTCGCTGTTCGAGCGGTGCATCCGTGGACAGGCGGTGATGGTGACCGGCGCCGGCGGTTCGATCGGCAGTGAACTGTGCCGACAGATTGTGCAATCGGAGCCGACCACGCTGGTGCTGTATGAGCACAGCGAATTTGCTCTTTATGAGATTCATTCCGAGCTTGAGGGCTGGATTCGCAACCGTCAGGCGTCCATTACCCTGGTGCCGATTCTGGGGTCGATCCGCAACTTCGGCCGGCTGCAGGATGTGATCAACGCCTGGGATATCAACACCATCTATCATGCAGCGGCTTACAAGCATGTGCCCATGGTGGAGCACAACATTGCCGAAGGCATCATGAACAATGTGTTCGGCACCCTGAATGCGGCCCAGGCAGCCATCAAGTGCCAGGTGGAGAACTTTGTACTGATCTCCACGGATAAGGCGGTGCGCCCGACCAACGTGATGGGGTCTACCAAGCGTCTGGCGGAGATGGTGCTGCAGGCCCTCAGCCATGAACAGGCGCCGCGCCTGTGGGATGAGGATCCGGCTGTGAGTCAGGTGAACCGTACCCGCTTTACCATGGTGCGTTTCGGCAACGTGCTGGGGTCCTCGGGCTCGGTGATTCCACGGTTCCGTGAGCAGATCCGCCGGGGTGGGCCAGTGACGGTGACTCACCCGAAGATCACCCGTTATTTCATGACCATTCCCGAGGCGGCGCAGCTGGTAATTCAGGCTGGTGCCATGGGGCAGGGTGGTGATGTGTTTGTGCTGGATATGGGCGAGCCGGTGACCATTCTGGAGCTTGCCCGCAAGATGATCATGCTCTCGGGGTTGACGGTGTGCGACGAGCACAACCCCAATGGGGATATTGCAATCACCTTCAGTGGTCTGCGTCCGGGTGAGAAGCTTTATGAGGAGCTGCTGATCGGGGATAACCCGGAGTCCACTTCCCATCCGAAGATTCACCGCGCCAATGAGGTGTTTCTGGACTGGAATGCGCTGCTGCCCATTCTGGATACGCTGCGCCAGGCGGTGCGTGATGATGATTATGAGTTGGTGCGCGAGACGTTGTTGTCGACTGTGCAGGGGTATTCGCCCACGGGTGAGATAGTTGACTTGCTGTATCAGCAACATGAGGAAGAGGCTGAGAGTCAGGGGAACGTTCGCACCGGGGCGGTCCGGCGATCCGGCGGTGCTCCTACAGGGGGCCGCCGCTTGTAGGAGCACCCGTGTCGGGTGCGAAGGGGTGTTAGCCCTGGTAGGCAGTGCCTGCTCGGTTCGCACCGGGGCGGTCCGGCGATCCGGCGGTGCTCCTACGGGGGGAGCGTCGCGTTTTGGGTTGTAGGAGCACCCGTGTCGGGTGCGAATGGGTGCAACCCCGGTAGTTGGTGCCTGCTCGGTTCGCACCGGGCGGTCCGGCGATCCGGCGGTGCTCCTACAGGAGAGGACCAGCTTGGGTTGTAGGAGCACCCGCCCCGGGTGCGATATGGCGCCCGAGATCAATGTGCTCTAGCTGAGCCACTTATTCCGGCCATGGGATCTTGCCCCAGCGCCACCACTTCTACCTTTCTGAATTGTCTTCCCTGATCAGTGCTGCCAGGTTGGCTGGGCGGTAGGCCTTTGTTGCCTGGACATACAGGCCGGCCGGAGTAGTGTTCACGTTGTTTTTTATTGGATTGATGTTTTTTTCAGATATTTGCGGATATTATGCAAAAACTGACAAAATTCGAAGGAGAGTAGCCGTGCTACTTGAGTTCAGTGTTTCCAACTTCCGCTCTATCTATGAGCGCCAGACTCTGAGTCTGGTGGCGGCTTCTGGAAAGGAGCTGCGGGAGACGAATGTGATGGACCCCGAGGCACCTGCCACCCCTGCAGTGGTGCGGTCGTCGGTTATCTATGGACCCAACGCGGCGGGCAAGAGCAATCTGATTCTGGCAATGCATTTCCTCCGTGAGCTGGTATTGGGGTCTGCGCAGGGATCTCAGGAGGGGGATGAAATTCCAATAACACCCTTCTTGATGGATGATGGGGAGGCTGCGACCAAGCCTTCCGAGTTCGAAGTGATATTTGTTGAACAGGGCGTGCGCTATCAGTACGGCGTTACCCTGACACAGCAGCGAATCTTGTCCGAATGGTTGGTGGCCTACCCCAAGGGCAGCCCGCAGGTCTGGTTTGAGCGCGACGAGAATGCTGACGAGGCTTGGCGGTTCAGCCCCAGCTTCAAGGGGCAACGCAAGCTATGGCATGAGGCGACCCGCGATAACGCCCTGTTTCTTTCAACGGCGGTTCAATTGAATTCCGAGCAGCTGCTGCCCGTATTCAATTGGTTTCGTTTGCGTTTGCGAACGATATACCCACAGGCGCGAATTTCGCGCGACTTCAGCCGCCGTGAATGTGAGCGAGACGAAGGGGTGCGCGACCAGATTGTAGAGTTTCTGCGGTCTGCGGACCTGGGCATTGATGGGGTTAACGTCGTTCACCGTAAATTGGGTGACCTGCCGTTGCCTGATGATATGCCGCCAGAGCTGCGTAAAGCGCTTCTCAAGGACATCAAGAATCGCCAGGTAGCCGATGTGTTTCTCCTGCATAAAACGCCTGCAGGCAATGCAGTTCAACTGCATATCAAAGAAGAGTCGGGAGGGACGCAGCAGTTGTTTGGCTTGGCGGGCCCCTGGCTGGATGTGTTACGCAATGGATGGGTTCTGGTCATTGATGAGTTGGATACCAGCCTGCATCCGGTCGTGATGCGCAAATTGGTGGAGATGTTTCATGACCCCGAAATCAATCGCACCAACGCACAGCTGGTCTTTTCGACCCACGACACCAGCATTCTGGACAAGGAGGTCTTTCGACGGGATCAGGTGTGGTTTGTTGAAAAGGATCGCAAGCTGCAGACCCGTTGCTACCCATTGACAGACTTCAGCCCTCGTAAGGATGAAAACTTCGGGCGAGGGTATCTGCAGGGGCGTTATGGAGCTCTGCCCTTTGTTGGGGATTGGAGGATCTGAAAGTATGGCGCGCCGTGACCGGAGCCGTCACTCGCTGAAACGACAGGGACCGAAGCGGGAGCCCTATGATCGAGTCCTGATCGTCTGCGAGGGTGAGAAGACCGAGCCGATATTCCCTGCTTTGAGTACTGGCTTCTTCTGCACTACCAGTACACCACCGCACCAATGGCTCTTTTCGCCGATGTGGAGCGTAAGCTGAAGCAGATTCCCGAACACGTTGCTTACCGCAAGGGAGAGCAGGGACTTTTTCGGTGTACTCTGGAAAAACTGGAGGTTGCGTTGGCTAATGCTGACAGAGCTAACAGGGAGGCTACCAAAAACGAGACCGATAACCCAACAACGCAACTCCCGGCCCTTATCCGCTATCTGCAAGAACTGGCTGAGAGAAGGCTTTGAAAGCTGACGCCATACCCTCCTCAATTGGCTCGCCATCCCAGCCGACAATCGGCACTGTGGCGGGATCTGTCGCGGCCTTGGCAATAGCAGCTGCCAGGTTGGCCGGGCGGTAGGCCTGCAGGGGGTTGTCCCTGTCCTCGGCCAGGTCATGCTGCACCTGAGGCAGGCGCCAGCGCTGCAGTGCTGATATGTGCAGGTATTCGTTGACGGTTTCTTCGTTTGTGTCGGGCAGGTTGCGGCGGCTGTTCTCCGGTTTGAACAGATTGCGGATGAGGCCGTCGATCTTGCCGGTGGGTGGTGTGAGCACATTGCACAGGGTGCGCAGGTACGGGTAGGGGTAGCTGGTCATGTATAGGGTGGTGCGGCTTTCGATGCCTTTGCCCTGTACGCACTTCTCCACCGGGAGGTTGGCCGGGTTCAGGCCCAGTCCGGTTATCTCCAGCGGGGTGTGCCGCCGGAGACGTTTGATCATCCAGTCCAGGGCGATATCCGAGAGGCGGTCGTCCTGATAGGAACCGCCGACATTGGAGTGCACGCCGGGGAACCATACCTGTTCGACGACCTGCCCCGGTGGCAGGGGTTGGCCGATGGACTTTTCCCAAAGCGTGGGAGGAAAGGCGCCGCGTTTCTCGTCGATGGCCAGGGCGTGCAGGGCGACGTCGATATGCGGGCCCAGGTGCACATCATGGAAGTACCAGCGGCTGGCAAGTGAAAGCTGTTTGGCCAGATCGCCGGGTATGCCCAGTGAGCCTACGGTATCCCAGACGCCGACACATTTGATCTGCACGTGCTCATGACGATGGACATCCGGGATACGGTTGATGGCGGCCTGCTTCTCTTCTCTGCTGAGTGTGCGGTCCCGCCAGATGTCCAGCAGCTTTTCCAGTGGCCGGCCCAGACAGGCGGAGCAGAAGATGCCGGCCAGGTTGATCAGGCCGGCGAGGCTACGGGCGGTGTAGGCGCCGCGGGAGAAACCGAACAGATAGATCTCGTCGCCGGGGTGGTAGTTGTTACCGAGAAAGCGGAAGCCGTCGATGATGTTGGTATCCAGTCCTGCCCCGCTGAAGCCGCCGCGGATCTTTTCTCCATTGCCGGTACCCACACCTCGGCCGTAGTAGAGGATCTGGCTGGTGCCCCGGCTGTCCACTGAGGGTATGGAGCGCAGCAATTTGACGACGTTGGTCACCTTGTCGCTCTTGTCGTTGGAGTTCCAGGTGCCGTCCAGGCAGAGGATGAGGCGGCGTGTCATGGCATGTCCCCCGTTCACGTTCTTGTGATGTCGGACTGTTATAAACAAATTGGTTGGTGGGGGCTGCGCTCTGGTTCACATTCGGACTGAACTCCGTCCGCGCTTGGGTTAATATCCGGGCCGCTGAAAGTTTCTGAACTCTGTTCCCGCTGGGCTTTCCTATTCTCTGATTGATGACTGATATACAGGAGTTACCGTGAAGGTTACCAAGGCAGTTCTACCGGTGGCCGGTCTGGGCACGCGCTTTCTGCCCGCCAGCAAGGCGATCCCCAAGGAAATGGTTACCGTGGTCGACAAGCCGGTTATCCAGTATGTGGTGGAGGAGGCTTTGGCGGCGGGAATAAATGAAATCGTGCTGGTGACCCATTCGAGCAAGAAGGCCATCGAGGATCATTTCGATGTGAACTACGAGCTGGAAGCTGAGTTGGAGCGTCGTGGCAAGCATGAGCTTCTGCAGGTACTGCGTGATATCGCGCCTCCGCAGCTGAAGGTGACCGCAGTGCGCCAGGGCCGTGCGCTGGGTCTGGGCCATGCCGTTTACTGTGCTCGCCCCGTGGTGGGTAACGAGCCCTTTGCGGTGCTGCTGCCGGATGTGCTGGTGGAGCAGCGGGGGCCCGAGAACGACCTGCAGCAGATGACACGGCGTTTTGTAGAGACCGGCGGCCATGCGCAGATTCTGGTTGAGCCGGTGCCTGAGGAGTTGGTCAGCCAGTACGGTGTGGTGGATGTGCATGGGGTTGACCTGCAGCCGGGCCAGCATGCTCTGATGAGTCGGGTTGTGGAAAAGCCGCCCCGCGATCAGGCGCCGTCGAATCTGGCGGTGGTCGGGCGTTACGTGCTCCCGGCACGCATCTTCGATCTGCTGGAGAACACCCAGCCCGGTGCGGGCGGTGAGATACAGCTGACCGACGCGATCGCCGAGCTGATGCAGGGTGAGGGCGTGGAGGCCTGGCACATTTCCGCCCGGTCCCATGACTGCGGCAGCAAGTTGGGATATCTGGAGGCAACAGTAGCCTACGGGGTGCAGCATCCCACACTGGGTGCGGACTTCCGGGCGATGCTGGCGCGTTATCAAGGCTGAGGACTGGCCCATGTTCATTGCTGTATACGGCGATACGCTCTGTGCCATGGTCAGCGCTGCGGCGCTGGCCTCGACCGGGCATCAGGTCACTCTGCATGTATCCCCCGGTGGGGTGGCGAACACCTTGAATACCGGGAACTTCTCCCTGCGCGAGCCGGGCCTGGCTGATCTTATGCTGGAGCAAAAGCGTGAGGGCCGTCTGCAGGTAGTTGGTCTGGATCAACGCCCTGACCCGCGCGTGACCGTGCTCTGGCTGGCACTGGCGCCGGACCTGCTGGACTATGCCCATGAATTGGTCCGCTCTCTGCCTGTGAGCATCGATCCCGAGTTTCTGGTGGTCAACCAGTCTACCTTCCCGGTGGGCAGCACCGAGGCGCTGCAGCACAGTCTGCACTCCCGCGGGGGCGCCAAGGTCGAGCATGGTGCTGTGGTGAGTCTGCCTGACCTGCTTACCGAGGGGGCTGCCCTGAATGGTTTTACCCGTCCTACCCACTGGCTGGTGGGGGCGGATATACCCTGGGCGGGACGGCTGGTGGCGGAGATTCTGCGGCCATTCAACCGCCGCCGGGATTCGATCATGTCCATGCGCCCGCGTGAGGCGGAATTCACCAAGCTGGCGATCAACGGCATGCTCGCCACGCGCCTGAGCTTCATGAACGATATGGCCAACCTGGCGGACAGTCTGGATGTGGATATCGAGAGGGTGCGCCAGGGGATGGGCGCCGATCAGCGGATCGGTGAAGCCTATCTGTATCCGGGCTGCGGTTTCGGGGGGCTGAGTTTCTCCCGGGACGTAATGAGCCTGGCCAGCACCCTGCAGCACAGCGGCCTGCAGGCGCAGTTGATCGAGGAGGTTCTGCAGATCAACGAGCGCCAGAAGGAGGCGCTGTTCCGCAAGCTGTGGCAGCACTATGACACTGAGCTGACCGGCCGCAAGGTGACGATATGGGGTGCCGCTTTCAAGCCTGAGTCCTCGCGCATTGATAATGCACCGGCATTGAAGTTGATTACCGCGCTCTGGGCACAGGGGGCCGAGGTGCATGTGCATGATCCCCGCGCGCTGCCGGCACTGGCGGCCTGGGCGGGGGAGCGGGATGATCTGGTCCTGCATGACGATCCCTACGAAGCTGCCGCCGGCGCTGATGCGCTGATGCTGGTGACCGAGTGGAAGGCCTACTGGAGCCCGGACTTCAAGCGTTTGCATGCGGAGATGAACAAGCCGCTGCTGCTGGATGGTCGAAATGTCTGGGACCCCGAGTTTGTGAAGCGGGCCGGGTTTACCTATTACGGGATAGGGCGCAGGTAGGCACCCATTCGCACCGGGGCGGGTGCTCCTACGGGGTCGGGGTAGGTTTTGGTTTTTTGCTGTAGGAGCACCGCCCCGGTGCGAACCGCGAGCCAAGCGGGCGGGCAGGTTTTGGTTTTGTTGTAGGAGCACCGCCGGATCGCCGGACCGCCTCGGTGCGAACCGCGAACGAAGCGGGCACAGATCAGCGTCTTGGGCAGGCCCCCTTCGCACCCGGGGCGGGTGCTCCTACGGGTTCGGGGGCAGGTTTGGTTTTGTTGTAGGAGCACCGCCCCCGGTGCGAACCGCGAGCCAAGCGGGCGGGCAGGTTTTGGTTTTGTTGTAGGAGCACCGCCGGATCGCCGGACCGCCCCGGTGCGAACCGCGGACGCGGCGGGCACAGATTTGCGCCCCGGGCAGGCCCCATTCGCACCCGGGGCGGGTGCTCCTACGGGTTCGCGGGCGGTTTTGGTTTTGTGCTGTAGGAGCACCGCCCCCGGTGCGAACCGCGAACGAAGCGGGCGGGCAGGTTTTGGTTTTGTTGTAGGAGCACCGCCGGATCGCCGGACCGCCTCGGTGCGAACCGCGAACGAAGCGGGCACAGATTAGCGTCTTGGGCAGGCCCCATTCGCACCCGGGGCGGGTGCTCCTACGGGTTCGGGGGCAGGTTTTGGTTTTGTTGTAGGAGCACCGCCTCGGTGCGAACCGCGAACGAAGCGGGCACATATTAACGTCACGGGCAGGCCCCATTCGCACCCGGGGCGGGTGCTCCTACGGGGCCGCGGCAGCTTTTGGTTTTGTTGTAGGAGCACCGCCCCGGTGCGAACCGCGAACTGAAGCGGGCACAGATCAGCGCCCCGGGCAGGCCCCATTCGCACCCGGGGCGGGTGCTCCTACGGGTCCGCGGGCCGGTTTCGGGTTTCATGACGATCCATATCAGGAGAGTAATTTATATGTGGCGGGTCCTGGCTGAGCATGCCGATAACATCAAGGGCACCCATCTGGCGCAGTTTTTCGCCGATGATCCGCAGCGCTTCGGGCGTCTGCATAGCGAATGCGGTCCGCTGTTGTTCGATTACTCCAAACAGCGTCTGACCGTGGAAACCCTCGAGCGGCTGTTCGATCTGGCTCGCCAGCAGCAGCTACCAGAGTGGATCGACCGACTGTTTGGCGGCGAGCCGGTGAACTCCACCGAGGGCAGGGCGGCGATGCATTGGGCCCTGCGGTTGCCCGAGGGTGCGTCCTGCGTGGTGGGCGGCCAGGACGTCGCCGCCCAGGTGCACGAGCAATTGCGCCGCATGGAGCGCATCGTGAACAAGGTGCACTCGGGGCAGTGGCGGGGCGCTACCGGCGAGGTCGTGACCGATGTGGTGAATATCGGCGTCGGCGGTTCGGACCTGGGCCCGCAGATGGTCGTTGAGGCCCTGTGCGACAGCGCGGCGCAGACCTCCTCGCGCCTGACCGTACACTTCGCCTCAACCATGGACGGCAGCCAGCTGTCCCAGTTGCTGCGCACCCTCAACCCGCACTCGACGCTGTTCATCATCTCGTCCAAGTCCTTCACCACCATAGATACCCTGAGCAACGCCGATACCGCGCGCTGCTGGCTGCAGCACACGCTGGGCGACAAGCCAGGTGTGTTGCATTGCCACTTTCTGGGCGTGTCCTCGGCGGTGCAGAAGATGACCGAATGGGGCATCAGCGAAGAGCATCAGTTGCAGATATGGGACTGGGTCGGTGGGCGCTACTCGATGTGGTCCGCCATCGGCCTGCCCATTGCTCTGGCCATCGGTATGCACGGCTTCCGCCAGATGCTCGCCGGTGCCCATCTGATGGATGAACACTTCCGCAATGCCGACTGGCCGCAGAACCTGCCGGTACTGATGGCACTGGTCGGGATATGGAATACCAACGTGCTGGGCATCAACGCCCAGGCGGTGCTGCCTTACGATGGCCGCCTCAAGCAGCTGCCGCTGTATTTGGAGCAGCTGGAGATGGAGTCCAACGGCAAGAGCGTCACCCGCGATGGGCAGCCCGTGGAACACAAGACCTGCCCGATCATCTGGGGCGATGTGGGCCCCAACGCGCAGCACGCCTTCTATCAGCTGTTGCACCAGGGTACCGAAGCCGTAACCTGCGACTTCATCCTCCCGGCCCGCCGTTACGAACAGGCCCGGGATGAGGTCACCGCAGAGCTCATCGCCCAGCATGAGCTGGCACTGGCCAACTGCCTGGCCCAATCCCGCCTGCTGGCCCTCGGCGACGCAGCCCTCAAGGATGCAGACCAACTGCCCATCTACCAGCGTTACCGCGGCAATCAACCCAGCTCGACCCTGCTGCTGGACGAACTCACGCCCTACAGCCTGGGAGCACTGATTGCCATGTACGAACACAAGGTTTTCGTGCAGTCGGTGATCTGGGATATCAACCCCTTCGACCAGTGGGGCGTGGAGATGGGCAAGAAGCTAGCAGTGGATACGCTGGGATGGATACGGGGGCAGGGCGAGGTGAGTGGGGTGGATTCGTCGACGGCGGGGCTGTTGGGGCGGATTTTGAAGTAATCGGGGCCAAGCCCCAGGCCAAACCAAATATCAAAACAAGGATCTTTTATGTCTGCTATCACCTGCTTCAAGGCGTATGACATCCGCGGCCAGTTGGGCACGCAGTTGGACGAAGGTATCGCCTACCGCATCGCCCGGGGTTTTGCCCAGTGGCTGAAGCCCAAAAAAGTGGTTTTGGGCGGGGACATTCGTGAAAGCTCGGCGGCCTTGAAGGCGGCCTTGGCCAACGGTCTGCGCGATGAAGGGGTGGATGTGCTGGACCTGGGCATGGTCGGCACGGAAGAGGTGTATTTTGCGACCTTCCATCTGGGTGTGGACGGCGGCATCGAGGTGACTGCCTCGCACAATCCCATCGACTACAACGGCTTCAAGCTGGTGCGCGAGGGTGCGCGGCCGATTTCCGCTGACACCGGTCTGGCCGAGATTCGGGCGTTGGCCGAAGCGCGGGAATATGAGCTGGTGGACGGTCGTGACCCCAATGTGGCGGATGCCGACCGTGGCAGCTATGAGCTGGTCGACGTGCGGGAGCAGTATGTCGAGCACCTGATGAACTACATCGATCCGGCGGCATTCACTCCGATGCGGCTGGTGGTCAACGCAGGTAACGGTGCGGCCGGTCCGGCGATTGATGCGCTGGAAAAGGCCTTTGCCGATCTGCATATGCCCGTGGAGCTGGTGAAGATCTGCCACAATCCTGACGGCAGCTTCCCCAATGGCATTCCCAACCCGCTGCTGCCGGAAAACCGCGGCATTACCCGCGATGCGGTGCTCAAGTATCAGGCGGATATGGGCATTGCCTGGGATGGGGATTTTGACCGCTGCTTCCTGTTCGACGAGCAGGGGCGCTTCATCGAGGGCTACTACATCGTCGGGCTGCTGGCCGAGGCTTTCCTGCAGAAGGAGCGGGGCGCGCGCATCATTCACGACCCGCGGTTGGTGTGGAATACCGTGGAGCAGATCGAGCAGAACGGCGGCGTGGCGATTCAGACCAAGGCCGGCCATGCCTTCATCAAGGAGCGCATGCGGGCCGAGGATGCCATCTATGGTGGCGAGATGAGCGCGCATCATTACTTCCGTGACTTTGCCTATTGCGACAGCGGCATGATTCCCTGGCTGCTGGTGGCCGAGCTGATGTGCCGCAAGGGCAAGCCGCTGTCCGAGCTGGTGGATGAGCGCATCGCTGCCTATCCGTCCTCCGGCGAGATCAATCTCACCGTCAGTGATGCGCCGACCGTGTTGCGGGCCATCGAAGACCAATATGCCCCCGCTGCGCTGGATGTGGATTACACTGATGGCCTGAGCATCTGCTACGCGGACTGGCGGTTCAACCTGCGCGCCTCCAATACCGAACCGGTGATACGGCTGAATGTGGAGAGTCGGGGTGATATCGCCCTGATGGAGCGGGAGACTGAGAAGCTGGTAGAGGCGATCAAGGCGGTTTGAAAGGACTGAGTAAATGAGCAAGACCATTCTGGTTACCGGCGGCGCCGGCTACATAGGTTCGCATACCTGCGTGCGCCTGCTTGAACTGGGCTATGACGTGGTGGTGCTGGACAACTTCAGCAACAGCTGCGCCGAGGCCGTGCGCCGGGTGGAGGATATTGCCCGGCGCGAGGTGGTTATGGTGGAGGGCGACATCAATGATGCCGCGCTGCTGGATCGCCTGTTCCAGACCCACAAGGTGGATGCCGTCATCCACTTTGCCGGGCTCAAGGCGGTGGGCGAGTCGGTTGCCCAGCCGCTGCGCTATTACCACAACAACGTCAGCGGTACCGTGGTGCTCTGCGAGGCCATGCAGCGGGCCGGGGTGAAGAACATGGTGTTCAGCTCCTCCGCCACTGTCTATGGCGACCCCGCCACCGTGCCGATCCGCGAGGATTTTCCCACCAGCGCGACCAATCCCTATGGCCGCTCCAAGCTGATGATTGAAGAGCTGCTGGGCGATCTGTATGTGGCCGACGACAGCTGGAATATCGCCCTGCTGCGCTATTTCAATCCGGTCGGGGCCCACAGCAGCGGTCGCATCGGCGAAGACCCGGCGGATATCCCCAACAACCTCATGCCCTACATAGCCCAGGTGGCCGTGGGCCGGCGTGAGCATCTGAACGTGTTCGGCAGCGATTACCCAACACCGGATGGTACCGGGGTGCGGGATTACATCCACGTCATGGACCTGGCTGAAGGCCACGTGAAGGCCCTGGAATGGCTGGACCGGGACCTGGGCATCAAGGCATTCAACCTGGGTACCGGCAAGGGCTACTCGGTGCTGGATATGCTGCATGCCTTCGAGAAAGCCTGCGGCCACAAACTTCCCTACGTCCTCACCGCCCGCCGCCCGGGCGATGTCGCCTGCTGCTACGCCGACCCCACCCTCGCCGCCGAAGAACTCGGCTGGCGCGCCGAACTCAGCCTCGAAGCCATGTGCGCCGACGCCTGGCGCTGGCAGTCCAACAACCCCAAAGGCTACCGCTAAGCCTCCACCAGGCAGCACCCCTTCGCACCCGGGGCGGGTGCTCCTACGGTCCGGAGGTGGGTTAGGTTTTGTCGTAGGAGCACCGCCTCGGTGCGAACGGGTCGGGCACCCCTTCGCACCCGGGGCGGGTGCTCCTACGGTCACGGGGTTGGGTTGTGGTTTTGCTGTACGAGCACCGCCTCGGTGCGAACCGGGCGGGCACAATCCACGCCCCATGCATGTCCCCCTTCGCACCCGGGGCGGGTGCTCCTACGGTTCGGGGTTGGGTTGTGGTTCTGTTGTAGGAGCACCGCCTCGGTGCGAACCGGGCGAGCACAATCCACGCCCCACGCATGTCCCCCTTCGCACCCGGGGCGGGTGCTCCTACGGTTCGGGGTTGGGTTGTGGTTCTGTTGTAGGAGCACCGCCCACGGTGCGAACCGGGCGAGCACAATCCACGCCCCATGCATGTCCCCATTCGCACCCGGGGCGGGTGCTCCTACGGTCACGGGGTTGGGTTGTGGTTTTGCTGTAGGAGCACCGCCTCGGTGCGAACGGGGGCGGGCACAAACCCTCCCCACCCACTCCTCCGTGCACCACATCACAACCCCGCCATCCTCTCCTTTACTCCTGCCCCGATAACCCCCTGGATATATCCAAACCCCCCATCCAGGAGGCCCAATGCCGTGTCACAAGCAACCTACCAATCCCACCGTCTGCGTCTTGGGCGTGTGTCCGAGGCGGGCAGGCTGTACCTCATTACCGCCGTTACCCAGGATCGCGAGCCGGTTTTCTCCGACCTGAACAACGCCCGGGCTCTGGTCAATACCTTGCGTATGGAGGCGCTGCAGAACGATGTCCAGACCTGGTGCTATGTCGTGATGCCGGATCATTTCCATTGGTTGATGCAGTTGAATGACGAGTCGCTCGGCCGAGTGGTGGGGCGGGTGAGGGGTGTTTGTGCGCGGAGAATCGGGCGGCGCATATGGCAGAGGGGTTTTCATGATCGAGCGGTGCGCCGGGAGGATGACCTCAAGGCGTTGGCCAGATATGTCATAGCCAACCCGATCAGGGCGGGGTTGGTGGAGTCGGTGGGGGATTATCCGCATTGGGATGCGGTGTGGTTGTAGAGGACCCCGTAGGAGCACCGCCTCGGTGCGAACGGGCGGGCACGCGTTCGCACCCGGGGCGGGTGCTCCTACGGGTCGGAGTTGGGATTGGCTTTGTTGTAGGAGCACCGCCCTCGGTGCGAAAGGGGTGGGCCCGTATTCGCACCCGGGTCGGAGTTGGGTTTGGTTTTGTTGTAGGAGCACCGCCCTCGGTGTGAAAGGGGTGGGCACGCATTCGCACCCGGGGCGGGTGCTCCTACGGGTCGGGGTTGGGTTTGGTTTTTTTGTAGGAGCACCGCCCTCGGTGTGAAAGGGGTGGGCACGCATTCGCACCCGGGGCGGGTGCTCCTACGGGTCGGGGTTGGGTTTGGCTTTGTTGTAGGAGCACCGCCCTCGGTGCGAACGGGTCGGGCACGGTGCGAACCGGGCGGAGTTGGGTTTTGGTTCTGGGCTAAAGTTTCGCGCTCGTGCGCCGACTTCTTGTCCTGTAGCCCTGTTTTCGGAGTGCCTTGCTTGTTCCGTTTACCGCTTGTCCTGCTACTGGGAGCAGCTCTGCCTGCCCAGGCTATGACGTTCCAGACGCGCATGGAAGATGTGCAGTGGTCGGTGGAAGGGGACAAGTTCGAGTGTCGTTTGAGCCAGCGCGTTGACGGTTATGGCGAGGCGGTGTTCATCCGCCGGGCGGGTGAGCGGCCGATGTTCCAGCTGTCGGCCTGGAGCGAGCTGATGCGGCCGGGAGCCGCGCAGCTGTACAACGATCCGCCGCCGTGGCGCCCGGATGCCCGGGTGCAGCCGCTTGGGCAGGGGACGGTTCAGTCGGGCACCACTGTAATGCGGTTACCCTGGCAGCAGGCGGGGCAGATGCTCGCGGGGCTGTCTCGGGGTTTGCAGCCGACCATTCTGCAGGGCAGTCTGAGCGATGCGGGTCAGCAGGTGCGGGTGGTGGTGTCCAGTGTCGGCTATCCGCAGGCGTGGAAGGATTTTCAGGCCTGTGCCGATGGCCTGCTGCCGATGAATATCGATCAGATCTCGCGCACGGCGATCGGCTTTCCCAGTGGCGGTGCCGTGCTGGATGCTCGGGCCAGACAGATGTTGGATGTGGCGCTGGAGTACATCAAGGCTGATCCGCAGGTGTCGCGCATTGAACTGGATGGGCACTCGGACAATGTCGGCGACCGACTGAGCAACCGCGAGCTGTCCCGCCAGCGGGTGCTGGCGGTTCAGGCCTACCTGGTCGAGCGGGGCGTGGATGAGGACATGATCAGCATCCGTTTCCACGGCGAGCGCTACCCCGTCGCCAACAACAACACCCGGGAAGGCAGGGAAAAGAACCGCCGGGTGACGCTGAGGCTGGAGCGGAGTTGATCAGTACTCCGCGATGACCTCGACTTGGCCACTTCTGGTCAGTCCCACTACCTGATAAGGATCCTTGCGATCACCGTACTCCATGCCCGGAGAGCCGACGGGCATGCCGGGAACGGCTATGCCGAGCAGGTCGGGGCGGTTCTGCAGCAGGTGGATCTGTTCTGCAGGCACGTGGCCTTCCACGAACTGACCGTTGATGATCGCGGTGTGGCAGGAGCCCAGGCGCGGGGGTACGCCGGCGGTCTGCTTGAAGCTGCCCATGTTGGCTTCTACATGATCGTTGACCGTGAAGCCGTTGTTCTCCAGATGCAGGATCCAGTCCTTGCAGCAGCCGCAGTTGGCGTCGCGGTGGACGTCAATGGTCAGGTTGTCTGCCGCCTGGGCCAGACCGCCCATGAACAGACCGGCCAGGGCGATGAAGCGTAATTTGCCGAGCATGTTTTCCTCCTTGACTGTCAGCCGCCGCAACCACCGCAGCAGGTGGTCTTGCCATCGTGGGCGACGTTGGCCGGGTAGCCGGCTTCGTCCAGGGCGTTGATCAGCGCCTGGCTGTCGGCATTGCCCTTGACGCTGACCTTGCCGGCTTCCAGGTTGACGTCGACCGATTCGACACCGGCAACGGCGGTCAGGGCCTCGGTGACGTGCTTGACGCAGTGGGCGCAGGTCATTTCCTTGACGTTCAGTGGGATGCTCACGGGAACAATCTCCTCGATGGTTTGAATGGCCACAGTCTCAACCCTGACACCGTGGCAAAGTCAATTGCTTCTGAACTTTCCCGTGTGGTTTTCATCTGACTGTAAAGCAGGGGAGTTAGGTTGAACCTGTTCCCATCATGCAGAGAATGATCAAGAAGGAGAGAACAATATGAACGAGTATGAAGAAGAACTGCTGGAGCAACGCGCCCAGGAATGGGATGACGCTGTAGATGATGCGCAGGAGATGTGAGGGGTAGGCGTTCGACTCCTTCGCGTGTTGTAGGGCCCCCCCCGGGCGCGAATGGGGCTGACTCTGGGGTTTGGTTTGATTGTGGTTCGCACCGAGGGCGGTGCTCCTACCAAAACCCCACGCCGGATCAAAAACCACGCCGGATGTGGGAGCACCCGCCCCGGGTGCGAATGGGGGCTGGCTCTGGGGTTTGGTTTGATTGTGGTTCGCACCGAGGGCGGTGCTCCTACCGAAACCCCACGCCGGATCGAAACCCACGCCGGATGTAGGAGCACCCGCCTCGGGTGCGAAGGGGGCTGACTCTGGGGTTTGGTTTGATTGTGGTTCGCACCGAGGGCGGTGCTCCTACCGAAACCCCACGCCGGATCGAAACCCACGCCGGATGTGGGAGCACCCGCCTCGGGTGCGAAGGGGGCTGACTCTGGGGTTTGGTTTGATTGTGATTCGCACCGAGGGCGGTGCTCCTACTCAATCCCCACGCCGGATGTAGGAGCACCCGTGTCGGGTGCGAATGGGGGCTGGCTCTGGGGTTTGGTTCGATTGGGGTTCACACCGAGGGCGGTGCTCCTACCGAGCGGTTTCTCCTGTCTTGTCTGCCGGCGATATTGCCCTGGTGCTACGCCGGTCCAACGTTTGAACGCGCGTTGGAATGCTGCCGGTGAGGAGAAGCCGAGCAGGAAGGCGATTTCTCCCAGTGCGGTTTCCGTATCCCTCATGTAGCTCAGCGCCAGGTCCCGGCGCATGTCGTCGATGATGTCCTGAAAACGTGTGCCGGCTTCGGCCTTGAGGCGGCGGCGCAGGGTCCAGCCGGCCATGCCGAGGCGGGCGGCGACTTCGTCCAGTTCCGGTAATTGACTGTGCAGCCGCGGGGAGAGGATTTCCTCGACCCGTTCGCGCAGGTGCCGGTGGCGGGTGAGGTCCTGCAGTTGCTGCTCACACAACTCCACCAGCTGGGCGTGGGTGCCGGGGGCGCTCTGGATCAGCGGCAGGTCGAGGCTGCCGGCTTCCCAGATCAGCTGGTTGTGCTCCTGCTCGAAAAGTACCGGGCAGCCGAACAGGCTTTCGTAGCGGTCGGCATAGTCCGGCGCAGGGAACTCGATGTGCACTTCCCTGAGCCGCGCTGCGCCTCCGGTCAGCTGCATGGCGAGCTGCCGGCGGGAGGCGAGGGCGGAGTCGACCACGAAGAGGTTGAAGCTGTTGTAGGGACTGATCGAGTAGAAACGGGTGGCCGGTGGATGAAAGCTGGAGTGGCCCCGGTAGTTCTGGCTGGTCAGTCGCTCGAAGCGCACCAGTACATCGAAAGCCTGGCCGAGGTTGGGCGCGCATTGGGCGGTCAGCCCCGGCAGTCCCAGGTGCGATGGCTGGCTGTACCGGCCCATCAGCAGGCCGATGTCCTTACGGCCGCTGAGCTGGATGGCGGCATGGCCGAGGCGCATGAAACGTGGAATGCTGATGCGCGCCAGAGGCCGGGCCAGCATGTCCGGAGGAACGCGATAGCGCCGCAACAGGGCGTCTGCGTCATGACCCTGATGCCTGAGCGCCGCCTGCAGGCTGTAGAGGTAGCCGACCGAAAGGTCGCCGAGCTTCATGCTGTGACTCCTTGTGGAGCTGCAAAATGTAACTCAGGGTTATGAAAATGTCATTTGCGGTGATTGAGCGGGTCAGGGGCAGGGCCTATCGTCTGCTCCATAGCAAGTCGGCCGATGAGCTGACGCCTGATGACACTGGAGTATGACCATGAACGGACAGTCCCCTTACCCCCATATGCTGGCGCCGCTGGATCTGGGTTTCACCACGCTGCGCAACCGGGTGCTGATGGGTTCGATGCACACCGGCCTGGAGGAGCGTCCCCAGGGCTTCGAGCGGATGGCAGCCTTCTTTGCCGAGCGCGCCCGTGGTGGCGTGGGCCTGATCGTGACCGGCGGCTTCGGCCCCAACGAGGAGGGCAGTGTGGGCAAGGGCGCGGCCAAGCTGAGCACCCCTGAAGAGGCCGAGAAGCACAAGGTGGTGACCCAGGCGGTGCATGAGGCCGGCGGCAAGATCTGTCTGCAGATCCTGCATGCGGGCCGTTATGCCTACAACCCGGCGCAGGTGTCCGCCAGTGCGGTGCAGTCGCCGATCAACCCCTTCACCCCGAAGGAGCTGGACGAGGCAGGCATCCAGAAGCAGATCGACGACTTCGCCAACTGCGCTGCCCTGGCCCAGAGCGCCGGCTATGACGGCGTCGAGATCATGGGATCGGAGGGTTACTTCATCAACCAGTTCCTGGTGGAGCGGGTGAACAAGCGTACCGACCGCTGGGGTGGCAGCTACGAGAACCGCATGCGCCTGCCGCTGGAGATAGTACGCCGGGTGCGCGCTGCGGTGGGGCCCGAGTTCATCATCATCTATCGCCTGTCGATGCTGGACCTGGTCGAGGACGGCAGCACCTGGGATGAGGTGGTGCTGCTGGCCAAGGAGATCGAGAAGGCCGGGGCGACCATCATCAACACCGGCATCGGCTGGCACGAGGCGCGCATTCCGACCATCGCCACCAAGGTACCCCGTGCGGCCTTCACCAAGGTGACCGCTCGCCTCAAGGGCGAGGTGTCCATTCCGCTGGTGACCACCAACCGCATCAATACCCCGGAGGTGGCCGAGCGGGTGCTGGCCGAGGGGCATGCCGATATGGTGTCGATGGCGCGTCCCTTCCTGGCCGACCCCGATTTCATCAACAAGGCGGCAGAGGGCCGGGCCGACGAGATCAATACCTGCATCGGCTGCAACCAGGCCTGTCTGGACCATACCTTCAGCGGCCGGCTGACCAGCTGTCTGGTCAACCCCCGCGCCTGCTATGAGACCGAGCTGAACTACATTCCGACCACCACTGTGAAGAAGATCGCCGTAGTGGGTGCCGGCCCGGCGGGTCTGGCGGCGGCGACGGTGGCAGCCGAGCGCGGTCATGAGGTGACCCTGTTCGATGCGGCGGCGGAAATCGGCGGTCAGTTCAACGTGGCCAAGCTGATTCCGGGCAAGGAGGAGTTCTACGAGACCCTGCGCTACTTCCGTCGGCGCATCGAGACCACGGGCGTGCAGCTGAAGCTGAACACCCGCGTCAGCAGCGCGGATCTGACCGAGTTCGACGAGGTGATCCTGGCAACCGGTATCGTGCCGCGGGTGCCGGAGATTCCCGGCGTGGATCACCCCAGCGTGATCGGCTATCTGGACGCCATTCTCCAGCGCAAGCCGGTGGGGCAGAAGGTGGCGGTGATCGGCGCCGGCGGTATCGGCTTCGACGTCAGCGAGTTCATCTGCCATCAGGGCGAAAGCCCCAGTACCAACACGGCGCTGTTCTGGAAAGAGTGGGGCATAGATCCCGAACTCAACGCCCGTGGCGGTATCGCCGGGGTGACTCCGCAGCCGCATCCGCCGGCCCGCGAGGTCTATCTGCTGCAGCGTAAGTCGAGCAAGGTCGGCGCCGGCCTGGGCAAGACCACCGGCTGGATCCACCGTGCCGGTCTGGCGACCAAGCAGGTGAAGATGCTCAATGGCGTCGAATACCTGAAGATCGATGACGCCGGACTGCATATCCGTCGCGGCGACGAGGTCAGTGTGCTGCCGGTGGATACCATCATCCTCTGCGCCGGTCAGGAGCCGCTGCGTGAGCTGCAGGCAGGTCTGGAAGCGGCGGGCAAGTCCGTGCACCTGATCGGCGGTGCGGATGTGGCCGCCGAGCTGGATGCCAAGCGCGCCATCGATCAGGGTTCGCGACTGGCTGCGCAAATCTGATCCGGGCGTGTTTGCGGGGTCGGCGGGCAGGGGCTTGCCGACCCAGCCGATAATGAGCAACCCTCACAGCAGCGCTTCGGCGCTGCTTTCGTTTGCAGGCACTCGCAAGGGCCTGGGTCGACTCTCGCCTGCCGGGAGTCATTCAACGCAGCTGCCAAGTCTGTCACAACCGTAAGTCACCGTTTCGCGTAAACTCCGTCCGGGGCGGTGCAATCGCCCGTGAAAAAAGGCAAAGTGCGGGATATAAAAAGCAAATGGGTACAGCCATCATGACTTCACGTGATCCGGACAGAATACAAAAGCCGTTGCTGACTGAAGCGGTGATGTTCTTTTCTGATCAGGGCATTGTCCGGGAGATGCTGTACGCTGAGTTTGAGGCTCTGCTCGATGGCCTGGTAACCGCGCCGGATTTTGCTGACGATACCGTTGAGGCGGTCTTTCTGCAGATCAACTCCCGCCTGTATGTACGCGCTGCGGTGTTCTTCACTGTGGATTTTGACCTCGATGGCTATGTGAATCGCCTCTGGAACCTGCCCCTGCGCACTCTGGCGGAGAAGGCCGCGAGGGGGCCGGATATGGGCGGTGGACCGATTCGACTCTCCTGCCTGGGCTTCTGCCATCACAAGGAATACCAGCACAGCATGTGGAAGCCGGGTCAGCGCGGCGGCAAGGCTGATCTGGCCTGGATCAAGCAGGCGGTGACCCGCAATGGGCTGGGCATCATCGGTGAGGACGAGGAGGCCAAGGCGATCCTGACCACCGAAAACCTGCAGGTGGTGGCTGAGGACAGCTGGTACGGCGCGGCGGCTTCCCAAGGGGAGGGTGAACAGGCCGACAGCGTCGATCCTCTGGTTGAGCTGACTGCGGAGATGGACAAGCTGCGCAAGGCCCATGCCGGTGAAGTGAACGAATACCTGCGCCAGATCGGCGAACTGCAGGCCCGCCTGCGTCAACAGGAGCAGGAACATCGCGATAAGCTTGATCGTCTGCGCGGCGAGCACGCCGATCACCTGACGATCGTGCGTGGTGAGCTGCAGGACATCAAGCGGCAGCTGGAGGAGCAGCAGAAGCTCAACGGCAGCCTGCGCAGGGAGCTGCAGCGACTGCAGACGCGTACCGCCACCGGGACTGACTGACACCGTCCCTATTTGCCAGATACCGCTCTGCCACGGATAATTACCCCCTGTCCGTGCTCAAGCCTGTGCGGAATTATTCAAGCCGAAACAGAGAGTGGTTTATGGAGCATTTCCGCAATATCGGGCTGATTGGTCGCTTGGGCAGTGCCCGTGTCGTGGATACCTTGCGTCGTCTGAAGCGCTTCCTGTTGCACAAGGGCCATACGGTAGTCCTCGAGGACACAGTGGCCGAGATGCTGCCGGGACATCAGCTGCAGGTGTGCTCGCGCCGCATGATGGGCGAAATCTGCGATCTGGTGATCGTTGTCGGCGGGGACGGCAGTCTGCTGGGAGCCGCACGCGCCCTGTGCCGCTCGAATGTACCTGTGCTGGGGGTCAACCGCGGCGGGCTGGGTTTTCTTACCGATATTTCGCCCGAAGAACTCGAGCGGCGGGTAGGAGATGTGCTGGCCGGCAAGTATATGGCCGAGTCCCGCTTCCTGCTGGACGCCATCGTATGCCGGGGCGAGGAGCAGTTGGGTGCCAGCGAGGCGCTCAACGACGTGGTGCTGCATCCCGGCAAGTCGGCGCGGATGATAGAGTTCGAGCTGTTCGTCGACGGTCAGTTCGTCTACAGCCAGAAGTCAGACGGCATGATAGTGGCCACTCCCACCGGATCCACCGCCTATTCGCTGTCCGCCGGCGGGCCGATCATGCACCCCAAGCTGGACGCCATGGTTTTGGTGCCCATGTTCCCGCATACCCTGTCCAGCCGCCCGATCGTGGTGGAGGGCAACAGCGAGATCCGCATCACCATCGCCCGGCAGAACGAGATCTATCCGCAGGTCAGCTGCGATGGCCAGGAGCACATTGCCTGTGCCCCGGGGGATACGCTGATCATCCGCAAGAAGCCGCAGAAGCTGCGGCTCATCCACCCGCTGGATCACAATTTCTACGCGATCTGCCGCAGCAAGCTGGGCTGGAGCAGTCGCCTGACGGAGTAAGCCGAATGACAGACATCGAGCTCTGGCAGGGCTATGACATCATCGGAGATGTGCATGGCTGCGCGCATACGCTCGAGAAGCTGTTGGAGCAGATGGGTTATGCGCGGGTAGGTGGAGTGTGGCGCCATCCGCAGCGACAGGCGTTGTTTCTCGGTGACATCATCGACCGTGGTCCGCGCATCCGCGAGGCATTGCTGATCGTGCGCGACATGGTCGAGGCCGGCGCGGCGCGCTGCATCATGGGTAATCACGAGTTCAATGCCCTGGGCTGGGTGACGCCGGCGCCGGCGGGCAGCGGTCGCTCCTGGGTGCGCGAGCATACCGACCGAAATCAGCGGCAGATCCAGGCGACCCTGGAGCAGTTCGAGGGCAGGGCAGCGGAGTGGGACGAGTTTCTCGACTGGTTCTGGACGCTGCCGCTGTACATGGACATGGGCCCCTTCCGCCTGGTGCACGCCTGCTGGGATGATCGACTGATCCGCCCCTTCGCCGAGCAATACCCGGACGGCCGACCGGATGTGGATTTTCTTCAGGCGTCGGTCGAGCCCGAGAGCTTCGCCGATCAGGTCTTTGACCGCCTGCTGCGCGGCATCGGCATGCGGCTGCCCCATGGCCTGACCATGAAGAGCGGGGACGGTGTGGTGCGCGGCATGTTCCGCACCAAGTTCTGGGAGGAGTCGCCGGAGACCTACGGAGATCTGGTGTTCCAGCCGGACGACCTGCCGGAGCACATCGCCATTCGCCCGCTGACCTTCCGTCAGAAGCGTGAGCTGCTGTATTACGGGGTGGACGAGCCGCTGCTGTTCGTCGGTCATTACTGGCAGCAGGGCAGGCCGCAGCCCCTGCGCCCGAACCTGGCCTGTCTGGATTACAGTGCCGTCAAGTATGGGCGGCTGGTGGCCTACCGCTGGAGTGGGGAAGAGCGGATAGTGCCGGAAAACTTTGTCTGGGTGGACGTGATATGAGCAAGTACCGGGCGCTGGCCTGCGATCTGGATGAGGATCTGTCCAGGCTGATCCATTTTCTGCGTATGCAGGGCGTGCCGCACCGGGTCACCGAGGAGCGGGGTGAGCAGGTGATCTGGACTAGTAGCGAGGCCGATGCGGACCTGGTGCGTACGCTCTACCGCGACGGTGTCCCGCTGGAAATTGCCGAACCGGTGCGCGTCGTGCGTCCTGCAGTGGGGCCTGGCTGGGGCGTGATGTTGCGGCATCTCCCGGTGACTCTGGCGATCCTGGCCATCACCGCGGCGGTCGCGGTCTGGACCGGACTGGGGCGCAATCTGCACGCGCTGGCATGGCTGTCCTTCACCCCGGTGAACAGCATGGGCCAGCTGGCGGCCAGTCCTGATCTGGGCCAGTGGTGGCGTCTGGTGTCACCGATTTTCATGCATTTCGGCATCATGCACCTGGCCTTCAATGCGCTCTGGTACTGGGAACTGGGGCGGCGCATCGAGCTGCGGTCCGGCAGCTTCTGGCTGCTCGGGCTGACGCTGCTGTTTGCCCTGGTCTCCAACTATGCCCAGTGGGTCTTCAGCGGGCCGACCGCCCTGTTCGGCGGCCTTTCGGGGGTGCTGTACGGGCTGCTGGGCTATTGCTGGCTGTACCAGCTGCTGGCGCCGAACATGCATTTCGACCTGCCCAAAGGCGTGGTGATCATGATGCTCGCCTGGCTGGTGTTCTGTTTGTCGGGGATCATTACTGTTCTCGGCTTCGGCGCCATTGCCAATGCCGCCCATGTCGGCGGGTTGGTGGTGGGTTGCATCTGCGGCGTCATCGCCGGCGGGATGCAGCGGATGCGGGGAGCG
>NZ_JAYJLH010000012.1:0-61813 GCF_051948695.1 Halopseudomonas sp. Lyrl_26
TCAACCCCAAGTCAGAGGGTCCAATCGCAGATAGAAGGCAAGGCGTTCGCGGTCGGGGGCTTCGATCCCCAATACATTGAATAGGACAGCGAAGGCGCGCTCTGCTTCATCTGGCGCTGCCCAGTTCTCTTCGGCGTTAGCAATCATGAGTGCCAAATCGGCATAGCGATCTGCTGTTCCGAGCCGCCCAAGGTCGATCAGACCCGTGCATTGAAGAGTTTTAGGGTCCACCATGAAGTTCGGCATGCAGGGATCACCATGGCAAACAACCATATCGGTGCGCTCTTGGTCGAGCCGCACCGGTAGCTCTCGTTCGACACGAGCCAAAAGATCGAGCTGCGGCGTACTCTTGTCCTCGTCCGGTAAGAAGTCGGGATTGACGGCATTGCGGGACACCACATCAACGGCGCGTCCGAACATTCGCGACAGCCTGCGCTCAAACGGACATTGATCAACCGATAGGCTGTGAACAGCGCCAAGTTGCTGCCCCATTGACGGCCACGCTTTGAGCAAATCCGCTCCAGACAGATCAGCCGCCGGTACTCCCGGAATTGCCGTTATCACCAAGCATGCACCCTCCTGTTCCTCCTGCCAGTTGATCACCTCGGGGCAAGCCACACCTCGACCTTTGAGCCAAATGAGGCGGTCACGCTCTCCAGCGAGCTCACCGCGGCGGGAAGCAGGTGCGATTTTCGCGAAGGCATGCCCGTCACCACGTCGAAAAACAAAATCACCGGATTCTCCGCCTCTGACAGGCAACCAGTCAGAATGCGATTCACCAAAAAAAATATTAGTTCGATTCAATGGAGGTTCCTTCAGTTTTCTGATAACGAATTCTTGCGGTTTCTTTCAGCGCCGCCAATACCGCCAGCCCGTCGCGCAAGGGGCGCGGCTCGTGTGTGCGGATGAAGTCAGCTCCACCTGCGGCGGCGGCAAGCTCTGCAGCGAGTGTCGCGGCCCCGACATCCCCCGGACCACGGCCTGTGAGCGCGCGCAGAAAGGATTTGCGCGAAACAGACAGAAGCACCGGCAAATCGAAGCGCAGCCGCAATTCATCGAACCGCGCCAGCACCGAGAGCGAGGTTTCGGGAGCAGCCCCCAGAAAAAACCCCATGCCGGGATCAAGGACAAGGCGGTTGCGTTTGATACCGGCACCCGTCAGCGCCGCGATGCGCGCGTCAAAGAACGCCGCAATGTGATCCATGATGTCGCCAGCGGGTGCCTCGCGCCGATCTGCCTGCCCGTCTTGCACCGAATGCATAACGACGAGTTTGGCAGATGATTTCGCCAATTGCGGATAGAACGCAGCGTCTGGAAAACCGCGAATATCATTGAGATAGGCCACACCACGCGACAAGGCATAGGCTTGCGTCGCGGGTTGATAACTGTCGAGCGAGACGGGAATGCCATCTGCCTTGAGCGCGTCCAGCACCGGCGCGATACGCGCGATTTCTGTGTCGGACGAAACAGGCGCGGCGTCGGGATTGCTGGATGCCGGACCGAGGTCGATCACATCTGCCCCCTCGGCCATCAGCTTACGCGCCTGCGCAATGGCTGCGTCTGGCGCCAGATACCGGCCTCCATCGGAGAAACTGTCCGAGGTTATGTTGACGATGCCGAAAATGATGAGCGATTTATTCATGGGGGCTTCTATAATAATAATAATCAAGCATGAGTCTCATACGGATGCTCGGGTCGAAAGGGAATCCCCAGGCGAGTAACCTGTTTGCGGTGATCCATTAGCTGCAGGAGCAGAAGAGCATACATCTGGAAGCAAAGCCAGGAAAGCGGCCTATGGAGCTGTGCGGCAGCGCTCAGTAGGCAATTTTTCAAAATATTGTTAAGCCTTTTCTGAGCATGGTATTTTTCATGGTATTACCAATTAGCAGGAAAATAAGCCATTGAATATAAAAGATAAAAATGTCTTGTTTACAATAGAGTGGGAGTGATCCCCATCTGGCACAGCCAGGCAGCGGATGGCAGGATGTGATCCAGGCCCGCCAGAAGGCGGGCCTTTTACTGGGTGTGTATACTCACAGGCCACCTTTGCGCGGCGTCGAATGCACAATCGGAATTACCAGCGAGCAGAGTCATGAGCACAAACGAAAAGATCTACACCGGCAAGACCAAGGACGTATACGCCCTGGACAATGGCAACATCCTGCTGGTCTTCAAGGACGACGTCACCGGTGAGGACGGGGTCATCGATCCGGGTGCCAACACCGTGATCGGCCAGGTCGAAGGCAAGGGTCGCAAATCCCTGGCCATGACCGACTACTTCTTCAAGCGTCTGCATGCCGCAGCTGTTCCCACCCATTTCGTCGCGGCCGACCTCGACAAGGGCACCATGGAAGTGCGTCGCGCCGAGCCCCTGGGCAAGGACGTGAAGGGCGCGGGCGGTTTCGAGTTCATCTGCCGCACCCGTCCCTGGGGCAGCTTCCTGCGTCGCTACCGCAATTACATCAGCGACGCCGAGCGGGGTCTGGACTATCTGGTCGAGATCACCATCAAGGATGACGAGCGCGGTGACCCGCTGATCAATGATGACGCCATCCTGGCCCTGGGCCTGCTCAGCGCCGAGCATCTGGCTCAGGCCAAGGAGCTGACCCGTCAGGTCTGCCGTATTGTCGAGGCCGATCTGCGTGGCAAGGGACTGGTGCTGATCGACATGAAGATCGAGATCGGTCTGGTCGACGGTCAGGTCGTGGTCATCGATGAGGTCTCCGCGGATGCGATGCGGGTCATGGATCAGGCGGGCAAGCTGCTCGACCATGCCGTGCTGTGCCAGCAGCTGATCGGTTAGAATTCCCCTCATGGTTGCCCGGCCGGGCTCCGCTGGAGCCGTCCCGGTATAGTCAGCAAAGCCCGCCTTCGCGGGCTTTGTCATCTTCGGAGGGTGGGGTACGTCTGGCCGACTGGCCGCCACTGCCTTCCAGTGTTCGAGCCATCGATAAGAGAGTCGTCATGACCCGCAGTACAATCCGCCCGAACATGGTGATCACCGTTCTGTGTGGCACCCTCACCTCCATGGTGGTAATCGGCTTTGCCCGCCTGGCCTACGGCATCATACTGCCGTCGATGCGTGCGGACCTGGGCCTGAGCTACCAGCAGGCCGGCATTCTCGGCACCATCACCGCCCTGTGCTACGTGTGCTTCGTGCTGTCGGGCGGGCTGGCGGCGGCACGCTGGGGCGCCCGCGCTTCGGTGCTGTTCGGTCTGGGTATAGTGGTGCTGGGCTTCGCCGGACTCGCCCTGGCCTCGTCATTCTGGCTGATTGCGTTGCTCATGGGCCTGCTGGGTTTCGGTACCGCCTTCGCCTTCGCCCCCATGGTCACGCTGCTGGCCACCTGGTTCCCGGAAAAGCGTGGACTGGTCATCGGCTACATGAGCAGCGGGGTAGGCATAGGCACCCTCTCGGCGGGGCTGCTGGTGCCGGCGCTGCTCGACCTGTTCGGTGATCAGGGCTGGCGGGCCAGCTGGGGGCTGTTCGGTGCCGTGGCACTGTCGGCAACCCTGCTGATCGCGCTGTTCGTCCGCAATCCCCCGCAGGCGGCCAACGGTGTCAGTGGCAAGCTGTCCGCCGCGGAGAAGTGGCGGGTCTATCGCAATCCGCGGGTGCTGATCGTTGCCGGCACCTACGGGATCATCGGCCTGGGTTACATAGTGCAGACCATCTTCATGGTCAGCTTCATGGTCGAGAGCGGCCATGGCGAGGTGGTCGCCGGGCGGCTGATGGCCATGTCCGGTCTGCTGTCGGTGGCGACCGGTCCGGTGTGGGGCGGCCTGTCCGATCACTGGGGCAGGGGCAATGCCCTGGCGATCTCCATCGCCCTGGTGGTGGGCGCCATGGCCCTGCCGCTGTTCGCCCAGACGCTGCCGGTGTTCTTCTTCCACTTCCTGATCATGGGCCTGTCGATCAACGGCCTGTTTGCCATGATCCAGACCAGTGCCACCGACCAGGTGGCGCCGCGCTACATTCCCATCGCTTTCAGCTTCGCCACCCTGTTCTTCGCCATCGGCCAGTTCTTCGGCCCGGCCATCGCCGGCTGGCTGATCGGCAGTACCGGCAACTTCACCAGCGCCTTCGGTTTCACCGTGGCGGTGCTGAGTGCCGGCTTCGGTCTCACCCTGCTGATCCGCCGCTTCCCCCGTGAGCTGGCGGTCGCAGAGCCGCAACCCGCGGCAGACATGGGATCAGCCTCATGAGCTACCTGCTGGCGGCCCTCTGGCCGCTGTTCGCGCTGATTCTCGGCGGTTATCTGCTGCGGCGCGCGGGTTTTCCAAGCAGTGCTTTCTGGCCGGGGGCGGAGCGGCTCAACTACTTCGTCCTGTTCCCTGCGCTGCTGTTCAGCAGTCTGGCCAGGGCGCCGCTGGACAGTCCGCACCTGGGGCGCATTGCCGGGTGCGTGGCGCTGATCCTGGGCGTGGGCTGGGGTGTGCTGGTGCTCCTGCGTCGCTGGCGTGCCTGGCCTGCCTCGCGCTTCGGCGTGCTGGTGCAGGGGACCCTGCGCTTCAACACCTACATTGGTCTGGCGGCGGTGGGTGCGCTGTTCGGGGATGCCGGACTGAGCCTGATGGCACTGCTGCTGGCGGTAACGGTGCCGGCGGTCAACACCCTGTCAGTGCTGGCGCTGACCCCCGGCGGCAGTCTCGGTATGCCGGCCCTGATCGGTACCTTGCTGAGAAATCCGCTGATCCTCGCCTGTATAGGTGGCGTGATGGCCAATCTGGTGGGATTGCCTCTGGGCGGCGGGGTAAGCGAATTGCTCGGGCTGCTGGCGGCCAGCAGTCTGCCACTGGGTCTGCTCTGTGTAGGGGCAGCGCTGCAGCCACAGGACCTGCGCCGGGAAACCCTGCCGCTACTGATCAACAGCATGGGGCGGCTGCTGCTGATGCCGCTGGGCGCCTGGCTGCTCAGCGGCTGGATGGGCATGGCCGGCATGGAGCAGGTCGCCGTGGTGTTGCTCTTCGCGCTGCCCTGTGCGCCCACGGCCTACGTGCTGGCCCGCCAGCTGCATGGGGATGCGGAGCTGATGGCCGGCATCATCACCCTGCAGACCCTGCTGGCCATGCTCAGCCTGCCGCTGGTATTGCTGCTGGCGCTCTGACTCAGGGGCGGCTGTCGGGGGGGATGGCTGCCATCTGCGGCAATGCCCATTCCAGCAACTGGCGCGCCAGGGTCTGGGCCGCCCGCTCATGGCCCTCGAGCACCTGGGCAATCTGGGTGTTACCGATCGGCTGCTCGATACGGAAATCGCGGCTGACGTAGATCCGGCGGCTTTCCGGGTTCACCAGTCGGGCCTGCAGCTCGATGAGGATGTGCGGTTGTTCACCGTCGACCACCTGGAAGCGGCGCAGATCACTGCCCAGATGCACATCGGCATGCAGCGCGTTCTCGTCGGTGGTCACCGCCCGCAGTCCACCCTGGCGCTGGAAGGCCTGCACCAGATATTCGCGCAGCAGGGTCGGGGTCGGGTCGCTCCAGCGTACGCCGCGGTAGCTGAGCAGCTGATTGTCACGGGTCTGTACCATCAGACGCGGTCCGGTGTGGGCGTAGCCGGCCTGGGGTGTGTCGACCCGCAGGGACAGGGGCAGGCTCTGGGGGCGTTGCTGGATCAGGTTCTGCGGTGGTTGCGAATACTGATACACCGCCACCGGTTCGGATTCGGGCAGCAGCGAACAGCCACCCAGGGTCAGCAGGGCAGCCAGCAGGCCTGTGGTCAGGGGCAGGCGGATCATGGCTCATACTCCTCGAAGGTATCGCGACCGAGCAGGAAGCGGGCAGGGTTGTCCTCCAGGCGCCGGGTGATGGAGCGCAGCGCCGTCAGACTGCCGCGCAGTTCGGAGATGGCCGGCTCCAGTTGTCCGAGGCCCTGCATGCCGCTGGCAAAGGCGTCGCTGTTGTCGGTGAGCATCTGTTCCAGGGTTTCGCTGGTACTGGCAATCGACGCCAGGGTCTGCTCAATGTTGTCCAGGGTTCGGGTACCCTGCTCGTTGACCAGCACGTTGATGCTGCTCATCAGCTCGGTGGCCTGCTCGCTGGCGGCGGTCAGTTCACTGATCAGCGCCTTCACGTCATCGCCCTGGCTCGACAGGCTGCCGGCGGCCACCTCAATCGATTCCAGCGTGCGTGCGATGCGTTCGGCGTTCTCGTCGGACAGCATGTTGCGGGCGTTGCTGACCAACTGATTGATGTTGGTCATCAGATCCTCGCCGTTGGCCAGCAGGCTGGAAATGGGCGAGGGTGTGGCCGGTATGCGGGCGGCCTGGGTGCCGTCGCCGTCCAGCAGGGGGCTATTCGGGTCGCCGGGAACCAGCTCGATCACCGTGTTGCCGGTGATGCCGGTGAAAGTCAGGCGGGCCTTGGTGTCCCGGGTGATCGGCGCGGTACCGCTGATGCGGATGCCGGCGAGCACCTGCGACGGATCTTCCGGGTCGAGGCCCAGTTCGGTGATATCGCCGATGGGAATGCCGCGGTACTGCACCGCGCTGCCGCGGGACAGGCCGGTGACAGCCTCGCGGAAAACCACCGTGTAGTAGCGGTAATCCGAACTGGTGGTGGCATTGCTGATCCACACCGCAAACAGCACGGCGCCGGCGCCGGCCAGCAGGGTGAACAAGCCGATGATGACGTGATGGGCACGGGTTTCCATTAGGGGCTCTGCTCCGGCTGAGGTGTATGACTGGCCGCGCTGGCGGCAGCGCGGCCGCGGGGGCCATGGAAGTAATCCTGAATCCAGCTGTTGTCGGTTGCAGCCACGCGTTCGAGCGTATCAGCCACCAGCACGCGCTTTTCCGCCAGCACGGCGACCCGGTCGCAGATCGTGTACAGCGTGTCCAGGTCATGGGTGACCAGGAATACGCTGAGGCCGAGGGCGTCGCGCAGGGTGAGAATCAGCTGGTCGAAGGCCGCCGCTCCTATGGGGTCCAGACCGGCGGTGGGCTCGTCGAGAAAGAGGATGTCCGGATCCAGCGCCAGTGCCCGGGCCAGAGCAGCGCGCTTGACCATGCCGCCGGACAGTTCGGAGGGAAACTTGCCCCCCGCGTGGGGCGGCAGGCCAGCCAGGGCCAGCTTCATGCCGGCCAGGTGCTCGGCGTCATCGCGACTGAGGCCGGCATGCTCAATCAGCGGCAGGGCAACGTTCTCGGTGACGGTCAGCGAGGAGAACAGCGCGCCGCGCTGGAACAGCACACCGAAGCGCCGTTCGACCTTTGAGCGGCTCTGTTCATCAAGCTTGTCCAGCTGCTCGCCGAACACCCTGACACTGCCGCCATTGGGGCGGCGCAATCCGACGATGGAGCGCAGCAGGACCGACTTGCCGGTACCCGAGCCACCCACCACGCCAAGGATTTCCCCCGGTCGGATGTCCAGATCCAGATTCTCGTGCACGGTCTGGCTGCCGAAGCGGTTGACCAGCCCGCGGATCTCCACCAGCGGTTTGTCTTCGTCCCGGCTCACCAACCCATCTCCATGAAGAACAGTGCAGCCAGCGCATCCAGCAGTATCACCACGAAAATCGACTGCACCACCGCCGAGGTAGTGTGTTCGCCTACCGACTCGGCGCTGCCACTCACCTTGAAGCCTTCCATGCAGCCGATGATGGCAATCAGGAAGGCAAACAGCGGCGCCTTGGCCATACCCAGGTAGAAGTGCCGGACTGCCACGTTTTGCTCCAGGATGTGGAGGAACATGGTCGGCGAGATGTCCAGTGCCAGGGAGCAGACCACGGCGCCGCCGAGCATGCCCGAAAGCATGCCGATGAAGGTCAGTGCCGGCAGGGATATGATCATGGCGATGACCCGGGGAATCACCAGGATATGCAGCGGATTGAGCCCCAGGGCGCGGATGGCGTCGATCTCCTCGTTCGCTTTCATCGAGCCGATCTGGGCGGTGAAGGCGCTGGCGGTGCGCCCGGCCATGAGGATGGCTGTCAGCAGCACGGCGAATTCGCGCAGGAAGGAGAAGGCGACCAGGTCGACGGTATAGATGGTGGCGCCGAAGTCGGCCAGGACGGTAGCGCCGAGGAATGCGATGACAGCGCCGACCATGAAGGTCAGCAGGGCGACGATGGCCACCGCGTTCAATGCGATCTGTTCGATCTGGGCGACGATGGAGGTAATGCGCCACGTACCGGGGCGCAGCAGGCCGGCGGCCATGCCGGCCAGGGTCATGCCGATGAAGGCCAGCAGCACGAGGGTGTGTTGGCACAGACCCACCACGTACTGCCCCAGATTGCCGAGCAGTTCCAGTGCCGCATTCTGCTGTGGATGGGTTGGAGGCTCTTCTTGCAGACTGTCGGCGATGCGTGTCAGCAGCACCCGGCGCTCCTCGGGAAGGTCCCGGTCGCTGTCGGCCAGTTGCCGAATCAGTTCGGCCCCCAGGAGGTCGGCCAGTAACTGGCCGCCGGCGGTGTCCAGGCGGCCGATCCGGTGCAGGTCGGCGGAGCGATACGACGTGCCGGAGCGACTCAGCTCGCGTACCTGCTGTCGCAGCTGTGCGTAGTGCTCCAGCACCCAATCGCCCTGCAGAGTCAGGTGGGCAGGGTCATCCGATGACGTGCTGATGAAGTGGCTGGTGGTAACATCCGGCATCGGCGCTTCCGTTAGAGGACGACAGCAGGATGAATCAGGTGCGCTTCACGCCGAACTCCTCGGAGAGCGTACCGGGACTGTCCGATGTCTTGTCCGCATAATCGCGGGGGGGCTCCAGACTGTCGAATACCGGTTCGACCCGCTCCCGGCTGTCCGGCACTGCATCGTGATCCAGTGCGGCGAGCAGGCGCTGACGCGTCATCTCGTCGGGTGCCAGTTCGACTGCGGCCTGACCCATATGTTCCTGAATGTCCTGATAGCTCCTGTTCAGGCGGGAAACGAGGTTCGCGGTGGTGTTGAAGTGACTGGCCACCTCCTGCTGGTACTCCTCGAAGCGCAGCTGCAGGCTTTCCAGCTGGGCCTGGGTGCTGGAGGCGGAACCACCGCTCAGACGCGGCGCCAGTCGCGCTACAATGATGCCCACGATAAAGCCCACGGCCAGGGCAATCACAACTGCAATCCACAGGTTTTCGCTTGTATCCACCTTGGGTACCTCGTTGAATCTTGTCACGCGGTGCTGTTGCACCGCCAGGAACTGCTGTTACGGTAACGGCATTTGGCAAACAAGGCTAGGGGCTGATCGATGTTTCAGTCCTGCCTGGCCTATCCGACGCAGATGCCCCGCGCCCAGTCACGAACCAGCCACGAATCAGTCACGGAGCACAGTCCATGAATCACAGCAGCGAAGAACACTTTCTCATCAGCGGCCCGGCCGGCGAGCTGGAAGTCCTCGCCACCCGCTCGCCCGAGGCCCGGGCGGTAGCGGTGATCTGCCATCCGCACCCGCTGCACGGCGGCACCATGCATAACAAGGTGGTATCGACCCTGATGCGTGCCGCACGGGACCAGGGCGCCAATACGGTGCGTTTCAACTTTCGCGGGGTTGGGCAGAGTGCCGGCCAGCATGCCGATGGCAGCGGCGAAACCGAGGACTGCAGGGCAGTGGTCGACTGGGCGGCGCGCGAGTTCCCCGGTCTGCCGCTGTGGCTGATGGGGTTTTCCTTCGGAGGCTATGTCGCCGCCGCGACGGCGCGAAGCCTGAACATCTGGCCCGAGGCGGTGGTGCTGGTGGCACCCTCGGTGGAGCGGCTGCCCTTTGCCGACCTGCTGCCGCTGCCTGGTCCGGTCAACGTGATGATGGGCGAGGCGGATGATGTGGTGGCCTCCGCTGCCGTATTCGAACTGCTCGAGGGCAGGGAGGGCGTGAACCTGGTGCGCTTTGCCGATACCGGGCATTTCTTCCATGGCAAGCTGGTGGAGCTTAAGGCGGCGGTGGAGGAAGTCCTGCGCTGATTGCCATCAGGCGGTCCGGCGGGTAGAGTATCGACCCCTGTTTTACCCTGGACCCCCAGTATGACGCCCCTTGAACGCTATCAGGCGGACCTCAAGCGTCCGGATTTTTTCCACGATCCCGCGCAGGAAAATGCCGTCAAGCATCTGCAGCGGCTCTATGACGATATTCTCCGGGCTGGTCCGCCACGCGGTGTCGGCCTGTTCGGTCGCTTCCGAGCCAAGCGCAGTCTGCCCGTCAAGGGGCTGTACTTCTGGGGTGGCGTAGGCAGGGGCAAGACCTATCTGGTGGATACCTTCTTCGAGGCGCTGCCCATCGAGCACAAGATGCGCACCCACTTCCACAGGTTCATGCAGCGCGTGCATCAGGAGCTGCGTGAACTCAAGGGCGAGAAGAATCCGCTGAAGGTCATCGCCCGCAAGTTTGCCGATGAGGCTCGGGTGATCTGCTTCGATGAGTTTTTTGTCACCGACATCACCGATGCCATGATTCTCGGCACCCTTATGGAAGAGCTGTTCAGTAACGGCGTGGTGCTGGTTGCGACCTCCAACATCGTGCCGGACGGTCTGTACAAGGACGGTCTGCAGCGGGCCCGGTTCCTGCCGGCCATTGCCCTGCTCAAGGAGCATACTGAAGTGGTCAACGTGGATAACGGCGTGGACTACCGGTTGCGGGCGCTGGAGCAGGCCGACCTCTATCATTACCCGCTGGGCGCGGAGGCCGAGGCCAGTCTGGACCGCAGTTTCTGCAGTCTGGTGCTGGAGCCGGAGCACGTGCGGCTGAATGCCGAGCTGACCATCGAGAACCGGGCGATCCAGGCGGTGCGTCTGTACGAGAACGTTGCCTGGTTCGAGTTCCGCGAACTCTGTGATGGCCCGCGCAGCCAGAACGACTACATCGCACTGGCCAAGATCTTCCAGGCGGTACTGCTGGCCAATGTCGAGCAGATGGGCGCTACCAAGGACGACATGGCCCGCCGCTTCATCAACCTTGTGGACGAGTTCTACGACCGCAACGTCAAGCTGATCATCTCCGCCGAGGTACCGCTCAAGGACCTGTATGCCGGCGGGCGGCTGGATTTCGAATTCCAGCGCACCCTCAGTCGACTGCTGGAAATGCAGTCCCACGAGTTCCTCGCAAGACCGCACAAGCCGTAATTCAACGGGTCGTCGCGCATCTGCGCGACGACGTACCATTCCAGGTCCACCCAGGCGCAGCGCGGCTGCGCTGCACCCCCGCCCGGCTCAGGGCGCGGGGTTCGGCTGGCTGCGATGGATCTCCTCGATGGCCTCCAGGATCTTGTCGGTCAGTCCCATGTGCACGCTGGTCAGGTTGCGATTGAGCTGGTCCATATTGGTCGCCCCTATGATGTTGCTGGTGACGAAGGGTTGACGGGTGACGAACGCCAGGGCCATCTGTGCCGGATCCAGGCCGTGGTCCCGGGCCAGCTGCACATAGCGTGCGCAGGCCTTCTGGGCCTGGGGGTTGGTGTAGCGGCTGAAGCGGCTGAACAGGGTCAGTCGGGCCTTCTCCGGCCGCAGGCCGTTGAGATACTTGCCGGTCAGGGTGCCGAAGGCCAGCGGTGAGTAGGCGAGCAGACCGACCTGCTCGCGGATGGAAATTTCCGCCATGCCTATCTCGTAGCTGCGGTTGAGCAGGTTGTAGGGGTTCTGCACGCTGACGATGCGTGGCCAGCCGCGGGTTTCGGCCAGCTGCAGGAAGCGGCTGGTGCCCCAGGGGGTGTCGTTGGACAGGCCGATATGGCGGATCTTGCCGGCGCGCACCAGATCGTCCAGCACCTCCAGGGTGTCCTCGATGGGTGTGATCTGCTCGTCGGGGTCGTGCTGGTAACCGAGCTGGCCGAAGAAGTTGGTGTGCCGGTCAGGCCAGTGCAGCTGATAGAGGTCGATATGCTCGGTCTGCAGTCGCTTCAGGCTGCCCTCCAGCGCGGCGGTGATGTGCTGGCGGGTGAAGCGGGTGGCGCCGTCACGGATGTGCTGCATGTCGCGGTTCGGGCCGGCGACCTTGCTGGCCAGCACCCACTGGTCGCGATTGCCCCGCTGGCGCAGATACTCGCCGATGATGCGCTCACTGGCACCCTGGGTTTCCGCCCGCGGCGGTACCGGGTACATCTCCGCGCAGTCGATGAAGTTGACGCCGGCGTCGCGCGCACGGTCGATCTGGGCAAAGGCTTCGCGCTGGGTGTTCTGTTCACCCCAGGTCATGGTACCCAGACACAGGGCGCTGACCTTGAGTGAGCTGGTGCCGAGGGGGCGATAGAGCATGTCGGACTCCGATCAGGTGGTAGAGGCAGTCAGGGGGGACATTATCGGTCAATGGTGAAATAAAGGTTGTAATTTTTCGCCCCATTGGCATAATGCCCCGCACTCTCGACAGGATGCCTAGCCTGTCGTTGTTGTTACAGCCCGGAATGCCACCCAGACCCCACAGCCCCCACTGAGTGTCTGCCCAGGCTCACTGGTTGTAAAAACACATATCACTCTGTAAGATTCGCCCTCTTTGAAATTCATAGAGCGGCCTCTGAGGCTAGGATTTAATGAAAACCTTCAGCGCCAAACCGGAAACAGTAAAACGCGACTGGTACGTAGTAGATGCCACCGGTCTGACCCTTGGTCGCCTGGCTACCGAAGTTGCCAGCCGCCTGCGTGGCAAGCACAAGCCTGAGTACACTCCGCACGTTGATACCGGTGACTACATCGTGATCGTGAATGCCGAGAAGATTCAGGTCACTGGTAACAAGGCTCAGGACAAGATGTACTACAGCCACACCGGTTTCCCGGGTGGTCTCAAGAGTATCAACTTCGAGAAGCTGAACCAGCGTGCTCCTGCGCGTATCATTGAGATCGCTGTTAAAGGCATGCTGCCCAAGAACCCCCTGGGTCGGGCAATGTACCGCAAGATGAAAGTCTACGCCGGTGCCAACCATCCGCATGCTGCCCAGCAGCCCCAAGAACTCAAGATCTAACAGGAGCTCACTATGTCGGTGACACAAAACTACGGTACTGGCCGTCGTAAAACCGCCACCGCTCGGGTGTTCCTGCGTCCGGGTACTGGCAATATCTCCATCAACAACCGCACCATCGAGCAGTTCTTCGGTCGCGAGACTGCACGCATGGTCGTGCGTCAGCCGCTGGAACTGACCGGCAACACTGAAAAGTTCGACGTTTACGTCACTGTTCAGGGTGGCGGTATCTCCGGTCAGGCCGGTGCCATCCGTCACGGTATCACTCGTGCGCTGATGGAATACGACGAGACCCTGCGCAGCGAACTGCGCAAGGCTGGTTTCGTTACCCGCGACGCCCGTGAGGTCGAGCGGAAGAAAGTGGGTCTGCGTAAAGCGCGTAAGCGTCCGCAATACTCCAAGCGTTAAGTCGACAGACTCAGCGTTCCAAGACGCCCGGATCCTGCCCAGGATGCCGGGCGTTCTTGTATCTGCGACAAGGTGTCGCGTGAACATGAGCGCTGCCCGACGCCCCGAAATACGCAGGTTCGGGTACACTTCGCAGGTTCCGGGATAATGGGAGATCGCCTTGTCACGATAGGGGTTTTTCATTACCATCTGTTTCATTTTGTGCAGGCAGTTCAATACTTGAAAAAGGCCTTTTGCAAAGGTCTGTTTAGCTGATGGGAGACGACTGGATGAGTAATGACGGCGTAAATAACGGCCGGCGTCGCTTCCTGGTGGCAGCCACGAGTGTCGTGGGTGCCGCTGGTGTAGTGGGGGTGGCTGTGCCCTTTGTAGGGTCATGGTTCCCAAGCGCAAGAGCCAAGGCGGCAGGTGCGCCGGTTAAGGTAAATATCAGCAAGATCGAGCCGGGGCAGCAGATTGTTGCCGAATGGCGTGGTCAGCCGATATTCATCTCACGCCGGACACCGGAAGCGCTGGCCCTGTTGGATGAAATGGACAGCGTCGTCGCCGACCCCGAGTCCAGCGCATCGAGCCAGCCCGCCTATGTGGATGGCAAGACCCGCTCGATCAAGCCCGAAATCCTGGTGGTGCTGGGTATCTGTACCCACCTGGGCTGTTCGCCGCTGTTCAAGCCGGAAGTCGGTGCCGTCGATATGGGCGCCGACTGGAAGGGCGGTTACTTCTGCCCCTGCCACGGTTCCTACTACGACATGTCCGGTCGTGTGTTCAAGAGCATGCCCGCTCCGCTGAACCTCCCCGTACCGCCCCATAGCTATGAGTCGGATGATGTCATCATCATCGGGATCGATCAGGAGGAGACAGCCTGATGAGCAAGCTGCTTGATTGGGTCAACGAACGCATGGCGGTCACCCGCGTCTGGGAAGATCACCTGAGCAAGTACTACGCACCGAAGAACTTCAACTTCTTCTACTTCTTCGGCTCCCTGGCGCTGCTGGTGCTGGTCAACCAGATCATCACCGGTATCTGGCTGACCATGAGCTACGAGCCCTCCGGGGCCACCGCCTTTGCCTCCGTCGAATACATCATGCGTGATGTGGAATGGGGCTGGCTGCTGCGCTACCTGCACTCCACCGGCGCTTCCGCGTTCTTCGTGGTGGTCTACCTGCACATGCTGCGCGGCATCATGTACGGTTCCTACCGCAAACCCCGCGAGCTGGTGTGGATCTTCGGCATGCTGATCTACCTGGCGCTGATGGCCGAGGCGTTCATGGGCTACCTGCTGCCCTGGGGTCAGATGTCCTACTGGGGTGCCCAGGTGATCATCTCCCTGTTCGGCGCGATTCCGGTCATCGGCCCGGATCTGGCCCAGTGGGTACGTGGTGACTACCTGATCTCCGGTATCACCCTGAACCGCTTCTTCGCGCTGCACGTGATTGCCGTGCCGATCGTCCTGCTGGGTCTGGTCGTGCTGCACATCATCGCCCTGCATGAAGTGGGTTCCAACAACCCTGACGGCATCGAGATCAAGAAGCTGAAGGACGAGAACGGCGTGCCGCTGGATGGCATTCCCTTCCACCCGTACTACACCGTGAAGGATATTGTCGGTGTTGCGGTGTTCCTGTTCGTCTTCTGCACCGTGGTGTTCTTCTTCCCGGAGATGGGTGGCTACTTCCTGGAGAAACCGAACTTCGAGATCTCCAACCCGCTGAAGACCCCTGACCATATTGCTCCGGTATGGTACTTCACGCCCTTCTACGCCATCCTGCGTGCCGTTCCGGCCATCGCCGGCTCCGCGTTCCCGGGTGTGCTGGCCATGGGTGCTGCCATCGCTGTGCTGTTCGTCCTGCCCTGGCTGGATCGCAGCCCGGTCAAGTCGATCCGCTACAAGGGCTGGCTGAGCAAGCTGTGGCTGGTGATCTTCTGTGTCAGCTTCGTGGTCCTCGGTGTTCTGGGTGCCATCCCGGCTACCCCGGGCCGTACGCTGCTGTCGCAGGTGTGCACCGTTCTGTATTTCGCCTTCTTCATCCTGATGCCGTTCTACACCCGTATGGAGAAGACCAAACCCGTTCCGGAGAGGGTTACTGGCTGATGAAAAAACAACTGATTGCATTGATGTTCGCGCTGCTGCCGGGCCTGGCCCTGGCAGCGGGGCCGAGTGTGCAGCTGGACAAGGCCAACATCGACCTGTCCGACAAGGCTGCACTGCAGGACGGCGCTCGTACCTTCGTCAACTACTGCATGGGCTGCCACTCGGCCCAGTACCAGCGCTATGAGCGCGTGGCTACTGACCTGGGTATCCCGGAAGAGCTGATGATGGAAAACATGGTCTTCACCGGTGCGCTGTACGGCGATCACATGAAGATCGGCATGCGTCCCGAGGACTCCAAGGTCTGGTTCGGCGCTGCGCCGCCAGATCTGACCATGGTGGCCCGCGTACGCGGTGAGGACTGGCTGTATACCTACATGCGCTCTTTCTACGAGGATCGTTCCCGTCCGTTCGGCTGGAACAACACCGTGTTCGAGAACGTTGGTATGCCGCACGTACTGGCCGAGCTGCAGGGCAAGCAGGTCAAGGGTTGCGCGCCGGTACCGGTGAAGGAAAACGGCAAGGTAGTGCGTGACTCCCTGACCGGCGAGCCCATGCTGGCCGAGCAGTGCGACGTGCTGACCGTTGTCGAGGGTACCGGTACCCAGAGCGCCGACGAGTACGACACCACAGTGCGTAACCTGGTTGCCTTCCTCAGCTACTCGGCTGATCCGATCAAGGAAACCCGTCACCGTATTGGTGTCTACGTGCTGCTGTACCTGGCCTTCTTCTTTGTCTTCGCCTACCTGCTCAAGCGTGAGTACTGGAAAGACGTCAAGTAAGGCTTGTCGATCTTCTGATCACGAAAACGCGCCCTCCGGGGCGCGTTTTCGTTTGTGCAGATCCTGTCCTGCCGGCGCGTCGGTCCAGGCCGCCGGGGTTCCTGGCTGATGTGGTATACTAGCCGCTTTCGATCAGGCCGCAGGGATGCTGCTCGGTCTTGCCGTGTGTTTCTGTAGGATGGGAGTTGAAATATGAGTGTCAGTGCCAACAAGCGTTCCTCGATGGCTTTCTTTTCCGATCCGAGCGATCAGTATTGCCACCGGGTACGTATTGTCCTGGCGGAAAAGGGTGTCACCGTCGACATCGTGAACGTGGAGCCGGATAACCACCCCCAGGAGTTGGCCGAGGTTAACCCCTACAACACAGTTCCCACTCTGCTTGATCGTGATCTGGTGCTCTACGAGCCCAACATCATGATGGAATACCTGGACGAGCGCTTTCCGCATCCTCCGCTGCTGCCGGTCTACCCCGTGGCGCGGGCCAACAGCCGCCTGTTGATGTACCGCATCCAGCGTGATTGGAGCGCCCTGGTCGATGTACTGACCAACCCGACCAGTTCCGATGCCGCTACCACCAAGGCGCGCAAAGAGCTGCGCGAGAGCCTGACTGGCGTGGCCCCGGTATTCGCCGAGATGCCCTTCTTCATGAGTGAGGAATTCAGTCTGGTGGACTGTTGCCTGGCACCGATCCTCTGGCGTCTGCCGGTGCTCGGCATCGAGCTCCCCCGGCAGGCTCGTCCGCTGCAGGAGTACATGGACCGCATCTTCGCCCGAGAGGGCTTCATTGGCAGTCTCTCGGCTGCTGAACGCAATATGCAGTAAAGCCGTCAAGGACTTCAGCCCATGCAGATGAACTCCAGTCGCCCCTACCTGATCCGCGCGCTCTACGAGTGGATTCTGGATAACGACTGCACGCCCTATATCCTGGTCAACGCAGGATATCCCGGTACCGCTGTGCCGGAAGGCTTCGTCGAAGGCGGTCAGATCGTCCTGAACCTGTCACCCTCGGCGATCCGGTCACTGGACATGGATAACGACCGCATCTGCTTCGATGGCCGTTTCGGCGGCGTGGCACAGCAGGTGTGGATTCCGATCGGCGCGGTAATGGCGATCTATGCGCGGGAAAATGGTCAGGGCATGGTCTTCGAGATCGATACCGAAACACCGCCCCCGCAGGACGAAGGCCCGTCCGATGAGCCGCCCAAGCCGAGCGGCAGGCCGTCACTCAAGGTCGTCAAGTAGCAGGGATGACGATACGGGTGTCGAGCATCGCTCGACGCCGGGGTGTCCGCTCGGTCGCTGAGGCGTAGCGCAGGTGCGCTACACCCCGGTGTCAGTCTCAGTCGATATATTCGAACAGCTTCACGATCCGCTGCACACCGCCGACCTGCTGGACGGCAGCCACGGCGGCATCCGCCTCGGCGCGGGTAACCAGCCCCATCAGATAGACAGCACCGGCCTCGGTAACCACCTTGATGCGTCGGCCCGGGATGGTGCTGTCTGCGAGCATCCGGGTCTTGGCGCTGGAGGTGATCAGGGTGTCATTGTTGCGGGCCAGCAGGGACAGTCGCGGCCCGACGGTCAGCTCGTTATGCACTACCTTGACCCGTTGTACTCGTCGGGCGGTATCGCCGGCCAGCTGCACCAGCTCGGCCCGCGGCACCTGTCCGGTGAGCAATACCACGCCGTTGTAGCTGGTTACGCTGAAGCGTGACTGGGCTTCCAGGTCCGGGTGGGCCTTGGCGATGTTGACGCTGGCGCGGGTTTCTATCAGTTGATCATCGATACTGCTGCCCAGGGTGCGGGTGCCATAATTCGGCTCCATCGGCGTTTCCCGGGTCGCTGTCAGTACTCCGCTGCAGCCAGCCAGGGTCAGGGCAAGCAGAACGGCGGTGATACGTATCATTCCTCACTCCCGAACAGTTGGCGGTCGATCAGGTCGCACAGACAGTGGATGGCCAGCAGATGCACTTCCTGGATGCGCGCAGTGGAGCGCGCCGGCACACGGATTTCCACATCGTCGGGCAGCAGCAGGGAGGTCATCGCGCCGCCGTCGCGTCCGGTCAGGGCAACCACCAGCATCTCGCGGTCGTGGGCGGCCTGAATAGCCTGCATCACGTTCGCGGAGTTGCCGCTGGTGGAGATCGCCAGCAACACGTCACCGGCCTGACCCAGGGCGCGGATCTGCTTGGAGAATACCTCCTCGTAGCTGTAGTCGTTGGCAATAGAGGTGATGGTGGAGCTGTCGGTGGTCAGGGCGATGGCGGGCAGGCTGGGGCGCTCGCGCTCGAAGCGGTTGAGCAGCTCCGAGGAGAAATGCTGGGCATCACCGGCTGAGCCGCCGTTGCCGCAACTGAGGATCTTGCGCTCGTTCAGCAGGGCATTGACCATCAGCTGGCTGGCCTGCTCGATCGGTGGGCCGAGCACGTCCATGGCACGGGTTTTGGTTTCGATGCTGTCGGTAAACAGCTGTCTGATACGGTGTTGCATGTCCATAGAAAAAAGGCTCGCTAGCAAGTGAAAGCTTCCCGGAGCCAGCGGTAGGATGCCGGGTCCGCGGGGTCGCCGATGGCGGCGATGACATCGAAACGACAGGGTTGGTTGGCCAGGTGGGGGTGGGTCAGCAGATAGTGGTGGGCAGCGGCAATCACGCGTTTCTGCTTGCGCCAGTCCACGGTTTCCGCGGCGTCGCCCCACAGGTCTCGCCGCCTGTAGCGCACTTCGACGAATACTACTGTATCGGCATCCCGCATGACCAGATCAAGCTCGCCCTGTTTGCAACGGTAGTTGCGGGCCAGCAGGCGCATTCCGGCACCGAGCAGCAGCTGTTCGGCGTGCCGCTCCGCCTGGTCGCCGCTGATCTGACGCAGGGTCCGACGGCCGCTTACCACGGCGTCAGGTCACCGGTCGGCTGCAGCTGACCATCCACGATCTGGCCCCATGACAGCTCCCGGCGCACGCGGCCGCTGGGGTCCAGCGACAGGGTGCCGGTGGCGCCATGAATGCGGGTCTCCGGGTGCTCCTGCATCTGCAGTAAACGATTGAAAATGCGCTGGGCGTCGACGCCCATGGCATAGAGACGCCCCATCGGGCCGGCGGCGGCCGGCCAGGAGCTGACCACGGTGTCGTACAGGGAGTCGGAGTTGTGCAGCAGCCAGGGAATCTCTGCTATCAGCAAACCATCGATATCCGGGTTCGGCTCACCATGTACGGAGAGGCGATAGGCATGGGAGGTGGCGTACACCGGCAGATCACCGGCGTACTGGAATACCAGCGTCGGCTTGATCTGTCGCGCCTGAAGCGGGTTGGCGGCGAGGAACAGGGCCTCCAGCTCCGCACGGGGAGTCGGCTGCACGGTCACGCTGTCACCCAGAACACTCCGGATGCGCTGGTTGCGGCGCTCGCTTTCCTGGACGCGCAGCAGGCCGGCGATCTGGTTGGCGATTGCCGCTGGCTGGTCGATCGTCTCATGTCCGACCAGCGTGCCGCCCAGTGCCTGCCACTGCTCGGCAAAGGCCCGGGCGGCGCGCTGGCCCCAGTCTTCCTGGCTGGCCAGGATCGCCATCTGCCGGTGCCCGTCCTGCCAGGCCCGCTGCGCTGCCGAGCGCGCTTCATCCTCCGGCGACAGGCCGAACTGGAACAGCCCCGGGGGCGGGGTGCTGGTGCTGTCGGCATAGTTCAGTGCCAGGGTTGGCAGCGGCAGTTGCGGCAGGCTGGCCAGCCGGGCGACCTGCTGGCGGTCCAGCGGGCCAATCACCCACTGCACCCCGTCGGCCTCGGCCTGGCGGTAGAACTGCATCAGGTCGGCATAGTTGCCACTGTCATACAGACTGACCTGCGGTTGCTCCAGGCCCTGACCGAGTGCGTTGTACTGGGCGGCAAGAAAGCCATCGCGCAGGGCGTCGGCAGCGCTGGCCAGGTTGCCGTCGAAGGGCAGCAGCAGGGCCAGGTGGCGTGGGCGTTGCGCGTGCAGTTCCAGCAGACGGGTCACGCCTTCCGGCGGGTTCTGCACTGCCGGGTGGTCAGGATACTGCCGCTGCCACTGCTGAAGCGCATGGACCTGAAGGTCCAGGCTGCCATGTTCGCGCTGGATCAGGGCAAGATTCAGCCAGCCTGCAGTTTCACCGCTGGCCGCGCCGGCGGCTTCGCGCAGCGGCCCGGTCGGTACCTGGTCGAGCTGCTGCCAGATCTTCACGAGATTCTTCTGCTGGTCCACGTCGGGCAGCAGATCATGGACGAACATCCGCTCCTGGGCGGCTTTCAGGTGGTTACCATTGGCGCTCAGCGCCTCGGCCCGCAGCAGGTGAATCTGCACCTGGCTTGAGGGGGGCAGCCCCTCCAGCTGTTGCAGGGAAGGATGTTGCAGGGCCCGCAGCGCAGCCGCCGGCTGACCCAGGGCCAGTTCGCTGCGGGCCTGGAGTTCACTGAAGCGCTGTTGCTGGTCCAGGGGCAGCTCGCTCTGCGGGATCAACGCCAGAATGCGCCGGACTTCCTCGGGCTGCTCACGATTCCAGGCAGTCTGGGCGGCATGCAGACGCAGCAGGTTGGCTTCTGCCCCGGAGCGTCGTTCTGCCTGCCGCAGGATGTCACTGATCGGCGCGTCGGTGGACGCAGGCAGGTCCGCCAACTGGCGGGGCGGCGCCGAGCAGCCGGCAATCAGAGAAGCGAGGATCAGGCCGGCAAGCGGCAGGCGAAACATGCGGAACATCAGGGCTACCTTGGATTGGGGCACTTTGCCGCATAGTGTAACCGCCGGGGGCATGGGCTGCCATGTGCTTGGCGGGAAACCGGTCACGTCCTGTACAATCAAGGGTCACCGTTCTCAGGATTTGTCATGTCTACCACTGCCGGTACTCTCTACGTTGTCGCCACGCCGATCGGCAATCTGCAGGATCTGACACCGCGGGCGCTGGAAGTGCTCCGCTCGGTAAGCCTGATCGCCGCCGAAGACACCCGCCACAGCGCCCGGTTGCTGCAGCACTTCGGCATCACCACCGCCACCACCGCCTGTCATGACCATAACGAGCGCGACAAGAGCGCCCGGCTGGTCGAGCGGCTGCTGGCCGGCGAGGACATGGCGCTGATCTCCGATGCCGGCACCCCGCTGATCTCCGATCCCGGCTTCCATCTGGTGCGCCAGGCCCGGGAGGCCGGGGTGCGGGTCTCACCGATACCCGGCGCCTGCGCCCTGATCGCTGCGCTCAGCGCGGCAGGGCTGCCCTCGGACAGATTCAGCTTCGAGGGCTTCCTCCCGGCCAAGGCTCACGGCCGTCGGCAGCGCATCGAGGCGCTGGCAGCCGAGCCGCGCACCTGGATGCTCTATGAGGCGCCGCATCGTCTGCTGGAGTGTCTGGAGGATCTGCTGGACATCCTGGGCTCCGAACGGCATGTGGTGCTGGCCCGGGAACTGACCAAGACCTTCGAGACCATCAGGGGCGCGCCCCTGGCCGAACTGGTGGAATGGGTCCGCAACGATCCGGATCAGCAACGCGGTGAATGCGTGCTGGTAGTGGAGGGCGCGCCGCAGTCCACTGACGAAGATGCACTCGATCCGGCTGCCGCGCGCGTGCTGGATATCCTGCTGGAGGAGCTCCCGGTCAAGCAGGCTGCAGCGCTGGCGGCGCGCATTACCGGGGTGAAGAAGAATCGCCTGTATCAGCTTGCTCTGGAGAAGGGGCGCTGAACCGAGCCGGTCTGGTTGTGAGGGCCGGCTGCCGCTGCACGAGCGGAGTCCTCTTTGCGCCGGGTATGACCCACCTGAGACACGCCGTAAACACATCCCTGTGGGCTCGTTGATGACATCCCTGTCATCAAACGGTCTCAGGCAGGTCATACCCAGCTCAAAGGTATTGCCTTTTGCGGTGGCTGATGGGTTTTCAAACTCGCAGCAGCACAGAATCCACTGACGTGGTTGGCCGGCAGGGCTGGGCCGACCGTCGGTTTTCAGGGATGAAAACCGCGAGCCTACATGGACGTATTCACGGCGTGTCGGCACAGCCCTGCCGGCCAATCGCGATCCGCTTCAGCCTTGCAGAGCACGAAGAATTTAAGGTGAGGAGGTCGGCACCCGCTACAAACCCACGCCCTTGAGCCATCAAGGCTTGCCGTCTGGCTTCAATGTCGCTACCCTTGCGTTCAGGAGTTGGCTGGACAGTCGCTGTATCGCTTCGGTGATATGGAGGAAAGTCCGGGCTCCACAGGGCAGAGTGCCAGGTAACGCCTGGGGGGTGTGAGCCCACGGAAAGTGCAGCAGAGAGCAGACCGCCTAAGCGCGCAAGCGCCGGTAAGGGTGAAAGGGTGCGGTAAGAGCGCACCGCGCGACTGGTAACAGTTCGTGGCATGGTAAACCCCACTCGGAGCAAGACCAAATAGGAACCCGTTGGTGCGGCCCGCACTGGGTTCGGGTAGGTTGCTACAGGCAGTCAGTGATGGCTGTCGCAGAGGAATGACTGTCCTCGACAGAACCCGGCTTACAGGCCAGCTCCCATTTTTTCCTTCCTGACCGCCTCTTCCGGCAGCGAAAAATATTTTCAACCTCATGTTTAACTTTAAGTTGCATGAGTATCCTCTTGTTCCTCATGAAAATTCCTTCTTGAAATTGCCTCCCTCGAGCGCTTTTTTGCCCCCGTTTGGCCGCTAAACCCTCGCCATATAAGGCTTTTCCGTGAACTGGTCACTTGACGCTGTATGGGTGCCTTTCTATAGTGTGCGAAAGTGGTGTGTAGTGGATCAAAGTGGATTTTTTTGGGCGGATTGTGGTCCTAACAGTGGGTCGAACAGGGGAATAACAAGAAGTGTTTCGGGGAGCGAGCGCTGTCAATCTGGACGCCAAGGGCCGACTCGCGATGCCTGCAAGGTATCGCGACCGTCTGCTCGAGTCCTGTGGCGGCCAGATGATCGCGACCATTGCCCTGGAAGAGCGCTGCCTGTGGATCTACCCGCTGCCGGCCTGGGAAGCGGTCGAACAGCAGCTGCGCAATGCGCCCAACATGCATCCGGCGGTCAAGCGTTTGAGCCGCCTGCTGATCGGTAACGCCAACGAGATCGAGCTGGATGGCAACGGTCGTTTCGTCGTGCCGCCGCTGCTGCGTGAGCACGCCGGTCTGGACAAGAAGGTGATGCTGGTCGGGCAACTGAGCAAATTCGAGCTGTGGAGTGAAGAGGCCTGGCAGGCCACCACTGCAGCCTATATGGAAGAGGAGCAGGGCGTCGGCGAGCTGCCGGCGGAACTGCACACATTGAGCCTATGAATCAGCAGACCGAATTGAAACATGTCAGTGTACTGCTGAGCGAAGCGCTGGAAGGGCTCGCAGTAAGGCCGGACGGCCTCTATATAGACGGCACCTTCGGCCGGGGAGGCCACAGCCGGGCGATACTCGCCCAGCTTTCTCCCGAGGGGCGACTGATCGGCTTCGACAAGGACCCGGAGGCGATCCGGGTCGGAAATCAGCTGGCGGCCGAAGACGGCCGCTTTGTCGTTGTACAGCGCTCGTTTGCCGAGATGGCCGACGAGCTGGAGTCCCGTGGCCTGCTGGGGCAGGTGGACGGCGTCCTGCTGGATCTCGGTGTATCCTCGCCGCAGCTGGATGACCCGGGTCGCGGCTTCAGTTTTCTCAACGATGGTCCGCTGGACATGCGCATGAATCCCGCCGCCGGCCAGAGCGCCGCCGACTGGATCAACAGTGCCGACGAGGCGGATATCGCTACCGTGTTGTACGAATATGGCGAGGAGCGCTTCTCTCGCCGCATGGCGCGCGCCATTGTAGCCCGCCGTGCGGAACAGCCGTTCACCACCACCGCCGATCTGGCCGAGGTGATCAAGCAGGCCAACCCGGCCTGGGAAAAGCACAAGCATCCGGCTACCCGTGCCTTCCAGGGTATCCGCATCTTCATCAACCGCGAGCTTGAAGATCTGGCCGAGGGGCTGCAGGCCGCACTCGCGGCGCTGGCTCCCGGCGGACGCCTGGCAGTGATCAGCTTCCATTCGCTGGAAGATCGCCAGGTCAAACAGTTCATGCGCCGCGAAGCCAAGGGCGACCCGCTGCCGCGCAATCTGCCGATTCGCGACGCCGAGATCAAGGTCAGCCTGAAACTGATCGGCAAGGCCATCAAGCCTTCCGCTGCGGAGATCGCTGCCAATCCCCGTGCCCGCAGTGCGGTGTTGCGCGTGGCGGAGAAACGCTGATGAGCACGCCGAATGCTGCCAATACCGCCCGCGCCGGCCTGCCCACCGGCAGCGGCTGGCTGCTGCTGATCTGGGGCCTCACCCTGGTGACCGCCCTGGCTGTGCCCTACAGCGCTCACTGGAGCCGCCAGCTGCTCAATGAGCTGGCGGGCGAGATGCAGCAGCGGGAGAAAGCGCAGGCTGAATGGGGTCGTCTGGTGCTGGAACAGAGCACCTGGACCGCGCACAGCCGGGTGGAAAGCATTGCCACCCGGCAGCTGGGCATGCGCGTACCTGAACCCAGTGAAGTGATTCTGGTGCGCCCATGAAGAAGCCCGACTGGACATCATTCATCCATCCGAACAACGGCAGCCTGCACCCCTGGCGCTTCCGGATCGTCATCGGCATGCTCGCGCTGTGCAGCCTCGCTGTCTGCTGGCGCATCGTCGAGCTGCACGTGCTGGATGAGGGCTTCCTGAAGAATCAGGGTGACAAGCGCAGCGTGCGCCATGTGCCCATCCCTGCCCACCGCGGCCAGATCACCGACCGCAATGGCGAGCCGCTGGCCGTCAGTACGCCGGTACTGACCATCTGGGCCAACCCGACCCAGCTGATCAAGCATCCGGACCGCTGGCCGGAACTGGCCAGGGAGCTGGGGACCGATCTGGCGACCTTCAGCGAGCGGCTCAAGGCCAACGCCGACAAGGAATTCATCTACCTGCGCCGGCGCATGGTGCCCGCCGATGGCGAGGCGGTCATGGGCCTGCGGGTGCCCGGCGTCTACAGCATCGAGGAATACCGCCGCTTCTATCCGGCCGGTGAGGTGGCAGCCCATCTGGTGGGATTCACCAACGTCGACGAGAAGGGCCAGGAAGGCATCGAGCTGGCCTATGACCACTGGCTCGAAGGGGTGCCCGGCAAGCGTCAGGTACTGCAGGACCGCCGTGGCCGTCTGATCAAGGACGTGCAGGTGGTCAGCAATGCCCGCCCCGGCAACGACCTGGCCCTGTCCATCGACCTGCGCCTGCAGTATCTGGCTCACCGCCAGCTGCGCGAGGCGCTGCAGGAATTCGAAGCGCGCGCCGGCTCCATCGTGATGATCGACGTGCGCACCGGGGAGGTTCTGGCCATGGCCAACCACCCCAGCTACAACCCCAACAACCGTGCCAACCTGCAGCCCGATGCCATGCGCAACCGGGCGCTGATCGACGTGTTCGAGCCCGGCTCCACGGTCAAGCCGATTTCCATGAGTGCAGCCCTGGCCACCGGCCGCTGGTCGCCCCGCGATCAGGTGAATGTCTACCCCGGCACCCTGCAGATCGGCCGCTATACCATCCGCGACGTGTCCCGCGCCCCCGGCGGCATGCTCGACCTGACTGGCATCCTGCTCAAGTCCAGTAACGTGGGCATGAGCAAGGTCGCCTTTGATGTCGGCGGTCCGGCGCTGTATGAAACCATGCACGCGGTCGGCTTCGGCCAGTACACCGGGCTTGGGTTCCCGGGCGAGCGGGTCGGCAACCTGCCGAGCTTCCGCGAGTGGCGCCGGGCAGAAACCGCTGCCCTGTCGTACGGCTACGGCCTGTCGGTAACGACCGTCCAGCTGGCCCAGGCCTACGCGATTCTGGCCAACAACGGACGCAAGGTGCCCATGTCGCTGCTGCGCCTGAACGAACAGCCGGCGGCCCAGCAGGTCATGCCAGAGCAGGTGGCACGTACCATTCAGGGCATGCTGCAGGAAGTGGTCGAAGGCACCGGCGGCACCCACCGCGCCCGGGTTCCCGGTTACCACGTCGGCGGCAAGAGCGGCACCGCGCGCAAGACCGCCAGCGGTTCCAGAGGTTATCAGCAGGACGCCTACCGTTCGCTGTTCGCCGGTTTCGCGCCCGGCAGCAATCCGCGACTGGCGATTGCCGTGGTGATCGACGAGCCGAGCAAGGGTGGTTACTACGGTGGTCTGGTCGCCGCGCCGGTGTTCAGCGGCCTGATGTCCAACGCCCTGCGTCTGCTGAACATCACCCCGGACAATCTCAATGAGCTGCAGCAGGTCGAACTGCCCAGCCCGGAACGCCCGGAGGGACGCGGATGATCCAGCTGCAGCAGCTTTTCCCGCAATGGCAGGGTGATCTGGTGACCCTTACCGGCCTGACCACCGACAGCCGCCAGGTGAAACCTGGCTATCTGTTCCTGGCGGTGCCCGGCCTGCGTCATGATGGTCGCGATCACATCGACCAGGCGGTTGCTGCCGGTGCCGCTGCGGTAGCCTACGAGGCGGCGGACGGATTCACCTGCCGCGCGGCCGTACCCGTGCTGCCGATCGGTCACCTGGCCAGCCAGCTGTCGGCCATTGCCGGCCGCTTCCATGGCGAGCCTGCCTGCCAGATGAAGCTGGTGGGCATTACCGGCACCAACGGCAAGACCAGCGTCAGCCAGATGCTCGCCCAGGCACTGAACAATCTGGGTCAGCCCTGTGGCGTGATCGGCACCCTTGGCAGCGGCATGCCCAGCGCCCTGCTGGACCACGGCATGACCACCCCGGATGCACTCAGCCTGCAGCAGCAGCTGGCGCATCTGCGCGATCAGGGTGCCTGCCGGGTCAGCATGGAGGTCTCCTCCCACGCCCTGGCGCAGGACCGCGTGGCCGCGCTGATGTTCGAGGTGGCGGTATTCACCAACCTGAGCCGGGATCATCTGGATTATCACGGCGACATGGCTGCCTATGGCCAGGCCAAGGCCCGCCTCTTCGATCAGGCCGAGCACGCGGTGATCAATCTTGATGACACCTTTGGTCGCCAACTGGCTGAAGAGTGCACCCTGCCGCTGATAGGCTACAGCCTGAGCGACAGCAATGCCGACCTGTACTGCAGTGATATTCGCTTCGATGCCCAGGGTATCAGCGCCCGGCTGCATACGGCCCAGGCCAGCACCGAGCTGCGCAGCCCGCTGCTGGGCACCTTCAACCTCTCCAACCTGCTGGCGGTCGCCGGTGTGCTCCTGTCGCTGGAGCTGCCGCTGGCCCAGATTGCCGCGCAGCTGGGGCTGCTGGTACCCCCGGCCGGTCGCATGCAGCGTCTGGGCGGGGAAGGGCAGCCGCTGGTAGTCATCGATTACGCGCATACGCCGGACGCGCTGGAAAAGGCGCTCGCCGCCCTGCGCGCCCATGTGGCCGGGAGACTGATCTGTGTCTTCGGCTGCGGCGGTGACCGCGATCGCGGCAAGCGGCCGCTGATGGGTCGGATCGCCGAGCAGGGCGCCGATCAGCTGGTGATTACCGATGACAACCCGCGCACCGAGGTGTCGGCGGCCATCATCGAGGATATTCTCGCCGGCATTGAACGAACCGAACAGGTCACAGTCATAGCCAACCGTGCCGAGGCGATCGCCCAGACCATCGCTGCTGCCGCCGCAGGGGATGTCATTCTGCTGGCCGGCAAGGGGCACGAGACTTATCAGGAGATAAACGGGGTGCGTCACCCTTTCAGCGACATCGAACAGGCCGAACGCGCTCTGCTTGGCCGGGGGGGGCATCATGCTTGAAGCCATGCGCCTCTCCGCCCTGACCACACCGCTCAATGCCACACTCAAGGGTGCCGACGTCAGCTTTGACAGCGTCAGCATCGATGCCCGTCGGGTGCAGCCCGGCGGCCTGTTCGTGGCCCTGCCCGGCAGCCGTGTGGATGGGCACGACTTCATCGCCCAGGCCCGCGCCAATGGCGCCGTCGCCGCCCTGGTGCAACGGCCGCTGGACGACGCACTGCCACAACTGATCGTCAGCGACTGTCAGCTCGCCCTGGGCCAGCTGGGTGCGCTGAACCGCACCGCCTTCCGCCATCCGCTGGTGGCGATCACCGGCTCCAGCGGCAAGACCACGGTCAAGGAAATGCTCGCCGCCATCCTGCGTGGCTGCGGACCGGTGCTGGCCACCCGCGGCAATCTGAACAACGAGCTGGGCGTACCCCTGACCCTGCTGGAGCTGGCTCCCGAGCACCGTTTTGCCGTGGTCGAGATGGGCGCCGGCGCGGTGGGCGACATCGCCTACTGCATGCAGCTGGCCCGCCCGCAGGTGGGCGTGCTGACCAATGCCGGCGTGGCCCATATCGGCCGTTTCGGCAGCGAAGAGGCCATTGCCCGGACCAAGGGCGAAATCTTCGCCGGTCTGGATGCCGATGGACAGGGCGTGATCAACCTCGACAGCCCCTGGCAGGCGGACTGGCAGGCCACTCTGGGTCAGCGCAAGCGCTGGAGCTTCAGTATCGAGGACTGCCGCGCCGATCTGCATGCCCGCAATATCCAGCTCGACCAGCGTGGCTGTCCGGGTTTCGAACTGATGTCGCCGCTGGGCAGTCAGCACGTGCAGCTCAACCTGCTGGGTCGGCACAACGTGGCCAACGCCCTGGCTGCGGCCGCAGCCGCCCTGGCGCTGGACATTCCCCTGCAGGCCATCGCCGACGGCCTGGCGGCCCTGCAGCCGGTCTCCGGTCGCGGCCGCAGCCTGCCCGGGCACAACGGCGCACTGGTCATCGACGACACCTACAACGCCAACCCGGCCTCGGTCCGCGCTGCCATCGATGTGCTGGCTGCCCTGGACGGTCAGCGGATACTGGCGCTGGGGGATATGGGCGAGCTGGGTGCAACCGAACAGCAGGCCCACCGGGACATCGGCGAGTACGCACGCAGCCGCGGCCTGGATGCCCTGTACAGCACCGGCCCGCTGTCGGCACTGGCCGCCCGGGCCTTCGGTCCCGGCGGTCACAGTTTTGCCGATCGCGCTGCACTGGCTGCGGCATTGAACAAAGAATTGAACCCGCACACCCGGGTTCTGGTAAAAGGCTCGCGTAGTGCGGGTATGGAAGAGGTCGTCGCCGCTCTGGTTGAAGGCTCGCAACATCAGGAAGAGGGCAAGCCGACATGCTGCTGATACTCGCGCAATACCTGCAACAATTTCACACCGGCTTCGGTGTTTTCCAGTACCTGACCCTGCGCGGCATCCTCGGCGTGCTGACTGCCCTGGGCATGGCGCTGTTCCTCGGTCCCTGGATGATCCGCACCCTGCAACTGCGCCAGATCGGCCAGGCCGTGCGCAACGATGGTCCCCAGTCTCACCTGTCCAAGAAGGGCACCCCGACCATGGGGGGCGCTCTGATCCTCACCGCCATCACCATCAGTACCCTGCTGTGGGCGGACCTGAGCAACCTCTATATCTGGGTGGTGCTGGGTGTGACCATCAGCTTCGGCGCCATCGGCTGGGTAGATGACTACCGCAAGGTGATCGAGAAGAACTCCCGCGGTCTGCCGTCGCGCTGGAAGTATTTCTGGCAGTCGGTGTTCGGCCTGGTCGCCGCCGTGATCCTTTATCTGGCCGCCGACACCCCCGCAGAGACCACCCTGATCCTGCCGTTCTTCAAGAGCGTCGAGTTCCAGCTGGGTGCCTTCTTCATCGTACTGACCTACTTCGTCATCGTCGGGGCCAGCAACGCCGTCAACCTGACCGATGGTCTGGACGGGCTGGCCATCATGCCGACGGTGATGGTCGGTGGCGCCCTGGGCATCTTTGCCTACCTGTCCGGCAACGTGCAGTTCTCCCAGTACCTGCTGATCCCCTATGTGCAGGGCTCAGGCGAGCTGCTGATCTTCTGCGGGGCATTGATCGGTGCAGGCCTGGGCTTTCTCTGGTTCAACACCTACCCGGCCCAGGTGTTCATGGGTGACGTCGGCGCGCTGGCGCTGGGCGCCGCGCTGGGTGTGATTGCGGTGGTGGTACGTCAGGAAATCGTGCTGTTCATCATGGGCGGCATCTTCGTGGTCGAGACCCTGTCGGTGATCGTCCAGGTGGCCTCCTTCAAGCTGACCGGCCGCCGGGTGTTCCGCATGGCACCCATCCACCACCATTTCGAACTCAAGGGCTGGCCGGAGCCGCGCGTCATCGTGCGCTTCTGGATCGTCACCGTGATTCTGGTGCTGATCGGTCTGTCCACTCTGAAACTGCGTTGAGGAACCCAAGGTGTCGCTGATTTCCACGGACAAGCAACGGATCATAGTCGGACTGGGGGTTACCGGTTTATCGGTCGCCCGGTATCTGGCCGGCCGTGATCTGCCGTTCGCCGTCTGCGACACCCGCACCAATCCGCCCGGCCTGGACAAGCTCAAGCGCTTTGCGCCCATGGCAGACCTCTACCTGGGCGAGCTGGATGCGCAGCTGCTGAGTTCGGCTGACGAGCTGATCGTTAATCCGGGTATCCCTCTGTCCACACCAGCCATCCAGACGGCCATTCAGGCCGGGGTGAAGGTAGTGGGTGATATTGAGCTCTTCGCCCGTGCCGCGGAGGCGCCCATAGTCGCCATCACAGGTTCCAACGCCAAGAGCACTGTGACCACCCTGGTCGGGCTGATGGCCGAGAAGGCCGGTCGGCGTGTGGCAGTCGGCGGCAACATCGGCACTCCGGCACTGGATCTGCTGGACAGCAAGGCGGATCTCTATGTGCTGGAGCTGTCCAGCTTCCAGCTGGAGACCACCGAGGCGCTGAATGCCGAGGTCGCCACCGTACTCAACATCAGCGAAGACCACATGGATCGCTACGCCGATCTGGGCGCCTATCACCTGGCCAAGCACCGCATCTTCCGTGGTGCCCGGCAGGTTGTAGTCAATCGCGATGATGCCCTGACCCGGCCGCTGGTTGCCGATCGTCTGCCCTGCTGGAGCTTCGGTCTGGACAAGCCCGACTTCAGGGGCTTCGGGCTGATCGAGCAGGATGGGCAGAAACATCTGGCCTTCGAATTCAAGGCGCTGATGCCGGTCAGCGAGCTGAAGATCCGCGGCGCCCACAATCAGGCCAATGCCCTGGCGGCGCTGGCGCTGGGTCACGCTGTCGGGTTGCCGATGACGGCCATGCTCGATGCCCTGCGCGACTTCCCCGGTCTGCCCCACCGTTGCCAGTGGGTCGGGCAGCACGCCGGCGTGGACTACTACGACGATTCCAAAGCCACCAACGTCGGTGCGGCGCTGGCGGCCATTGAAGGTTTCGGCGATACCCTGCAGGGCAGGCAGGTGCTGATTGCCGGCGGCGATGGCAAGGGTGCCGACTTTTCGCCGCTGTGCGAGCCGATCAGTCGCTATTGCCGTGCCGTGGTGCTGCTCGGTCGCGACGCCGACAAGCTGGAACAGGTGCTCAAGAGCCATGTGCCGCTGCAGCGGGTCAGCAGTCTGGATGAGGCGGTCAACGCCGCTGCCAGCCTGGCGCAGCCTGGTGACGCGGTGCTGCTGTCGCCGGCCTGCGCCAGCCTGGACATGTTTGCCAACTTCGAGGAGCGTGGTCGGCTGTTCGCCGCTGCGGTCGGGAGGTTGGCGCCATGATGGTCACCCAGATGCTGCACAGATCCCTGGCCCCCCTGACCGGGGAGCGCCGCTTCGACATGGACATGCCGCTGCTCTTGGGTGGTATCGCGCTGCTGTCGCTGGGGCTGGTGATGGTCAGTTCCGCCTCCATGGAAGTGGCAGCCGGCCAGCTCGGCAGTCCGCTGTATTACATGAAGCGTCAGCTGGTATACATGTTCATCGGCGTGCTGGCACTGCTCGGCACCCTGGCAGTGCCGCTGCGATTCTGGGAGCAGTCGCGCTTCCTGCTGCTGGTGCTGGCCTTCGTGCTGCTGATTGCGGTGCTGATCCCCGGTATCGGCCGCGAGGTCAACGGCAGCTGGCGCTGGATCGCCGTCGGGCCGATCAACGTGCAGCCCTCGGAACTGGCCAAGCTGTTCGCTGTGGTCTTCCTGGCCGGTTACCTGGTGCATCGCCAGGACGAGGTCAAGGAAGGCTGGCTGGGCTTCATCAAACCATTCCTGGTGCTGGGCCCCATGGCCTTCCTGCTGATCATGGAACCGGATTTCGGCGCCACCGTGGTGCTGATGGGTGCGGCAGTGGGCATGATGTTCCTCGGTGGGGTGGGGCTGTTGCGCTTCACCCTGCTGTTCGGCTCGCTGGCCGGCATGGCGGCGCTGCTGGTGTGGTCCGAACCCTACCGACTGCAGCGCCTGACCGGCTTCCTCAATCCGTGGAACGACCCCTACGGCACCGGCTACCAGCTGACCCAGGCACTGATCGCCTTCGGCCGTGGCGAGTGGCTTGGCGTCGGGCTGGGCAACAGCATCCAGAAGCAGTTCTATCTGCCGGAGGCCCATACCGACTTCGTGTTTTCCGTACTGGCCGAGGAGCTGGGCATGGTAGGCGCCCTGGCGGCCTTCGCCCTGCTGGTGTTTATCGCTGGCCGGGCGCTCTACATCGGACTCTGGGCCGAGCGCGCCGGTCGACTGTTCTCGGCCTATCTGGCCTATGGCCTGGCGATCATGTGGTGCGGGCAGGTGCTGATCAACGTCGGCGTGAATATCGGCCTGCTGCCGACCAAGGGGCTGACCCTGCCATTCCTCAGCTATGGCGGCAGTTCGCTGGTGGTGTGCTGCATCAGCCTGGGCATCCTGCTGCGGATCGACTGGGAGCGCCGTCAGGCGCTGCGGGAGGCTGCCGATGGCCAGTAAGGTGCTGATCATGGCCGGTGGTACCGGCGGGCACGTGTTCCCGGCGCTGGCCTGTGCCCGTCTGCTGCAGGAACAGGGCTATGAGGTGCACTGGCTGGGTACCCGCCGGGGCATCGAGGCCGAGCTGATCCCGCAGGCCGGCATCCCCTTGCATTTCATCGATATCCAGGGACTGCGCGGCAAGGGCAAGCTGGGGCTGCTGCTGGCACCGGTACGTCTGGTCCGCGCCCTGTGGCAGTCCCTGCAGGTACTGCGCGAGCTGCAGCCGGCGGTGGTGCTGGGTGCCGGCGGCTACGTTACCGGACCCGGTGGCGTAGCGGCCTGGCTGCGCCGTATCCCGCTGGTGATTCATGAACAGAACGCGGTGGTCGGCACCACCAACCGGCTGCTGGCGCACATTGCCACCCGTCGCTGCGAAGGTTTCGACAACAGCTTTGCCCCCGGCAGTGCCCGGCGCACCACCGGCAACCCGGTACGTGAGCACATCTTTCAGGTACCGCCCCTGATCTGGGACGGGCTGCGTCAGCCGCGTCTGCTGGTGCTGGGCGGGAGCCTGGGTGCACTGCCGCTGAACAAACTGCTGCCGCTGGCCCTGGCCCTGTTACCCGCCGGCCAGCGCCCGCAGATCCGCCACCAGTGCGGTCGCCAGCATGTGGACGATACCCGCCAGGCCTACGCGGCAGTGGGTGTGAAGGCCGAGGTGCAGCCCTTCATCGAAGACATGGCCGAGGCCTATGCCTGGGCCGATCTGGTGGTATGTCGGGCCGGGGCACTGACCGTGGCCGAGCTGGCCGCAGCCGGCCGTCCGGCGCTGCTGATCCCGCTGCCCCATGCCATTGATGATCACCAGACAGCCAATGCGCGCTACCTGGCCGATCGCGGCGCAGCCGAGCTGCTGCCGCAGAAAACCCTTACCGCCGAGCTGCTGGCCCAGCGCCTCGGCACCCTGCTTGGCAAACCGGAGACAGTACGACTGATGGCAGAACAAGCCCGCAAACAGGCCCGACCCAATGCAACAGCAGACGTGGTCCGCGCCTGCCTGGAGGTTGCCCGTGAGCACTGACAAGCGCCCCGAGGCCACCTTCAGTCTGCCGGCCATGCGCCGCATTCGTCGCATCCACTTCGTCGGTATCGGCGGGGTGGGCATGTGCGGCATTGCCGAAGTGCTGCTCAACCTCGGGTACGAAGTGTCCGGTTCCGACCTGAAGCGTTCGGCAGTCACTGCCAGGCTGGAAAGCTTCGGCGCCCGGGTGGATATCGGCCATCGCGCGGAGAACGTGCAGAACGCCGATGTGCTGGTGGTTTCCAGCGCCATCAACAAGAGCAATCCCGAGGTCGCCGCGGCCCTGGAAAAACGCATTCCCGTGGTGCCCCGTGCGCAGATGCTGGCCGAACTGATGCGCTACCGCCATGGCATTGCGGTAGCCGGTACCCACGGCAAGACCACGACCACCAGCCTGATTGCTTCGGTGCTGGCCGCAGCAGATCTGAGCCCGACTTTCGTCATCGGCGGCAAACTCACCGCCGCCGGCACCAATGCCCAGCTGGGCGAGGGGCGCTACCTGGTGGCCGAGGCGGACGAGAGCGATGCCTCCTTCCTGCACCTGCAGCCGATGGCCGCCATCGTCACCAATATCGATTTCGATCACATGGCCACCTACGAAGGCGACTTCAACCGCCTGAAGCGCACCTTCGTCGACTTCCTGCACAACCTGCCGTTCTACGGTCTGGCGGTGCTCTGCATCGATGATCCGGTGGTGCGGGACATTCTGCCGCAGATCAACCGTCAGGTGATCACCTACGGCCAGTCCGAAGACGCCGACATCCGCGCCGTGGATATCGAGCAGAAGGGCATGCAGACCCACTTCACCGTACTGCGCGAAGGCCGCGAGCCGCTGCGGGTATTCGTCAACATGCCCGGCGTGCACAACGTGCTCAATGCGCTTGCGACCATTGCCGTGACCGCGGACGAGGGCGTCAGCGACGAGGCCATCGTTCAGGGGCTGACCAGCTTCCAGGGCGTGGGCCGCCGGTTCCAGGTGCATGGCGAGTTCCCGCTCGGTGACGAGGGCAGCGTGATGCTGGTCGACGACTACGGCCACCACCCGCGGGAAGTGGATGCCGTGATCAAGGCCGTGCGTGGCGGCTGGCCGGAGCGACGGCTGGTCATGGTCTACCAGCCGCACCGTTACACCCGTACCCGGGACCTGTACGAGGACTTTGTTCAGGTGCTGGGCGAAACCAACGTGCTGTTGCTGATGGAAGTCTATCCCGCTGGCGAAGAGCCGGTACCGGGGGCGGACAGCAAGCATCTGTGTCGCAGCATCCGGCTGCGTGGCCAGATCGACCCGCTGTATGTGGCGCGGGACGCGGATCTGATGCCGCTGCTGCGCGCGGTACTGCAGCCGGGCGATATCCTGCTGACCCAGGGCGCTGGCGATATCGGCGGGCTCGCCCCGCAACTGGCCGAGGCGTTGACGCGGCTGGGTAACGAACTCAAGGGAGGTCAGGCCTGATGGTCGACGTTAATGACTTTGGGCGTGTCGCGGTGCTCTACGGCGGCACCTCAGCCGAGCGTGAAGTTTCGCTCAAATCCGGCGCAGCGGTGCTGGCTGCCCTGCAGGGCGCCGGTGTGGATGCGTTCGGTATTGATGCGGGGGCCGATCTGGTCGAGCGTCTGATTGCCGAGCGCCCCGACCGGGTATTCATTGCCCTGCACGGGCGTGGCGGAGAGGACGGCAGCCTGCAGGGTCTGCTGGAATGCCTGCAGATCCCCTACACCGGCAGTGGTGTCATGGCTTCTGCCCTGGGCATGGACAAGCTGCGTACCAAGCAGGTCTGGCAGAGCATCGGCTTGCCGACGCCCGCCTATGCGGTCCTGCGCGACGAGGCCGAGTGTGCCGGGGTGGTCGAGCAGCTGGGGACCCCGCTGATCATCAAACCGATTCACGAAGGCTCCAGCATCGGCATGGCCAAGGTGCATTCCCTGGAGGAGCTGCAGGCTGCCTGGAAGCAGGCACGGCAGTACGACGACGTGGCACTGGTGGAGCAGTGGGTCACCGGGGCCGAGTTCACCGTCGGCATTCTTGATCGTCAGGTGCTGCCGGCGATCCGGCTGAGCACGCCCAACACCTTCTATGACTACCAGGCCAAGTACCTGGCTTCCGACACCCAGTACCAGTGCCCCTGCGGCCTGAGCGAGGAGCGCGAAGCAGAGCTGGCCGACCTGTGTCTGCGCGCCTTCGACGCCGTGGGCTGCCGCGGTTGGGGCCGGGTCGATGTGATGCAGGACACCGATGGCAGTTTCTACCTGCTGGAGGTCAACACCGCGCCCGGAATGACCGACCACAGCCTGGTGCCCATGGCCGCTGCGGCGGCGGGGCTGAATTTCACCGATCTGGTGCTGGCGATTCTCGCCAGTGCCCGCTACTGAGGCAGGGAATCGACATGGGGCTGATGATCAGGGATCAGCGTAGCGGCAGAAACCCGGGCCGGCGTGGTGCGCCGACCCGTGGCGCCGTGCGCGTGACCCCGCCGGCCCCGCGCAGCTGGCCGCGGCTCGGCATGCCCTCGCTGCAGGGCCTGCGCGGCAGCGGTCGGCGTCTTCAGCAACTGCTCTGGCCGCTGTTGCTGGTGGTGCTGGGCATGGGGCTGTACGAGCTGGTCGACCGTCTGCAGCCGCTGGCCCAGCGTCCGATCAGCGTGATCAATGTGGAAGGGGATCTGCAGTACATAGATCGCGCCTCGGTCCAGGCGGCGCTGGCGCCTTATCAGCAGAAGAGCCTGGTCACCATAGATCTGGATGCCCTGCGTGCGGATCTGCTGGCCATGCCCTGGGTGTCCGGGGCCAGTGTACGCCGGGTCTGGCCGGATCAGCTGGTGATCAATCTCGACGAGCACCTGCCGGTGGCGCGCTGGGGTGATGACGCGCTGCTGAACAACAACGGCCGTGCCTTCACCCCGGAGCAGATCGACAGCTTCCAGGGCCTGCCACTGCTGAACGGCCCGGAGCGGGCGAAAAAGCGGGTGATGCAGAACTATCAGCAGTTCAATCGCCTGCTGCGGCCCCATGGACACGAGGTGGCGCGGCTGGAAATGCGCGACCGCGGCAGCTGGTTCCTGACAACCCGCGGCGGCATCGAGATGCTGCTGGGGCGTGATGATGTACTGGACAAGATGCAACGGTTCCTGACCATCGACCGGCTGATGCTGGCCGAGCGTCGGGAGCTCATAGCACGGGTGGACCTGCGCTACAGCAATGGAATGGCAGTGGCGTGGCGCGAGCCCGTAACGGTTAACGGGGAGTAACGAGCAATCATGGCAAGCAAGCAGGGTAGCAGGATGATCGTCGGACTGGATATCGGCACCTCCAAGGTGGTGGCGCTGGTCGGCGAAATCGGCACGGACGGCGAGCTGGAAATCGTCGGTATCGGCTCGCATCCGTCCCGCGGCATGAAGAAGGGCGTGGTGGTGAATATCGAGTCCACCGTGCAGTCGATCCAGCGAGCCATTGAAGAAGCCGAGCTGATGGCAGGCTGCCAGATTCATTCCGTATATGCGGGGATTGCCGGCAACCACATCCGCAGCATGAACTCCCACGGCATAGTCGCGATCCGCGAAGGTGAAGTGGTGCAGGCGGATATCGACCGGGTACTGGATGCGGCCCAGGCCGTGGCCATTCCGGCGGACCAGAAGGTGCTGCACATCCTGCCTCAGGAATACGTGATCGATAACCAGGAGGGTGTGCGCGAGCCCCGCGGCATGTCCGGCGTGCGTCTGGAAGCCAAGGTGCATCTGGTGACCTGCGCCATGAACGCGGTGCAGAACATCGAGAAGTGCATCCGCCGCTGCGGCCTGGAAGTGGAGGACGTGATCCTCGAGCAGCTGGCCTCCAGCTACTCGGTGCTGACCGAGGACGAGAAGGAACTGGGCGTGTGCATGGTGGATATCGGTGGTGGCACTACCGATATCGCCATCTTTACCGAGGGTGCCATCCGTCATACCGCCGTGATTCCGATTGCCGGCGACCAGGTCACCAACGATATCGCCATGGCCCTGCGTACCCCGACCCAGCACGCCGAAGAGATCAAGATCCGCTACGCCTGCGCCCTGGCCAAGTTGGCCGGGCCGGAGGAAACCATCAAGGTGCCCAGCGTCGGCGAGCGCCCGCCGCGGGATCTGTCCCGCCAGGCCCTGGCCGAGGTGGTGGAGCCGCGCTATGACGAGCTGTTCACCCTCATCCAGGCTGAACTGCGCCGCTCCGGTTTCGAGGACATGATCCCCGCCGGCATAGTGCTGACCGGCGGCACCGCAAAGATGGAAGGGGCGGTCGAGCTGGCCGAGGAAATCTTCCACATGCCGGTGCGCCTGGGCGTGCCGCAGGAGTTCAAGGGGCTGAGCGACGTGGTGCGCAATCCCATCTACGCCACCGGCGTGGGACTGTTGCATTACGGCATGAAACACCACGGTGACCCCCAGCACGGGGGGCCGGAACAGAGCAGGGAATCACCGCTGATCAAGGTCAAGCGGTGGTTCAAAGGGAATTTTTAACAGACCCGCAGGGAAACCAAGCGGGCACCCGGGAAACCGGACAGCGGTACCAGACGAAGCGACTTACAACGAAACAAGACGAGTATCAACTCGAGGAGATGGGACCATGTTTGAATTGATCGATAACCTCCCGCAAAACGCGGTCATCAAAGTCATCGGCGTTGGCGGCGGCGGCGGTAACGCCCTGCAGCATATGGTGATCAACAATGTCGAAGGCGTGGACTTCATCTGCGCCAACACCGACGCCCAGGCGCTCAAGAACATGACCGCCCGTACCGTACTGCAACTGGGTACCGCCGTGACCAAGGGTCTGGGTGCTGGCGCCAACCCGCTGATCGGCCGTGAAGCCGCCCTGGAAGATCGCGAGCGCATCGCCGAGGTGCTGCAGGGGTCGGACATGGTGTTCATCACCGCCGGCATGGGTGGCGGTACCGGTACCGGTGCTGCACCCATCGTTGCCGAAGTTGCCCGTGAAATGGGCATCCTCACCGTTGCCGTGGTAACCAAGCCGTTCCCCTTCGAAGGCCGCAAGCGCATGCAGATCGCCGAGGAAGGTATCCGCGAGCTGAGCCAGCACGTCGACTCCCTGATCACCATCCCCAACGAGAAGCTGCTGACCGTTCTGGGCAAGGACGCCAGCCTGCTGTCTGCCTTCAGCAAGGCCAACGACGTACTGCTTGGTGCCGTCCAGGGCATTGCCGACCTGATCATCCGTCCCGGCATGATCAACGTCGACTTCGCCGACGTGAAGACCGTGATGAGCGAAATGGGCATGGCCATGATGGGTACCGGCCACGCCAGCGGCCCGAACCGCGCCCGTGAAGCCGCCGAAGCCGCCATCCGCAGCCCGCTGCTGGAAGACGTCAACCTGATGGGTGCCCGCGGCATCCTGGTCAACATCACCGCCGGTCCTGACCTGTCGCTGGGCGAGTTCTCCGAAGTGGGTAACACCGTCGAGGAGTTTGCTTCCGAGAGCGCCACCGTGGTGGTGGGTACCGTGATCGATCCGGAACTGCGTGAGGAGCTGCGGGTAACTGTGGTTGCCACCGGTCTGGGCGCACGCATGGACAAGCCGGTCAAGGTTGTGGACAACACGGCTGCCCCGGTGCAGGCCAGCCGTCCGGCCGAGAGCATGGCTACCAACTACCGCGACCTGGATCGTCCGACCGTGATGCGCAATTCCGGTGGCGCCCAGACAGCGGCAACAGCCCTTGCACGTCCGAACGAAGACCTGGATTATCTGGATATTCCGGCCTTCCTGCGGCGTCAGGCTGATTGAGTGGGTCAATCGGTTGAATAGGGCTGATTAGTGTTCAATAGGGGCGAATTTTGCTATGCTACGCGCCATCTAGTTGAAAATTATTCGCAATTACAGCGGAAGCCAGTTCAAGCATGATCAGACAACGCACACTGAAGAACACCATCCGGGCCACCGGTGTTGGCCTGCACTCGGGTGAGAAGGTCTACCTCACTCTGAAACCGGCGCCGGTGGACAGCGGCATCGTGTTCCGTCGCACTGATCTCGACCCCGTGGCCGAGGTTCCGGCGCGGGCCGAGTACGTCGGCGAGACCACCATGTCTACCACGCTGATCAAGGATGGAGTCAAGGTGGATACCGTCGAGCACCTGCTGTCGGCCATGGCCGGCCTGGGTATCGACAACGCCGTGGTGGAGCTCAGTGCGCCGGAAGTACCGATCATGGACGGCAGCGCCGGTCCGTTCGTGTTCCTGATCCAGTCAGCGGGGATCGAGGAACAGGACGCGCCCAAGCAGTTCATTCGCATCAAGCGTGAAGTGACCGTGGAAGAGGACGGCAAGACGGCAACCTTCGTGCCCTTCGAGGGCTTCAAGGTGACCTTCGGCATCGACTTCGACCATCCGGTATTCCGCGGCAGAAGCCAGACCGCCAGTGTCGACTTCTCGAGTACTTCCTTCGTCAAGGAAGTCAGCCGTGCGCGTACCTTCGGCTTCATGCGGGATATCGAATACCTGCGCTCGCAGAATCTGGCTCTGGGTGGCAGTGTGGACAATGCCATTGTGGTGGACGAGTATCGCGTACTGAACGAAGACGGCCTGCGCTACGAGGACGAATTCGTCAAGCACAAGATCCTCGATGCCATCGGTGACCTCTACCTGCTGGGCAAGAGCCTGGTAGGCGAGTTCCGCGGCTTCAAGTCCGGTCATGCCCTCAACAACAAGCTGTTGCGTGCCCTGTTGGCCAAGCCCGATGCCTATGAAATCGTAACCTTCGAAGACGCCGGGACCGCACCCATCTCCTTCATGCGTCCCGCCGCTGCAGTCTGATTTTTACTCGTTTCGTTTGACGGCCACTTCGGTGGCCGTTTTTTTTGCTTATTTGTTTATCTGGAAGCCTGTCTGGAAGTTCTTCAGAAAGTCAGCCTGGGAGATCGGGCAGGCCGCGCAACGACGGGAACTTCCTGGCTGCTGCAGGACAAGCCATCGCCGGCTCGGAGTGTGCAGGCGGTCTGGGATGCAGGGTTATGTTCTTGCCAATGACGTAGGGTCACGGCTCGCCATTATGATGACGCGCCAGGCGTTCCAGGGCCGCCCGCAGATTGGGGTCGCTGATCTCCCTGGAGGTTTCGAACAGGGTCTCAGCTGCGACAATTGACCGCCTCATTTTGCGAACTGGTGGCGTTTTTTTGACCAGTGGCGGTTGTACCCTACAGTGGATTTTCGTTAAGGTGGCGAACTCCGCGTAGGCCTGTAACTGACGGATGAGGCGTTTCTGCTGGTAGCGGACCCGGGTAGCCCACTGGCTATCGGTCACCAGCACCCTCAGAACACCGTCGCGGTAAGAGGCTGCGCGACAGTGCTCGCGAGCTGCTGGCTCCAATACCGAGTCGAGCAGAACCTGCATGCGTTCTATGGCCCGAGCCTGGCGAAACAGACCCTTCAGGGCGGAGTGGGTTTTCAGCAGGTCACCCGGGCGACGTGCGTCCATGGGATAGAAAGACATGGCTATCTCGGTGTGACTGAAACAGCGATCATCCTAGCAGAACCGCAGGGACAAATTTGGGGATCTTTCATTGAACATCATCATAGTTACCGAGCGTGACGGTACCAGCCGGGCATTGAATCTGTCCTCGCCCTGGTTGATCGCCGGTCTCGCAGGCATCCTGCTGATGCCGTTGCTCGCCGGGCTGCTGGCCTGGAATCTGGCGGGATCGCAGCAGCCGATCGAAACCGACACCGCGGTCCTGGATTATGACACCCTCTGGCAGCAGTCAGTTCAAGGTGATTATGCCACCGGCGCGGATTATATAAAGGAAGAGTCGCGGGTTCAGCTCGAGCACATGACCCAGCAGCTGGGTCGTCTGCAGGTCCGCCTGTCTCGTCTTGACGCCCTGGGCGAGCGTCTGACCGAGCTGGCCGAACTGTCCGATGGCGAATTCGATTTCAGCACCGAGACCGATCCCGGTATGGGCGGCCCCGAGGTGCCCAGCGTGCTGGTTTCCCGTGAAGGGGCGGACCTGCAGCTGGTACTCGACCGCCTCAGTGCACGCGTTGAAGATCGCACCCAGCAGCTGCGTCTGCTGGAGGAGCTGATGCTCAACCGCAAGACCGATGCCGACTCGGCGCTGGATTTCACCCCGGTGCACGTGGGTTACATCTCCTCCGGTTTCGGTCGCCGTGCCGATCCCATTACCCGGCGTATCGCCATGCACTCGGGACTGGACTTCGCTGCACCCCGCGGCACGCCGATCTACGCCGTCGGTGCCGGCGTGGTCACCTACGCCGGTCGCCGGGGCGCCTATGGCAACATGGTCGAGATCACTCACGGCAACGGCTACAAGACCCGTTATGCTCATGCCCAGGAGTTGATGGTGAATAAAGGTGATCTGGTCAAGAAGGGCGAGCAGATTGCCACTGTGGGTTCCACCGGCCGCTCCACCGGACCGCACCTGCATCTGGAGGTCTATCGCAACGACAGGGCCATCGATCCGGCCCGCTTCCTCGCTCTGAACTGATCCCCGCCCCAGGTCGGGTCAACTGACTCGGCCCTGCCAGTGTGCTGCTGCTTCCGAAATCACGCTGCCGGCTCTACGGTTTATTGTCGCGAGAGTTTCAGAGTAGAATGGTTTTTTTGCCGGTGAACCGCCTTAGTACGGAACAGCGTCAGCCACCTCAAATGGATACTGAAGTCGACTATGTTTGCGCCTCTATTGAAGAAGATGTTTGGAAGCAAGAACGAGCGCGAGTTGAAGCGCATGCAGAAGACAGTGCATGCCATCAACGCGCTCGAAGAAGGCCTGAACAGCCTGAGTGATGAGCAGCTGCGGGCCAAGACCGGCGAGTTCAAGGAGCGCGTAAGCCAGGGCGAAAGCCTGGATTCCATTCTGCCCGAAGCCTTCGCCCTGGTCCGCGAGGCCAGCAAGCGGGTGCTGGGCATGCGCCATTTCGACGTTCAGCTGATCGGTGGCATGGTCCTGCACGAGGGCAAGATTGCCGAGATGAAGACCGGTGAGGGCAAGACCCTGGTGTCCACCCTGCCGGCCTATCTCAATGCCCTGTCCGGCAAGGGCGTGCACGTGGTCACGGTCAACGATTATCTGGCCCGCCGCGACGCCAACCTGATGCGTCCGCTCCACGAGTTTCTCGGCCTGACCGTCGGCGTGGTGGTGCCCTTTCAGGATCCCGAGGAGAAGCGCGCCGCTTACCGCTGCGACATCACCTATGGCACCAACAACGAATTCGGTTTCGACTATCTGCGCGACAACATGGCCTTCCGTCTGGAAGACAAGTTCCAGCGCGAGCTGAACTTCGCCATCGTCGACGAGGTGGACTCCATCCTCATCGACGAAGCGCGCACGCCGCTGATCATTTCCGGCCCCTCCCAGGACAGCTCCCAGCTGTACACCACCATCGACAAGCTGATTCCCCGCCTCAAGCGCGGCGTACGGCCGGAGGAAGGTGAAGAGGGCGTCGACGGCCATTACTACATCGATGAGAAGACCCGTCAGGTCGAGCTCAATGAGGACGGTCACCAGTACGTCGAGGAGCTGCTCACCCGTGAAGGCCTGCTGGCCGAGGGCGACAGCCTGTATCAGGCGCAGAACCTCAACCTGCTGCACCATGTGCATTCGGCCCTGCGTGCCCATACCCTGTTCCACCGGGACGTGGAGTACATAGTGCAGGATGGGCAGGTGGTGCTGGTCGACGAACACACCGGTCGGACCATGCCCGGACGCCGGCTCTCCGAAGGCCTGCACCAGGCCATCGAAGCCAAGGAAGGGCTGAAGATCCAGGCCGAGAGCCAGACCCTGGCCTCCACCACCTTCCAGAACTACTTCCGCCTGTACAACAAGCTGTCCGGCATGACAGGCACCGCCGATACCGAGGCCTTCGAGTTCCGCCAGATCTACGGCCTGGACGTGGTGGTGATTCCCACCAACAAGCCCATGATCCGCAAGGACTACAACGATCTGGTCTACCTGACCATCGACGAGAAGTTCGCGGCCATCGTCGCGGACATCAAGGGCTGCATGGAAAGTGGCCGCCCGGTGCTGGTGGGTACCGCCTCGATCGAGTCCTCCGAGGTGGTCTCCAACCTGTTGAAGAAGGAAGGAATCGCCCACCAGGTACTGAACGCCAAGTACCATGAGAAGGAAGCGGAGATCATCGCCCAGGCCGGTCGCCCCGGCGCCGTGACCATCGCCACCAACATGGCCGGTCGTGGTACCGACATCATCCTTGGCGGTAGCTGGGAGGCCGAGATTGCCAGCCTGGAGAACCCGACCCCCGAGCAGATCGACCAGATCAAGGCCGAGTGGCAGGAGCGCCACCAGCAGGTACTGGATGCCGGCGGCCTGCACATCATCGCCTGCGAACGCCACGAATCCCGCCGTATCGACAACCAGCTGCGTGGCCGCGCCGGTCGTCAGGGTGACCCGGGCTCCAGCCGCTTCTACCTGTCGCTGGAAGACAACCTCATGCGCATCTTCGCCTCTGACCGGGTGAAGAACTTCATGAAGGCCCTGGGCATGGAGAAGGGCGAGGCCATCGAACACCGCATGGTTACCAACGCCATCGAGAAGGCGCAGCGCAAGGTCGAGGGCCGCAACTTCGATATCCGCAAGCAGCTGCTGGAATACGATGATGTGGCCAACGAGCAGCGCAAGGTGATCTATGCCCAGCGCAATGAGATCCTCGCCGCCGAGTCGGTGGAAGATACCATCAAGGCCATCCGCGAGGACGTGGTGCAGAGCATCGTCAGCCAGCACATGCCGCCCCAGAGCGTGCCCGAGCAGTGGGACATTGCCGGCCTGGAACAGCACCTGCGCTCCGAGCTGGCCCTGGAGCTGCCGGTACAGCAGTGGCTGGATGAAGACGACTCCCTGCACGAGGATGGCGTGCGCGAGCGCATCAGCGAGGCGCTGAGCGCAGCCTACGCCGAGAAGGAGTCCCTGGCCGGCGCGGAAGCGCTGCGTACCTTCGAGAAGCAGATGCTGCTGCGGGTGCTGGATGATCTGTGGAAGGAGCATCTGGCGACCATGGACCACCTGCGTCAGGGCATCCACCTGCGCGGCTATGCGCAGAAGAACCCCAAGCAGGAATACAAGCGCGAGGCCTTCGAGCTGTTCGAGCAGCTGCTGGACTCCATCAAGCACGACACCGTGCGTATCCTCAGCCACGTGCAGGTGCGCCGCGAGGACCCGGCCGAAGAGGAAGCCCGTCTGCGCCGTCAGGCCGAGGAGCTGGCCCAGCGCATGCAGTTCAAGCATGAAGCAGCGCCGGGGGTCGAGAATGAGGCAGAGGAGCCGCAGGGCGAGCCTGCAGCGGCGGCCCCGGCCGGTCCCATCACCCGTGAAGGGCCCAAGGTAGGGCGCAACGACCCCTGCCCCTGCGGCTCGGGCAAGAAATACAAGCAGTGTCACGGCAGCATCGTCTGAGCAGCTGATTCGGATATCCGGGTACTGCAGTAACACCCCAGGGCCGGCACCCGCCTCGCAGGCAGCGTGCCGGCCCCTTTGTCTTTGTACACCTCACTCAATTGGAGATATCGCATCATGCCCGTCGGACTTGGCCCACTCCCGACTCTGCACCCGGTTCCCGGCTTTCGCCTGGGTATTGCCTGCGCCGGCATCAAACGTGCCGGGCGCAAGGACGTCGTGGTCATGGAAGCGGCCGAAGGTGCGCGCATGGCCGGGGTATTCACCCGTAACGCCTTCTGTGCTGCCCCGGTGACCCTGTGCAAACAGCATCTGCCCAGCGGTCCGCGCTACCTGCTGGTCAATACCGGCAATGCCAACGCCGGTACCGGCAAGCCGGGCATGGAAGCGGCCCTGCGTACCTGTGAAGCGCTGGCCGGTCTGACCGGTGTCGAGCCGGTACGAGTACTGCCTTTCAGCACCGGCGTCATCGGCGAGCTGCTGCCGGCCGACAAGATAATCGCGGTACTGCCCCAGGCCCTGGCCGATCTGGCCGAAGGTAACTGGGCCCAGGCGGCCGAGGGCATCATGACCACTGACACCCTGCCCAAGGGCGCCAGCCGCCAGATCAGTCTTGGTGGCCGGACAGTGACCGTTACCGGAATCTCCAAGGGTGCCGGCATGATCCGCCCGAACATGGCGACCATGCTGGGTTACGTGGCCACCGACGCCAGGGTAACCCAGCCGGTACTGCAGCATATGCTGCGTCAGGCTGCCGACCTGTCGTTCAACCGCATTACCATCGACGGCGACACCAGCACCAACGATTCCTGCATCCTGATTGCCACCGGCCAGGCGCAGATGGACGAGATCAATGATCTGACCAGTCCCGAATACGCCCAGCTGGCGCGGGCGGTCAACGAGGTCATGCTCGAGCTGGCCCAGGCGATTGTCCGCGACGGCGAAGGGGCGACCAAGTTCGTGACTGTGCGGGTCAACGGCGGTGCCAACCGGGACGAATGCCTGGATGTGGCCTACGCCGTGGCCCACTCGCCGCTGATCAAGACCGCGTTGTTCGCCTCCGACCCCAACTGGGGCCGCATTCTCGCCGCGGTCGGCTATGCCGGCGTGCCCGATCTGGATGTCGAGCGCATTGATGTGTACCTGGACGACGTCTGCATCACCCGCAATGGGGGGCGTGCGCCGGAATACACCGAAGAGCAGGGTGCCCGGGTCATGGCCCAGGAGGAAATCACCATCCGCATCGAACTGGGCCGTGGCAACGTCAGCGAGACGATCTGGACCACCGACCTGTCCCACGAGTACGTGCGCATCAACGCGGAATACCGCACCTGACAGTGGGGGGCGCGGCAGGCGCCCCGTCATTCCGGACAGTTCCCTGCAGCGGGCTCCGCCCGCTGCATCCTCACCCGACCCACCCGATTGATGACCAGTTGCCTGGCCTCGACCCCCGGTTGCCGGGGACACAGGGAAAAGGTACCTGACAGGAAGCCTCCGTTCAGCAGCTCCGATTCGCCCTGGCTGTTGTAGCGCACATAGCCGGTCAGGCTGCCGTTGGCATGGATAACCGCGCCGGCGGGGCCCTCGACCCTGAGCAGGGGGTCGTCCGGATCGTGCTGCCCATTGCGGTCGTCATCCAGAAACACCACCCAGCCATTGGTCCAGCTGCCGTTCACCGGCTGCATCAGCACATGGCGGTTGCGCCGCACGGCCTCGTTGCGGGTGAACTGTACGCTGCGCATCAGCCGGTGGGCTTCGTTGTCCAGGCGCTGTGCGTCGATCATGGTGCCGAAAGCCGGCACGCCGATGGAGAGCAGAATCGCCAGTACCGCCACGGCGACCATGAGTTCGATCAGGGTAAAGCCTCTGTGCCGCATGGCGAGCTCCTCGTTCAGGGGCTACTGCCGTGCTGCCCGATCCTGTTCAGGGCCAAGGCTATAGATACCCCGGGAATCACCCAAGGGCGAGGGACTGAAACTGGGAGAAGGATCACAACCGGGCAGGCCAGCAGGCCTTGCCCGGTTGTGTTTGCATCAGGCGCCGGGACGGCCCTGATCAGGTTTGCTGTAGTCGCAGACGCCCTGGGGGAAGATTTCCTTCAGGCGGTCGACCTGACCCGGTGTGGGCACCCAGCTGCCGTAGGTACCATCGGCCAGGGCGGTGTCCACGGACTTGAGCGTGCACTTGAACACGTTGCCCTCGATGGGGCCGCCCGCGATGATCCGCGAGGTGGTATAGGTGGGGAACTGCTGGGTGCAGGTGCCCGCCGGGCGGTCATCCAGAATCCCATCCCACACATCCGCCCCGGATGCGATCAGCTCGCCCTGGGTATTGAAGCAGCTGTCCACGGCCGCGGCTGGGCGGTTTTCGCCGATGCTGCGGTCGGGGTTGGCGCGAATGTTCATCAGCCACTCGTGCAGTACCTCCAGCGCCATCCAGGTCTGGTCGAACTCGTCCCGGGGTTCCGGCTCCTCGGGATCGTCCAGAATGGTCGGTCGGGCATCGGTGAACCAGATCACCTGATTATCCGAATGTCCCATCCTGTTGCGGATGCGCTGGCGAGCCGAGAAAGACTGGTGGCTGTTGTGCATGTCCAGTACCTCCTCGAGGTAATGGCGCCAGTCGATGATCGGAATATCCAGCTGGCCGTCGAAGACCATGCCCGATTCATAGGCCGCATTGATCGCGATCAGATCACCCTGGGTGCGCGGTGCCGGGGTGACGCCATCCGGACTCAGGTTCATGTTGCGGCTGCTCCAGGGGTCGAACTTGCTCGGATCGGCGAGTACTTCGTCCACGCTGCCGAGGAAGGGGAAGCCTTCCTGCACCATCTCGCTGGGGTGTTTCCAGCCGCCGATCAGCGCATTGACACGGAGAAACTCGTCGGGCGTGATGTTGCCCTCCACCAGTGCCTGCAGGCCGTACTGCACACCGACGTTGTCATACAGGGTGCGCGGGTTGCCGTTCTCGTCGACCCCGTAGATATTGCGCAGGTCGTCGTAATGGCTCCACTGCACGGTATTCATGATGCCCGGCGGCTGCATCTTGTCCTGGTTGGGCGCCTGGCCGAACAGCGGGTTCATCACCAGCGGGGAGAGTCCACGCCAGGCAGGGATGCATTCGGTCATGCCCGGAGCGGTGCTCAACCCCAGCAGACCCTTGGCACCGGCAAAGGGATCAGGGTAGTCCTCGGTGGCATTGAGTCCCACCAGCAGGCGCCGGCTCAGGGTATCGGTCCACAGGGTGTTGTCCTTGTCGGTGACGTCCATGTAGTGCTCAAGCAGCTCGCAGTCGCCGATATGGATGGTCTGGGTCACCATGTCCGGGTAGGAGTACTGCGGTACCCCGGCGTCGATCAACCCGGGATGGTTCTGCGCGTACACATACTGCTGAATGGCACCACCCGAGCCGCCGATGGCCACGGTGTAGTCGGGCATCCCGAAGCGCTTGACGAAGTGCTCCTTGACCATCAGCGCCGTCTCGCCACCCACCTGCAGGTTGTAGTGGGTGCTGGTCCGGTTGCCGGTGGAGTAGATCACCGCGTAGCCCTGGCCCAGCGCTTCGGGGCTGAGTGCCCGGCCGCTCAGGCGCCCCTGGCTGTGACCGATCGCCACGCCGCCCTCGAAGTGATAGAGCAGCCGCCCGTTCCAGTTGTTGGTGGAGGCGGTGTCCGGCGCGTCGCCGAGGTTGGCCAGGGTGGCCATGCTGTAGATGAAGCGGTTGATGGTGCCGACCTCACGGCGGACGATGAAGTCCACCTCGCGGCCGTCGGTCAGAGTGGTGCGTGCCATGTCGGCCGGACGGCTGCCATCGGTCGGCAGATCGCGGTAGGCGCCGCCGGTGGTGCGGTACAGGAAGGTCACCACAGGCTCGATGCTGCAGTCCTTGCTCAGGCCGATCTGCTGCCCGCCTTCGTCCAGGACCGGGAAGCCCATCTCGCCATCGGTGTCCACCAGCGGCTGAATGCCCAGTTCGGATACCGTGGTGCAGACAAAGGGGTACTGATGCGGGCCGGAGAAGATGGGCCCGGTGATGGGGTGGTTGACCAGCTCCAGCTGATCCAGACGGCCGCTGCGGCTGTGTTGCAGCTCCAGCTGGTTGTCACCCAGTTCCAGACCCTCGATCAGGATCTCCAGCTGGTTGTTGCGGGTCCGCACCAGGGCTGGTGTGACTTCCTGGTCGTTGACCCAGAACTCCAGCTGCTCGAGCTCTTTCTCGATGACGGCCGGATCACCCTCGATGGTAACCAGCACATTACCGCCGCTGACCTGGTCCGGTGCACTCGAGAGTACCGCCAGGCTCAGGTCAGGTCTTGACTGGTTCTTGCTGCTGGAGCCGCCTGATCCACTCAGGCATCCGGTCAGGGCGATCGCTAGCAGGCCGGCCGCACAAGGCAGCCAGTAGCACTTTGCAGGTTTCATGGTGGCTTGCTCCATCTTCTTATTATGGAAATCTGATCCTATGCCCACCCCAGAAGCGAAAACAGGTACAGATTGCGGTATCTGACTGAAACAGAACCGCTGCCTGAGGAGTCTGTTTGAGTCAGTTGGCAGTAACTGTGCCTGTTAAAGCCTTGCCGACTTTTCTAGGCTGGCTCGACAACAACAAGAGAAGAGGGACCGAGCCATGCGTCATATCTATCTCGCCGTTGCTACGGCGTGCGGGGCACTGCTGCTTCAGGGCTGTCTGAGTTCAGGCGGGTCGAGCAGTTCGCGGCCAGTGGAGACCGAAAAGGTCGATCTCAGCGACTTTGATGTGGAGTCGGCCGCGTACTGCGACCATACCGTGCTCGGCCATTGTCTGTATCCATTCCCCAACAACCTGTTTACCCGGGAAGACGGTTCCACACCGACCGGACTTCGGATCGACTTCGATATCCGCGCCATGCCGGTTGCACAACCGGTGGACATGCCCGCCTCGCCGGACAACACCCGCTTCGTGCCGATCCGGACAACGGAAGCCACACCTATCGAGCCGACCCAGTGGAACCGCAATGATGGTTTCTCACCTGGATCCATGCTGCTGGCACATCTGCCGGGCATCGATCTGGAGCGGACCGGCGCCGTGCGTATCACGGACATCGAGCCCTCGCTGGATCCTGACGCCCCCGTTCTGGTCATCAACGCATCGACGCTCGAGCGGCAGCTGATATGGGTCGAGCTGGACGCCAACAATACCGACCCGGCGGAGCAGGCGCTTATCATCCGGCCAGCACGGAATTTTGAAGAGGGCAACCGCTATATCGCAGTGGTCCGCAATGCTCGAGATGCCGAGGGTGAGTTGCTGCCGGTCAATGAACTGTTTCGGGCCTATCGTGACGGCATCGATACCGGAGAGCCGGTGTTCGAGGCGCGCCGCGAGGCGATGGAAGATGTCTTTGCCATCCTGGAGCAGGCGGGTGTGGAGCGCGGGGAACTGACTCTGGCCTGGGATTTCACCATCGCCAGTCAGCAGTCGCTCACCGAACGTCTGCTGGCAAGCCGTGATGACGCCTTCGCCCGCCTGGCCGGAGCCAGCCCGAGCTTCCGCATCACCGAGGTGCGTGATAACCCGGCCAGCGGCCTCAGTCGCAACATCAAGGGCACCTTTGATGTACCCAACTACCTCAATCAGACCGGTGGTGGGGTGGGGGCGACCTTCAACTACGCCAGTGATGATCCCGATGCATTGCCGCAGACCCTGGGTGAAGACGTGGTGCGTGCCGGTTTCCGCTGCCAGATTCCCCTGGCGACAACCGACTTCGCGCAAGCCGATGTGCAGACTGCCAGAGCGGCCATCTACGGTCACGGCCTGTTCGGCGAAAGCTCATACAATATCAGTGGGGGCGAATTCGGCAGCAGCAACGTGCGGGCCATGCAGAGCGAACATAACATCATGTTCTGCGCTACCGACTGGATAGGCATGTCCCAGGAGGACATTCTGGCCGGCAATATCCATCAGATCATGGCTGACCTGACCGGCCTGCCACGGCAGCTGGATCGCAGCCAGCAGGGCTTGCTGAACTTCATGTTTCTGGCCGAACTCATGCAGCACCCGGATGGCTTCGCCTCCGCTGACGAATTCCGCCATCAGGGCCAGCTGGTCTATGATCCGACCGAGGTGTTCTACGACGGTAACAGCCAGGGTGGCATTCTGGGTGGCGCCCTGATTGCCACCGCGCCCAACCTCCATCGTGGCGTGCTGGGGGTACCGGGGAGCAACTACAGTCTGCTGCTGCGCCGCTACGGCCCCTTCGAGCAGCGTTTTGCCCCCGTCCTCTATGCCGCCTATCCCGATGGACTGGATCAGTCGCTCAATTTCGCGTTGATGCAGATGCTCTGGGACCGGGCGGAGAACAACGGTTATCTCAGTCATCTGGCGGGTCGTCATCTGCCGAATACACCGGCGGACAAGCATGTGCTGCTGCATGTGGCGCTGGGGGACTTCCAGGTGACCCAGTGGAGTGCGGAAGTGATGGCGCGCACCATAGGCGCTGCAGTACATGAGCCCACGGCCAGGCTTGGCGAAAGTCCCGACAGCAACCCGCTGTTCGCGATCCCGCGGATCGAGCAGTATCCTCACCATGGTCATGGGATGATGATATGGGACTCCGGTGCCAAGGTGGAACGCGACGGCGGAGGCTGGAGCGGCAATGATTTCCCGCCCACCATTAACAAGGGCCCTGGCGCCGACTTTGGCAACGACCCGCACAGTTCGCCGCGCAGCACGGTGGCAGCGCGTCAGCAGAAGTCCGCCTTCATGCAGCGCGATGGCGCGGTGACGGACGTCTGTGGCGACGCACCCTGCTACAGCGACGATTACACCGGCGTGTCCCGTTTACCCTAGTGTTCTGCGATCGGTCCCTCTACCCGGGGGGCCGATCGATACCTGGCCAGCTCGCCGAGGCGGGCCACCGCCTTCAACAGCGGCGTATCCACGGGACTGCCCACATTCAGCCGCAGGCAATGGGCGTACTGCTGACTCGGGGAAAACACGCTGCCCGGGAAGATATGGATGCCGGCCCGCAGAGCATCTTCAAACAGAATCTCGGTATTCATGTGGGAGGGTAGCTCGACCCAGAGAACACAACCCCCGCTGGGCTGGTGAACCCGCGTACCCGCGGGGAAACAGCGCAGCACCACCTCGCGGACCTGCTGTGCCTGTTTCGCCAGCTGCAGGCGCAGTGTACTCAGGTGCTGGGCGTAAAAGCCGCTTTCCATCAGCCTGGCCATGAGCAGCTGGGGAGCGGAAGCGGTAGTGATGCTGCTTACCAGCTTGAGTTCACGCAGCCGGTGATGGAAACGCCCCGGTGCTACCCAGCCAAGACGGATGCCGGGCATCAGGGACTTGGAGAACGAGTGACAGTACACCACCATGCCCGCCTGATCATAGGCCTTGGCCGGCATGGCGCCTTCGGTATAGAGCGTGTCACCCCAGACGTCATTTTCGATCACGGGAATACCGTGTCGGCTGGCCAGCTCTACCAGCTTGAGCTTGTTCTGTTCCGGCATGGAGAAGCCCAGCGGGTTCTGCGCGTTGGCGGAGATGATGCAGGCTGAAACCCGGCGATGCTTGAAGGCCTGCTCCAGGGTGGAGAGGCAGATCCCGCGTTCCGGACAGGTCGGGATCTCCAGCACCTTGCGACGCAGGACTTCCAGTGCCAGCAGGGTTCCGTAATAGGTGGGGGACTCGACGGCCACCGTATCCCCTGGTCTGGTGACGGTACGCAATGCCAGGTCAATGGCTTCCATGCAACCGTTGGTGATGATGACGTCGTCCTGGGATATCGGGTTGGGGTAATGGAGGCTGCGCCGCGCCAACTGCAGGGTGAAGCGCTGATGCCCCTGTGGATGGCTGTAATCCCAGACATCCCGGGCCTGGCGCCGGGTAATGTCACGCAGGGTGGTCATGATCCGTTCCATGGGCATCAGCCGGGGGTGGGGCAGGGCAATGCCCAGATGCACCAGATCGGCCTGATGATGGGGTTCCATGTAATGGAGGATGTCGTCGCTCAGGGAGATTTCCACGGGAAGCGGGTCGAAGTCCGTGGAGCCGTGCAAGCCTGCAGGGGGCGATGCCGCCACGAAGGTGCCGGATCTGGCGCGCACCTCGATATAGTTCTCCTGCTCCAGCTGCCGCAGGCACTGAATGATGGTGTTGACGCTGGTATTGAACAGCCGGCTCAGATTGCGAACTGAGGGCAACCGCTGCCCCGGCCTGTAACTGCCGCCCTCGATATGACGACGCAGTTGCAGACTGATACTTTCATAAAGATAAAGATCCTGATCCAGCAAGGGTCAGTCCCTCTCGAGGTAGTGATTATTGTTGTTCCTCTGAGGTGATCAGTATAACGGCTTTAAGCCATTACTCCAGAATGGGGTCGCGCCGCCCTGGAGCGGATCTGTACTGCTGGCGCTCAGGTCCGGCGCTCCAGCAGCACTCCGGCTTCCATGTGGTGGGTATAGGGGAACTGGTCGAACAGGGCGCAGCGGGTGATGCGATGGCTGGCCTGAAGCTCGGCGATGTTGGCCGCCAGGGTCTCCGGATTGCAGGAAATGTACAGGATGCGGTTGTAGCCCTTGACCAGTTCCAGGGTGCCCGGATCCAGGCCAGCCCGGGGCGGGTCGACGAAGACGGTGCCGAACTGGTAGCCGCTCAGGTCGACACCCTGCAGTCGGCGGAACTCGCGCACGCCGGTCAGCGCCTGGGTTACCTCTTCACTTGCAAGGCGCACCAGGGTGACATTCTCTACCTGATTGTCAGCGATGTTCTCCAGCGCCGAGCGTACCGAGCTCTTGGACAGCTCTGTGGCCAGTACCCGGCGAAAGCGGGTAGACAGCGGCAGGGTGAAGTTGCCGTTGCCGCAGTACAGCTCCAGCAGGTCATCGGTATTGTGCCCGGCGGCCTCCAGCGCCCAGCTGAGCATATGCTGGTTGACCATGCCGTTGGGCTGGGTGAAGCCGCCCTCGACCTGCTGGTAACGCCAGGTGCGGCCATCCACCTGCAGCTCCTCGATTACATGATCGCGCGCCAGCACCCGGCGGCGCCCACGGCTGCGGCCGATCAGCAGTATGTTCAGCTGCTCTGCGAGTTTCCTGGCAGCCTGATCCCACTGCTCATCAATCGGGCGGTGGTAGCAGAGGGTGACCAGGGCCTCGCCGGACAGCGTGGTGAGAAACTCCACCTGGAACAGTTTGCGACCCAGCTCGGGGTCAGCCTTGCAGGCCTCCAGCAGAGGCATCATCAGCTCGTTGATGCGGCGGCTGGCAATCGGCAGCTCCTCGATCAGGATCGGCTGGCGGTTATTGCCCGGCTCGAACATGGCGTAGTGTGGCTGGCCATCCTGATACCACAGGCGGAACTCGGCACGCAGACGGAAATGCTCCCGGGGCGAGGCAAACACCGCCGGCTCGGGGGCTGAGAAGGGCGCGAGCAGTTCTGTCAGTCGCTCGCGCTTGGCCGCCAGTTGCTGCTCGTACCCGGCCGGATCAAAGCTCACCCCCATCAGCTGAAGAACCCGAGCTTGACGATGAACAGGGCAGACAGCACGTAGAGGCTGGGATTGAGATCACGCCAGCGACCGGACAGCAGCTTGATCGCGGTCCAGGTAATGAAGCCCAGGGCAATGCCGTTGGCGATGGAGAAGGTCAGGGGCATCATCAGCGCCGTTACCACCACCGGGGCGGCTTCGGTCAGGTCTTCCCAGTTCACCTGAACCAGGCCGCTGGTCATCAGTACGGCAACGAAGAACAGTGCCGGTGCGGTGGCAAAAGCCGGGACCGCGCCGGCCAGCGGCGACAGGAACAGACTCAGCAGGAACAGGGCGGCCACTACGCAGGCGGTCAGACCGGTACGGCCACCGACAGCGGTGCCCGCGGCGGATTCGACGTAGCTGGTGGTGGTGGATGTGCCCAGCAGGGAGCCGAACATGGTGGCAGTGCTGTCGGCCATCAGGGCGCGGCCCAGACGCGGCAGCTTGCCGTCCTTGTCCACCAGATCGGCCTTCTGGGCCACACCGATCAGGGTGCCCGAGGTGTCGAACAGGTCGACGAACAGGAAGGCGAAGATCACCGCGACCAGCCCCACGTCCAGCGCTCCGCGGATATCCAGTTCGAGGAAGGTGGGTGCCAGGCTCGGCGGTGTGGAAACGAAGCCGGTGGTCTGGCTCAGCCCCAGCAGCAGGCTGATGCCGGTAATCACCAGGATGCCGATCATGACCGCGCCGGTTACCTGATGGTAGGCCAGAGCCACGATCAGCATGAAGCCCAGGGCGGCCAGAATGGGGCCGGCCTGAGTCAGGTCCCCTGCGCTCACCAGGGTGGCCGGGTTGTCCACGACGATGCCCGCGCTCTTCAGGGCGATCAGAGCCAGGAACAGGCCGATGCCTGCGGCAATCGCCGAGCGCAGCGGCATGGGAATGCTGTTGATCACCCATTCACGGACGCGGAAGATGCTCAGTATGAAGAACAGGAAGCCCGAGACGAATACCGCACCCAGGGCGACCTGCCAGCTGTAGCCCATGGAGCCGACCACGGTGTAGCTGAAAAAGGCGTTCAGACCCATGCCCGGAGCCAGGGCGATGGGATAGTTGGCCCAGGCGCCCATGATCAGCGAGCCCAGGGCGGCCGCCAGACAGGTGGCGACGAAGGCGGCGCCCGGATCGATACCGGCGTCGGCCATCATCATGGGGTTGACGAAAATGATATAGGCCATGGTCAGGAAGGTGGTCACACCGGCAAGGATCTCGGTGCGGACGTTGGTGCCATGGGCCTTGAGTTGAAACAGCTTTTCCAGCATGGGGAAGGTCTCGGTAGAGGGGCCGAAAAGCGTGCCATTCTAGCCTATCTGCCGGGCCCACGCAGCATCTTTGGTTGCCGCGGCGGTGGTGTGCGGCAGGAGAGGCCGGGATGACCGCCGGAGGGACGCCATCGGGCAACCCGCAGGTGAATTTTCGGTGATCTTGTGTCAGGCTTGTCGGTCATTTTTCAGGAGAGCAGCCATGACCCACACCTTTGAAACCGACGAACAGCGCGTCAGCTACGGCATTGGCCGGCAGATGGGTGATCAGCTGCTGTCGAGCCACATTCCGGATCTGAGCGTCGAGCTGGTTCTGGCCGGCCTGCACGACGCCTACACCCAACAGCCCAGTCAGGTGGATGACGCTGCCATGCAGGCTGCCTTCCAGACCCTGCAGGCCAAGATGCAGGCGCTGGCGGAAGAATCCGCCCGCGCTGCAGGCAAGGCCGGTCAGGAGTTCCTCGAGCGCAACAGCAGTCGCGAAGGCGTGATCACGCTGCCGTCCGGTCTGCAGTATGAGGTGATCAGCGAAGGCACCGGCGCCACTCCGACTGCCAGCTCTACCGTCCGTACCCACTACGAAGGCACCCTGATCAGTGGTGAGGTATTTGACAGCTCCTACAAGCGCGGCCAACCCGCCGAGTTCCCGGTAGGCGGCGTTATCGCCGGCTGGACCGAAGCACTGCAATTGATGAAGGAAGGTGCCAAATGGCGCCTCTACATCCCCGCGGATCTGGCCTACGGCGGCCGCGCCGCCGGCAGCATCCCGCCGCACAGCACCCTGATCTTCGACATCGAACTGCTCAAGGTCCTGTAACGGCTCGGCCCCATCGCACCGAGGGCGGTGCTCCTACAATCGAGCCTGCCACCCCATCCGGTAGGAGCACCCGCCCCGGGTGCGAACCCCCACCGGCGGCACCGGAGTTGCCGGCACGTCCCAATCGCACCGAGGGCGGTGCTCCTACGGAGTGCGCAAGGCAGACGGATATTCGCTGTAGGAGCACCCGCCCCCGGGTGCGAAGGGGCGGTGAGGGGTAACTCAGAACTGGCGATCTACCGCAAAGCGGGCCAGCTGTTCGAGGGCGTCACGGTAGACGGAGGGGGGCAGGGCCTGCAGCAGGTTGCATGCTTCATCCGCATACTGGCGGGCAAGGTTGGCGGTGTATTCCAGCGCGCCGCTGGCTTCCACGGCCTCGCGGATGATATTGATGTCTTCCACGCCGCCTTTCTGAATGGCCCGGCGCACCAGCGCCGCCTGCTCATCGGTGCCTTCACGCATGGTATAGATCAGCGGCAGGGTCGCCTTGCCTTCGGCAAGATCGTCGCCGACGTTCTTGCCCATGGCCTCGGCATCGCCGGTGTAGTCCAGCAGGTCATCCACCAGCTGGAAGGCGATACCCAGGGCATCGCCGTAGCGGCGCAGGGCTTCCTGCTGTGGGGCGGGCGCATCGGCCAGGATGGCGGCGGTATGGGTGGAGGCCTCGAACAGCATGGCCGTCTTGCTGCGGATCACTTCCATATAGGTGGCTTCGTCGGTGCTGGCATCACGCACCTTCGACAATTGCAGCACTTCGCCTTCGGCGATCACGTTGGTGGCGCTGGCCAGCACCCGCATGATGCGCATGTCGTCGAGCTCGACCATCAGCTCGAATGAGCGGGAATAGAGAAAATCACCCACCAGGACGCTGGCGGCATTGCCCCAGAGTGCGTTGGCGGTGGAGCGGCCCCGGCGCAGCTCGGAAGTGTCGACCACGTCGTCGTGCAGCAGGGTAGAGGTATGCATGAACTCGATGATAGCCGCCAGGGTATGCGGGCGGGCATCGGTCAGACCGCAGGCGCGGGCACCGAGCAGCACCACCAGCGGACGCAGGCGCTTGCCGCCGGCGCTGATGATGTAGCTGCCGATCTTCTCGACCAGCGGAACACGAGAGTGCAGCTGGCGCATGATCAGCTGATTGACAGCTTCGAAATCGTCGGTAACCGCGGTATAAAAAGGCAGGGTGGTCATCTACTGCACACTTTCGGAATGGATGCGCGGCATGCTAGGCGGCGGCTGGCGTACTGTCAAGGAAGGCCCCTGCCGGCGCGGCGCTGTCCGGCTGATTTTGAAGGGTGATTGGCATTGCTTTTCATCCAGCTTGTCGGTAGAATCCCCGGCCCTGAAAACCCGATTTACAGCATCCCTGTTTTGACAATGGCAAGCTCGGGCCCGATAGGCGGGTTCACTTGCAGCCATGCCGGCCACTAACTACTACTACCAAGCGCCGGGTGAGCAGGATTACGGAGAAAGCAACATGTACGCAGTAATTGTTACTGGTGGTAAGCAGTACAAGGTCGCCGAAGGCGAATACCTGAGAGTAGAGAAGCTGGAAGCCGAAACCGGCTCCACTATCGAGTTCGATCGCGTACTGCTGGTCGGTAACGGTGATGACGTCACCATCGGTGCACCCGTTGTTGAAGGTGCCAAGGTGACTGCTGAAGTCAGTGCTCATGGTCGTGGCGACAAGGTCCGCATCATCAAGTTCAAGCGCCGCAAGCACCACATGAAGCGCATGGGCCACCGTCAGTGGTACACCGAAATCAAGATCACTGGCATCTCTGCCTAAGTATTGAGGAGTAAGAACTCATGGCACACAAAAAAGCAGGCGGTTCCACACGTAACGGTCGCGACTCAGAAGCCAAACGACTTGGTGTGAAACTGTACGGTGGTCAGCAAGCTACTGCCGGCAACATCATCGTTCGTCAGCGCGGCACCCAGTTCCACGCTGGCAAGAACGTTGGCATGGGCAAGGATCACACTCTGTTCGCCAAGGCTGACGGCGTGATCAAGTTCGAAGTCAAGGGTGAGTTCAACCGTCGCTACGTGAGTGTCGTAGCCGGCTGAAGCCAAACCTGATCCAGAAAGCCCTGTCTTGCGACGGGGCTTTTTTGTTTGTAGCGTAGGTCTTTCCTTCCAACCCCTCATGAGGGGGAGCAATATGAAATTCGTAGATGAAGTGTCCATTACCGTCAAAGCCGGTGATGGTGGCAATGGTTGCATGAGTTTCCGCCGGGAAAAGTTCATTCCCAAGGGCGGTCCTGACGGTGGTGATGGTGGTGATGGCGGCTCCATCTATCTGGAAGCCGATCCCAACCTCAACACCCTGGTCGACTACCGCTATACCCGCCGGTTCAACGCCCAGCGGGGCGAGAACGGTCGCGGCTCCGATTGCACCGGCGCCAAGGGCGAAGACATGGTGCTGCGCGTTCCTGTGGGCACCACTGTGGTGGATGCCGGAACCCAGGAGATCATCGGTGACCTGACCGAGCCCGGTCAGCGGCTGCTGGTGGCCCAGGGCGGATTCCATGGTCTGGGCAATACCCGCTTCAAGTCCAGTGTGAACCGTGCTCCGCGCCAGACCACCCAGGGCAGCCTGGGCGAACTGCGCGACCTGAAGCTGGAGCTCAAGGTGCTGGCGGACGTGGGGCTGCTGGGTCTGCCCAACGCCGGCAAGAGCACCTTCATCCGCGCTGTATCGGCCGCCAAGCCCAAGGTGGCGGACTATCCCTTCACCACCATGGTGCCCAACCTGGGTGTGGTGGATGTGGGTCAGATGCGCAGTTTCGTCATTGCTGACATCCCCGGGGTGATTGCCGGTGCCGCCGAAGGCGCGGGCCTGGGCACAAGATTTCTCAAGCACCTGTCGCGTACCCGGTTGCTGCTGCATCTGGTGGACATGGCGCCGCTGGACCAGAGCGATCCGGTCGAGGCCGTTGAAACCATCGTTCACGAGCTGGGCAAGTTCAGTCCGGCCCTGACCCTGCGCGAGCGCTGGCTGGTACTCAACAAGTGTGACCAGCTGCTGGAAGACGAGCAGCAGGCGATCCTCGACGACGTGGTCGAGCGTTTGGAGTGGGAAGGTCCGGTATTCGTTATCTCTGCATCCGAACGTCAGGGTACGGACGAGCTGGCCAAGGCCGTGATGAACTGGCTGGACGAGCGCGAACTGCGCATGCAGGAGGACGAGGAATATGCCGCCGAGGTGGCCGAACTCGACCGGCGTATCGAGGAAGAGGCGCGTGCGCACATCCAGGAGCTGGATGACCGCAAGGCGCGGCGCAAGGCCGGCATCAGCGACGACGAAGACGATGACTTCGACGACGAGGATGACGAGGATGGTCCGGAAATTATCTACGTTCGCTGAGCGGAGTTGAGATTGCATGCGTGACAAGGTGACTGCCGCCCGGCGGTGGGTGATCAAGATCGGCAGTGCGTTGCTGACCGGGAATGGCAAGGGGCTGGATCGCCAGGCCATTGCCGTCTGGGTCAGGCAGATGGCGGCATTGCGGGAAAGTGGTGTGGATGTGGTGCTGGTGTCCTCCGGTGCGGTGGCCGCCGGCATGACCCGTCTGGGCTGGAGCGAGCGACCCAAGAGCATCCATCAGCTGCAGGCCGCTGCCGCGGTGGGGCAGATGGATCTGGTGCAGGCCTGGGAAAGCAGTTTCGAGGAATTCGGGCTGACTACTGCCCAGGTATTGCTCACCCACGACGACCTCTCTGATCGCAAGCGCTACCTCAACGCCCGCAGCACCCTGCGCAGCCTGCTGGATCTCGGCGTCATTCCCGTCATCAACGAGAACGACACCGTGGTTACCGACGAGATCCGCTTCGGCGACAACGACACCCTGGGCGCGCTGGTCACCAACCTGGTCGAGGCTGATCTGCTGGTGATACTGACTGATCGCGACGGCCTGTATACCGCCGACCCGCGGAGCAATCCGGATGCCCAGCTGATCAGCAATGCCATGGCGGACGATCCCAAGCTCGACGCCATGGCAGGCGGCTCAGCCGGTACGCTCGGGCGCGGCGGCATGCAGACCAAGCTGCGCGCTGCTCGCCTGGCGGCCCGTTCAGGGGCGAGCACCATCATTGTTGGTGGCAGCATCGAGCGGGTGATCGACCGGCTCAAGGCGGGCGAGGAGCTGGGAACCCTGCTGCTGCCGGAGAAAGGCATGCTGGCTGCACGCAAGCAGTGGCTGGCCGGCCATCTGCAGACCCGGGGGCGACTGGTGGTCGATGATGGCGCAGTACGGGCGCTGCAGAGTGGGCGCTCCAGTCTGCTGCCGGTCGGCGTCAAGGCGGTGGAAGGCAACTTCCGGCGCGGCGAGATGGTGGTCTGCGCCGCCATGGATGGCCGCGAAATCGCCCGCGGCCTGGTCAACTACGGCGCCCAGGAAGCAGCAAAGATTGTCGGCCAGCCCAGCGAGGCCATCGCCGGCATTCTCGGCTATGTCGACGAGCCCGAGCTGGTGCACCGGGATAACCTGGTGCTGGTGTAGGCGCTGGTTTTAAACCCCTTCGCACCCGAGGCGGGTGCTCCTACAGCAGGGTCGGTTTTCGCTTATATATCTGTGTAGGAGCACCGCCCTCGGTGCGAACGGGGTTATCGGCAACTCCGCCGCCGCCGGCTAATATTCGCACCCGGGGCGGGTGCTCCTACAGCGGGTCCGGTCTTCTCTGATATGTCTGTGTAGGAGCACCGCCCTCGGTGCGAACGGGGTTATCGGCAACTCCGCCGCTGCCGGCTAATATTCGCACCCGGGGCGGGTGCTCCTACAGCGGGTCCGGTCTTCTCTGATATGTCTGTGTAGGAGCACCGCCCTCGGTGCGAACGGGGTTATCGGCAACACCGCCACTGCCCGCTGACATTCGCATCCGGGTCGGGGGCTCCTACAGCAGGGTCGGTTTTCGCTGATATATCTGT
>NZ_JAYJLH010000013.1:0-61615 GCF_051948695.1 Halopseudomonas sp. Lyrl_26
ATGGCAAAAGGGTTAACAAGTGGCAGCAACGGATTCGCAAACCTGTCACGCCTTTTGTACCAAAAGCCGCGCCAGGTTTGCGATCCGCTGTGCCAGGCGTTAACTGCATGAAGTACCTGATCTTACTCTTGTTGATGATTAGCGGAACACCTATGGCAAACACATTCGTTGAGAGCTGCCATCCTGAGTCTGCGCGCTGTGCGATTCTAGAGGACAATGGAAGCAGTGCCTGGCTCTACCTTACTCCAGCCGGTGGTGAAGGCATTGAACAAGATGCGTTTGCCTATTCGCCGGTTGCGCCCCGTGAGGAATTAAATAGGGCAGCAATAGAAGCCGGCAATCCACCTATTCTCACACGTAAATACGCTTCATCGAGGGCGGTTCTCGAATCCCCCGAGGAGCATAGCTTTCAATTTGTTTGGTCTAGCGATGGCGAATCGGTAGCCCTGCTGTGCAACGGCGATCCGATAGCTATGGTGGTTTCAGGGTACGACAAAGGATTTTCCGTTGCTCTGGTAAGCGAAAGCGGCTTTGGGCAAGCATGGGACCAGAGCGTCTATGAAGCAGTTTTCGAGTAAGCAGTTAACAAGGCAATCAAATTCGTTCCGGCCTTCGGCCTCCACCGGACGCCCTTGTCAGGGCGCCGTTTATTGCTGGCGTTATGCGCTGATTGAGCTCTACAGGAGATATTTGGTAGTACGATGGGCAGTTTAATAATTTTGTCAGAAATAGAAAAACAAAGTGATTCCGAGTCTGAGCTTTTATTTCAGATTCCGATTGGTTTTTTAGATCCAAATCATCCTAATATTTCAATCGAAGTTAGAAAGCAAATTCTACGTGATAGATACCATAATCAACTTATACAGGATGGATTGGAGACTGGAAACTTCACGATGAACGGAGACGGTTCTGTGAATTTCAGAACAAATCTTCCTTATCATTCTTTTTCAGGATTCATTTTTGAAGCTTTAGCAGTCCGAATATTTAATGATAGTTGGCGCACAATTGGTAGGCGGGCATTCGAGTGGTGTACAAAACGAGAACGAACTAAAAACGATTATTTAGAACAGTTTAAGGCCATTGGAACGGGCTTTGTATCCACGCGACAATCATATCCATCTTTGTATAGCTTTCAGCATAGATTTGATATTCAATTTATAAGGCGGAACCCAAAGGATGGAGTTTATGAATCGGCAACTGTCTTGGGCACCACTAGAGATGCAGGGGTTCAAATAAAGGCGATAACTGGTAATGAAAAAGCTGAGATTATTGAACCGTTGATTTCAGGTAAATATAGTCATGTAGTTAGCTTTTTAAGGCATGACACCGGAATTCATAGTGTAGAGGTGTGCTACAACATCATTCGGCAAATGTATAAAAATCATGAAATTGATCTAAGCCAAAAGGATCAACTCGAAGATTCCATAAAAAGCCCAGAAATGCTTGGGGAAGATCAAAGAAATGTAGATGATTATTACAACTATATAAAAATGTGGTACCAAGGGCATGCACAGCCTGATTCAATCATATACGAAGGTGTTGGCTTGGAAGTAAAAGGTTTTAAATACTCCAATGGTATTCTTGTTCCTGATCTATAAGTTTGCTGTGCGCATAACAAGGCGCTGCAAGGGACAAAACTACGCTACGCTAATTTGTGGTTCGCTACGCTCACATTACCACAAATTAGCTCCACTACGTTTTGCCCCTGAGCGCGGCGTTAAATGTATATGATCGATCACGATAAATTCCGTGCCTTGGTCAAGCAGCTCTATGCAACGGTCAATGAGTTGGAAGCCATGTTCCCGGGGAGGCACTTTACCCCGGATGGTCATATGGTTGGCAGTTTGGGTGAATGCCTCGTAGCTGACGCATATAATTTAGAGTTGAAGACAGCGTCCAACAAAGGTTCTGACGCTGTCACCGAAACCGGCTTAGAAGTTGAGATCAAGGCTACGCAATCCAACTCCGTTGCGTTTCGGAGTCAGCCGCAACATACGATCATCATCAAGATCCTGCGTGATGGCACATTCGAGGAAATCTATAACGGGCCAGGATGTCTTGTTTGGGAGCAGTTCAAAGGAAAAAGGCTACCGAGTAATGGGCAGTTCCAAGTCTCGCTCAACAAGCTCCGGCAACTCAATCAACAAGTGGCCGAATCGGACCGTGTGCCTAGAGCCATTTAACAGGTCGCATCAGTACGCGGCCGGTCGCCACCGCACGAACCTAGCGGGTCGCCGCAGTGCTTCGTTTTAGCTCTTCGAAGGATAAGTGTGTGCAAGCTTTCGTGCTAAGAATCGCCCCCAGCGAAATCGACAGGGTCCCCGAGGCGTTAGAAAACAATCAATTGATAATCGGTTGGGCTGATGCGGAAGGCCTTTTGGATGACCAGCTGGACTGGGCCGCTTTCCGCCAGGTCGTTCGGGATAGCTACTATCGAGATGACAAGACCTTGCACCGCGCAGGAGCGGCGGCAGGTCATATGTGGCGATTCATTCGGGAAATGGCACGGGGTGATTTGGTTGTCGTTCCCTATGGGTCTAATTTCTATGTTGCTGAAGTGGCAGGCGATGCAATTTATCTTCCAGAGAAATCGAGCGAGGATTCAGCATATCGCAGGCCTGTAAATTGGCTCAACGCCAAACAGCCAATCCCCAGGGCGTATGCGAAGTCGGCATTGATCTCTCGCATGAAGGTTCAGGGTACATCTGCTTCCGCAACCGATCTCTTGGATGAAATTCGAGAGTGCCTGGAAGTAGCTTCTTCCGGGGCCACACCCAGCTTTCATTCTGATTTTCAATCCAGCCTCGTTGAACGAGCACTCAATGAGCTCCGCCATGGCAGAATCGACAGTTTTGGGTTCGAGAATCTGATCAAAAATCTGTTTCGTAGTCTGGGGGCCAAAGAGGCGAGAGTGGTTCCGCGTAATCAAGACAAGGGGGCGGATGTCGTAGCTACTTTTCTGGTTGCGGAGACGTTCCCTTTGATAGTTGCTGTCCAGGCTAAGCATTGGCAACCTGAACCTCCAGTAGACCGGCATGTCATTGATCAGCTCGTCTCAGGAATGGAGGCTGAAGCGGCGGATCTTGGGATGGTGATTACTACCGGTACCTACTCTGACGACGCCAGTCGTGCCGCTAAGGAGTACCTGGAAAACGCCGGTATGAAAATAGAACTCGTGGATGGGGAGCAGTTTGCCAAGATGATCATTGAGCATGGTATTGGAGAGAGCTGATACCGCGCTCGTTCTGACGCAAGCCACGACCGGCGGTTGTGCACCTCAGTCTGCCAGCCATTTTCTCTCGACTCTCCACAGGAGCGCACCATGACCAGCCATGAGTTCTCCCAGGTAAACGTATTTTCCGCTGATCCGCTTGGCGGTAATCCGCTGGCGGTGGTGCATGGGGCCGATGGCATGACGGATGAGCAGATGGCGGCCCTGGCGCGTTGGACCAATCTGTCGGAGACGGTGTTCCTGCTCCGGCCAACGGAGCCGGGGGCGGATTATTGGGTGCGCATCTTTACTCCCGGTGGGGAGCTGCCTTTCGCTGGGCACCCTACTCTGGGCTCATGCCATGCCTGGTTGCGTGCCGGCGGGCGGCCGCGGCAGGCTGGCCGGGTGGTGCAGCAGTGCGCCGTGGGGCTGGTCACCATCCGCCAGGCCGGTCAGCGCTACGAGTTTGCTGCGCCACCGCTGCGTCGCACGGGGCCGCTGGACCCGGACGATCTGGACCGGATCACCGCTGCCCTGGGCATAGCGCCGGAGGAGGTGCTGCATCACCAGTGGGTGGACAATGGCCCGGGCTGGTGTGCGCTGATGCTGCCGTCCGCTGAGCGTGTACTGGCGCTGAAGCCCGACTGGCCGGCGCTGGTTCCCTATTTTGTCGGCGTGGTCGGTGCCAGTCCCGAGGGCAGTGACACGGCTGTGGAGGTGCGAGCGTTCATGGGCAGTGAGGGCGCCGAGGACCCGGTGACCGGGAGCCTGAATGCCAGTCTGGCGCAGTGGATGATAGGCGCGGGGCTGGTCGAGTCGTCCTATGTCGCTTCTCAGGGGACAGCCATGCAACGCGCCGGGCGCATCCATCTGCATCAGGACGGGGAGGGCATATGGGTCGGTGGCGAGGTGGTGGATGTCATCGACGGGACGATCCAGCTCTGAATACGCCGGTAGTGATCTTTAACGTGGCTGAAAGCCCGTGCCTGAGGTACAAAGGAACACTCTCCGTATTGGCGAGCCGCGGGAGAGTGCCGATCTGCTGTGGATCAGGCCATCAAGAAGACAACAACAAGGAGTGGACATGGATGCACATTTGATTCTCTGGCCGGTTTTCGCCCAGATCCTGCTGACGCTGCTGATGTATCTGGTGCTGGCCGCGCGCAAGGCCAAGGCGATCAGGGACAAGGCGGTTGACCGGCAGCAGGTGGCGCTGGACAACAGGTTGTGGCCGGAGGATACCGTCAAGGTATCCAACAACATCGCCAACCAGTTCGAGGCGCCGGTGCTGTTCTATGCCCTGTGTCTGGCATTTCTGGGGCTCAATGCGGTGTCCGCCGTGGCGCTGTTTCTGGCGAGCCTGTTCGTGCTCAGCCGGTATCTCCACGCCTGGGTCCATACGCACTCCAACCATGTACCGACACGGCTGCGGCTGTTTCTGGTGGGCTACCTGATCCTGCTGGTGATGCTCGGTGTGCTGGGCTGGGAGCTGGCGATACGCTGAGGCCTGTTCCCTTCTCGCAGCAGGCAGTAAGAAGCCCTCGTCAGCGTTGGCTGGCGGGGGCTTTTTAACGACTGGAGATCAGCGGGCCAGTTCGGCCTCGATGGCTTCCAGCAGGCGGGGATCGTCGGCGGTTACATCCGGAGAGAACCGGGCGACGACCTCTCCCTGGCGGTTGATCAGAAACTTCTCGAAATTCCACAGCACATCCTTCGGATCAGCGGGCTGGATACCGAAGCCCTTGAGGCGCTCGCGGAAGGGGCCTTCGCCGATGGCCTGCGGCCGGGCGGCGGTCAGCTCTGCATACAGTGGATGCTGGTCCTCACCCAGGACCGAAATCTTCGAGTACAGCGGAAACTGCACGTTGTACTCAGTGGAGCAGAAACTCTGGATCTCCTCGTCACTGCCCGGCTCCTGACCCTTGAAGTTGTTGGCGGGAAAGCCCAGTACTTCCAGGCCCTGGTCCCGCTTGCTTTCGTACAGGGCTTCCAGCCCGGTGTACTGGGGCGTCAGCCCGCATTTGGAGGCGACGTTGACGATCAGGAGCACCTTGCCGCTGTGGCTGGCCAGACTGTCCGGGGTGCCATCAATGCGTGTCAGCGGGATCTCTTGTAGCTTGCTCACGGTATGCCCTCAAGGTGGTGGGGTAGAGCTGGCACGTTAGCAGATGGATGCAGTTCAGCAACAGCAGGGACTGAGAGCGAGGAAAATGGTGCGTACCGTCGGTGTCATGTTTACACATCACAGCGGCTGATATCACCCAAAAGGGTGATGCTATCACCTTGGCATCGGTCGCTCGCGCTACCTATTATCTTCCTGTTACGCATGACAAAAATAATATGGCGTCAGGAGAATAATAATGTCCGGAGTGAAGAGAGCGGTTTCCCTCGGTACGGTTATCAGTGCCCTCATTCTCAGTGGTTGTCTGAGCGGTGGAGGAGGCGGAGGCAACAGCAAGCCCGCTCCTGCACCATCCGAGCCTTTGACCGAGCAGCAGAAGCGCATTCAGGATGGGTTCTTTGTAATAGACGAGAGCCAGCTGCCATTTGATGCACTGGGTGATGCCTATGCCGGTACCAGCCGCTGGCACGGCGTGCTGAATGGGGCCGGTTACCGCGTCGAGGTCCCCGAGAACTGGAATGGCATGCTGGTCATGTACGCCCACGGCTATCGCGGTGAGGTTCCGGATCTGACCGTGGACAACCCGCCGATGCGCCAGTATCTGCTGGATAACGGCTATGCCTGGGCCGCCTCGTCCTACAGCTCCAACTTCTACGATGTACGCACCGGCGTCGAGGATACCAACGCCCTTGCCCTGGCGTTCAATGACATTGCCGAGCAGAACGGCCGTTCTCTGCCCGAGCCCGACAAGATCTACATCACCGGTGTCTCCATGGGTGGCCACATTGCCGGCGCCGCCATCGAGCGCGAGACCCAGCAGACCGCCAACAACTTCGTGCCCTATGCTGGCGCAGCTCCCATGTGCGGCGTGATGGGTGATACCGAACTGTTCAACTACTTCGGTGCCTACAGCCTGGCACTGTTCGAGTTCGCCGGTGTGGGCGCTGATGCCTTCCCGATCCCGGCGGATGAGGTGCCCGGCAAGCTGGAGGCGGCCCGCGAGGCGCTGTGGGTCGATTACGATGCCAACCCCAACGCAAACGGCCTGACTGCTGCTGGCGCTCCCTTCTATGCCACGCTGCAGAACCTGTCCGGTGGCCCGCGGCCGATCTACCCGCTGTCCTTCGGTGGCTTCCAGGGGCTGCTCCAGAGCCTGGCCGGCGACAATGGCACCATCAAGGGCATTCTGAACGAGCCGGTGATCGATACCACGGGTATCACCTACCGCTTCCAGACCCTGCCCGGCGAGCCCCTGTCCTCTGCTGAACAGGGTTTCAACAACACCATTGTTCAGGCCGTGCCGGCTGCGGACGCCAACGCTCTTCGTGATGACGGTCTGCGGCTGATTCCCAAGGTCAACGGGGATCTGTATGCCGACATTCCGGTGGTCACCGTGCATACCCTCGGCGACCTGTTCGTACCGATCAAGATGCAGCAGATCTATCGTCAGCGGATGGAAGAGAACGGCTGGGGCGACAACCTGGTGCAACGGGCGGTACGCGCTCCCAGTCACTGTGACTTCTCCATTGCCGAGTTCAACTCGACCCTGGATGCCATGCTGACCTGGGAACAGGACGGCGTGAAGCCGGCGGGCGATGATCTGCTGGATGCCGAGCTGATGGCCGATCCCGCTTTCGGTTGCACCTTCACCCAGGACGGTTTCCCGCAGGAGGGCGTGCGCGCCTTCATGCCGGCTTGTCCTGAGGTCTGATCATAGCAGTCCTCCTTTGCGGTGCGCCCTTGCGGCGCACCGGTTTTTTCCCTCCCTCCTATCCTCTGGAATGCCGGCTCCCCGCCGCGCTGACGCGCGCGAGCAGCAGTCCGACCAGAATGCCCGCTGCCATCAGTTGCCCCAGGGCTGTGACTACACTGATCTCGCTGCCGCCATTACGCAGGTTGAGTAACAGACAGAGTGCCGTACTCAGCACGCCCAGCAGGCGGAACAGCCACTGGCGGTGGCGGCTGGGTGAGCGACCGAAGAGATCGCGGTGGTGCCGGGCCATGGCCAGGCTGAAACACAGCATGGCCGCCACCGCCGTGACAAACGCCAGTATGCTCATACGGTTACCTCCGATTCTCCGCATTCTGTCTTTCGGGCCGCCGGCACAGGCTGGCGCGGCCGGCATCTCGCCATGGCCACGGCCAGCAATACACCGGAGATAAGCAGGGTCAGATCGACCAGTGCCAGTTCGGGCGCAGTGCCAAAGGTCACCAGCAGGTGGCTGTAGGGAGCAGTGAGGAAATTCACCAGGGGCAGGCCCAGGGCCAGGGCGGCCATCATGCCGAGCAGCGCTCTGGCTCTGGCCAGTGGGCGACGGGAGGTCGCAAGGGTAGCGAGGGTAACCGCGAGCCAGGCCAGCACGAAACTCCAGGCCTCGACACTGGCGCGGTGTTCGAGCTCTGCGGGAATCAGGCGGTTGGCCCAGAGCAGAACCAGGGACGCCACCGGCAACCCGAAGAACACGGCGGTATTGAGGGCCTGCACCAGGTGCAGTCCGGGTGTCTGCCGTGCGGCGCGCTTGCGCAGCCAGACGGTGTTGCCCGCCACCAGCATCATGCAGCCGGCCAGACCGAGCACGCCGTACAACAGCCGGATCAGGGAGCCGCCGAACTGGGCCATGTGCAGCCCCACCATCCAGATATAGCCGCGGTAGGCGGGGGGCGTCTGCTGCTGGTGCAGCAGCTCACCGGTGAAGGCGTCGTAACTCAGGGTGTCCTGGGGCGAGCCGATGCGCGACGGGTCGCGGCGGCGGATGCTGACCACCGACGAGGCATCCGCCGGGTGCTCGACAATGATCCAGCCGGTATCGGTGCTCTGCCACTGCTGCTGCGCGGCGGTAACCAGCTGGTCCAGTGGCACAGGGGTGCCGGCCGGCCGGTCCAGTTCGTTGCGGTGATAGCCGCCCTGAACCTCGTGATAGAAGGCCAGCGGATCGCTGTTGTAGGCGACCATGCCGCCGGCCGGCATGTAGGCGGCGACGAAGATCGCGACGCCGGTATAGGCCAGCACCAGATGAAAGGGCAGGCCGACCACTCCGAACAGGTTGTGCGCATCCAGCCAGGCCCGCTGCCCTTGGGCGCGGGGCCGCAGGGTGAAGAAGTCCTTGAAGATGCGCCGGTGAATGATGACGCCCGAGATCAGGGCCGCGAGCATGAAGACGCCGGCCAGGCCGACGATGTACATGCCGATCTGCCCAGCGTGCAGGTTGTAATGCAGGGTGAAGAAGAAGTCACCGCCCAGGGTTTCCGGCAGGGCCGCGCCGGTGACCGGATCGAACACGGCGCGGCCGCGCTGCCCGCTGCCGTCCTCCTCCCATCCCAGTTGCCAGAAGGGCGTGCGCTCGGTTGGCGGGTGTATCCAGTAGGCGTGCAGCGGCGCGCTGACGTTGTCCGCCAGCCAGTCGCTGATCTGCTGTGCACTGGCGCTGGCGGGGCCGGATGAACCATGCAGGGCAGGGCGCATCCAGTGCTCCAGTTCCTTGTCGAAGCAGGCCAGGGTCCCGGTGAAGATCACCACGAACAACAGCCAGCTCGGCAACAGGCCGCCCCAGGTGTGCAGGGTGGTCATGCTCTGACGCAGCTTCATGGGCGCATTCTCCAGTCGGTGGGCAGCCAGGCGGCCAGGCAGAGTGCGCCAGCCAGCGCCACAAGCACCACCCAGACACGCAGTGGCCGGCGTGCGGCAAAGCTGTAGACGGCGGCACCGACCCAGACCGCAAAGCACAGCAGGCTGGCGACAACCACCCGGTCCGGTCGCGGCAGCGGCAGGTAGACGCTGAGAAAGGCGGTAGCGCCGAAGGCCAGCAGATACCCGGCGATCAGCGCGGCAAGGCCGCGGCTGATCAGCTCGGCGAGGGGCGAGGCGGCCAGGCGCCGCCAGTGTTGCGCCGCCATCAGAACTGGTAGCTCAGGGTGCCGACCAGGGTCCGGCGGCTGCCGAGGAAGCAGTCACCCCTGGCCAGACAGGTGGTGTAGTAGCGCTCATCCTCCAGGTTGGTGGCATTGAGCGCCAGGCCCCAGTTGTTGCGGTTGTAGCCGACCATGGCGTCGAACAGGGTGGTCGACGGGGTCTTCAGCTCATCCATGCCATCCCAGCTGGCGCCGACATAGCGAACCCCGGCGCCGGCGGTGAAGCCGGGGATGCCGAACAGGGCAAAGCGATGCTGGCTCCACAGCGAGGCCATGTGCTCCGGTACGCTGGCCAGACGGTGACCCTGCTCGGCCTCCGATCCCTCCAGCACCTCGGTATCGGTGTAGGTGTAGTTGCCGATCAGGTCCCAGTTGTCGGTGACCGAGGCCAGCGCTTCCAGTTCCAGGCCACGGGAGCGGGTCTCGCCGGCCTGCAGGGTATTGATCGGGTTGTCCGGGTCGGCCATGCGCCGGTTCTGTTCACGCAGGTCGAACACTGCGGCGGTATAGAGGCTGCGGCTGCCCGGCGGTTGATACTTGATGCCCAGCTCCCACTGCTTGCCCTCCAGCGGGATGTACGGCTGGTTGGTGACCGGGTTGAGCCCGATCACCGGCTGGAAGGACTCGCTGTAGCTGATATAGGGCGCCAGGCCGTTGTCCAGCAGGTAGCTGAGACCGACATGGCCGGTCACCTCATCATCCTTCTGCCGGAGGCCGCCCTCGGTGCGGTTGTCGGCCCAGTCCTTGCGCAGGCCCAGGGTGGCCAGCCAGTTGCGGTAGCGGATCTGGTCCTGCAGGTACAGGCCGCGCTGCGCTACGGTCTGCTCCGGGTCTTCGGTGAGGCTGATGATCGAGGGATCGAAGGTGCCGTACACCGGGTTGTAGACATCCAGCGGGGTTGCCATGCCGCCGGCCTGACGTCGATTGGTCACCGCATGCTGGTAGTCGGCGCCCAGCAACAGGGTGTGTTGCAGCGGCCCGGTATCGAACAGGGCAGTGGCGTTCTGATCGGCCGTCCAGACATCCACTTCGGGTTTGGAAACGTAGTAGATGCGCTCCAGCGTACGGTTGTCCGCCGCCAGGGTCGCCGGCCAGCCGTAGATCTGCTGGTAGCTGACCTCACTCTCCTGATAACGCAGGTTCTGGCGCAGGGTCCAGACGTTGTTCAGCCGCCAGCTGAGCATGGAGGTCAGTGCCAGCTGCTCGCTGTCGTATTCATCGAATCCCGGCTCGCTCACGAACAGATCGGTATCGAAGCGCCCCAGCGGCGCGCTCAGCAGGGTGCCCCGATGGGGCAGAAACTGGGAGGTCGAGCCGCTGTCGTCGCGCTGGATATTGGCCAGCAGGGTCCACTCCAGATCGTCGCTGGGCTGCCAGGTGATCGAGGGCATCAGCACCAGTCGGTCATCATCCACGTGATCCACCTGGGTGCCACTGTCCCGGGCCACGGCGACCACGCGATACAGCCAGTTGCCGTCGCGGGTCAGGGGCCCGGTGGTATCGATGGCGACCTGCTTGCGGTTCCAGGTGCCGTACTGCAGCTGCAGCTCGGTGGCCTGCTCGGCCCGGGGGCGCTTGCTGACCATGTTCACCACGCCGGCTACCGGGCTCTGCCCATAGAGCATGGAGGCAGGGCCCTTGAGCACCTCGATGCGCTCCAGGGTGAAGGGGTCGCTGCGGGTGTTGGTGTAGTGGCCGAAGGATTGCTGCAGACCATCGAGGAAGGTGGTGGGGGAGCTGCCGCGCACCAGTGCGGAGTCGACCCGGGCGTCCAGGCCGTAGGCCTCGCTGCGGACACCGGACACATAGCGCAGAGCGTCCTGAACGGTCTGCACGCCCTGATCCTCCATGCGCTGGGCGGTCACCACGCTGATCGAGCGCGGCGTCTCGGTAATGGCCGTATCGGTCTTGGTCGCAGTGGCTGATCGGGTCGCCGTATAGCCCTTGACCGAGCCGGTGGCGGTTTCCATCTCGGTGCCTATGACCACCTCGTCGGGCAAATCGATGGGGGACTGGGCCGCGGCGGGAAGGGCAAGACAACCGGCGACGAGCAGACCGGCACCGAGGGCAAAACGAGGGCAGCGTGAAGCAGGGGGAAGTTGTTTTGACATATTCAGCAATCCTTTTGTTTTGCGGAATGCTAATGATAATGCTTCTTGATAGCAACAATTGTCTGTGCTGTTCGTCAAAAAATTACAGGCCGCTATCAAGAACAGGGCTGGGGGAGAGCCTCAGCCCTGAATACGGGAGTGTTCAGTGGAGGACGGTGACGGGATGAATTGCGGTGAGGTCGGGCAACTGATCAGAAAAGGTCAGGGGACCAGACGGTTGAAGGATACCGCCGGCACATTACAGAACCCGCCGTTGCCGGCGCATTGGGTTTTACCGGCTGAGGTGCCGTGATTGATTTCCACTGCCGTCATCAGGAGGATCAGCAGGCCCGCGGCCAGGGTGGGCAGGAATGGCCATCTGGATGTTTTCATGCGTGGCCCCTTTTTGTCAGGTTGTTATAGGCGCCGTGCCGGTGTTCGGGTTCTCCTGAAGATAGTCAGCTGTTCGCGGGCTGGCCTCGTTCAAATGAACTAGATGCTGGCCAGAGCGATGATCGGTCGCGTCAGAGCAGGTTGGCCACGCCGAAGGGGATATGCACCATCGGCAGATCTCCGGCCTCGGACTCGAGATGGCTGCGCTGGTCGTCGAAGAACATGTGCGGCTTGAGGATGCTGAGGATGCGGTCCTTTTTCATGCCGCCGAGGAAGAACACCTCGTTGGCATTGACACCCCAGTGTTCCAGGGTGGTGATGACCCGCTCGTGGGAGGGGGCGTTGCGCGCGGTGACTATGGCGGTGCGCAGCACGCGCCGGTAATCGGGATCGGTCTCCATCGCCCGGTCTTCCAGGCGCTGCAGGTGTGACAGCTTGCGGAACAGGTCGGCCAGCGGGCCGGGCGTATGGGGTATGTGCGAGCGGGAGGTTTCATGGGCGACGAAGTCCGCCAGCGAACCCTGCTTGTAGACCCGTTCCGAGGCGTCATCGGCGATCACCCCATCGAAATCGAAGGCGATGCGCAGTTCGGCATCTTCGGGGTCATCCACCACATGGCTGGGCAGCACGGTCCCGGCGGGGTAGCCGTAATCGATCGCCTGCAGCACGTCCGCCTCGTTGGCGCTGAGAAACAGTGAAGCGTTGAACGCCGGAATGTAGGCGTAGGGCGACTTGCCCTCGAGGAAGGCGGCGCGGGTGATGTTCAGCCCGTGGTGGGCGATCGAGTTGAATACCCGCTTGCCGGTGATGGCGGAGTTGCGCGACAGCAGCACCACCTCCACCGGGCTCTCGGCGGCAAACCGCTGGTTGATGCTGAGAAAACGCCGCACGAAGGGAAAGGCGACGCCCTTGTCCAGCGGGTCGTTCAGGTGCTGCTGCTGGTAGTCGCGGTAGACCTTCTCGCCCCGTTCCCGGAACACCCGGTCGGACTCGCTGAGATCGAACAGGGCGCTGGAGGCGACGGCGATCACGAGTTTCTGTTCAATGGGGTAGGACATGGCCGGCGTTCCCTGGCAACGTTGGGTGGCTATCAGCGCGAAACATTATACAGCTGCTCCGTGGCCCAGCTGCGGGCATGGAGGTAGCTGTCGTTGAGCAGGTCGATCAGCTCTTCGGAAGCCTGATCCAGACGGGCGCTTTCGTGGGCCTGCACCAGGCGCAGCAGGCGACCCAGCTCGCCCTCGCCGGTGCGGATCGCGTGCTTGATGCGGGCATCCAGCGCCAGGCTGTCGAGCAAGGTGTCACGCGGCCGGCCCAGCAGGGTGTGGATGAGCGAGAAGGTGCCCACGGTGAAGGCTTCATCCGGCGGCGCCGTGCCGAAATGCAGGGCAAGGCGCTCGCACATGGCGGCACGGGTCAGCAGCTGCGGCAGCATCAGCAGGCTGGCCGGGCCGTTGCGTGCCAGCAACAGGGTAAGGATCAGCCGTTTCAGGCGCTGCAGACCGAGGGTGGTGATGGCCCGACGGATGCTGGAAACCGGGTGGGGGCGATGGTAGGCGGCAGAGTTGACCTGCCTGAGCAGGGTGACGCAGAGCTCCGGGTCCTGCACCAGCAGGGATTCGAGCTGGCGGAAGTCCGGATTGTCCCGGTACAGATGATTGAGCAGCTGGATCTGCGCCGCCTGGTTGCTCTCGCGGCGGCGGCAGGACAACCCCTGGATCTCGGGACGGGCATAGAAGTACCCCTGGAACAGATCGAATCCGGCGGCCCGGCAGCGTTCGAAGGTCGCCATGTCCTCCACCTTCTCCGCCAGCAGCTGCACCCCGTGCTGTCTGTAGACGTCCAGACTGGCCGGGTCCTGGGGCTGGAGCATGTCCACCTTGATGATACCGGCCAGCTCCAGCAGCGGCCGGGTCTGTTCGGTCAGTACGAAGTCATCCAGGGCCAGCCGATAGCCTTGCTCGCGCAGGTGCTCCAGCCTGCGCAGCAGCTGGTTGTCCACCGTTACCGACTCCAGCACCTCGATCACCAGTTGATTACTGCAGGGCGGCAGCAGATCGGGCTCCAGCAGCCACTCGCGGGGCGCGTTGAAGAACAGCAGGCGGTCGCCGACCAGAGCCTGCAGGCCGATTTCGTAGAAAGCGGTGGAACAGGCCCGCACCGTGGCGGTCAGCCCGCAGTCGATCTGCGCATGCAGGCTGTCCGGCGCGGCGCGATACAGCATCTCGTCGGCTCGATGCTGCATTTTCGCGTCGCAGATGGGCTGCAGAGCGATGCAGTAATGGGTCGGGAGGCTGACTGATTCAGACACACGGAAGCTCTGTGCAATTATGTGTGTGCGTTATGGTGGACGTTAGTCGATATTCACACAAGTGGTGCAGGGTATAGACCTTGTAACCGATGGGGGAACTGCCGGCGATTCGCCCCGTACCTGCTCCGGAGCTATGCTGGGCTGAAGCCCGAACGGGGAGGAGGATGCCATGACTCTTGAGGGGAGCTGCCTGTGCCGGGGCGTGCGCTACCGTATCCACGGCCCGATTTCCGATGTCTACCACTGTCACTGTTCCATGTGCCGCAAGTTGCACGCCGCCGCCTTCCGCACCTGTGGCCGGATCCGCTCGGCGGACTGGCAACTGCTGCAGGGGCAGGAGCTGATCCGTTTCTATGAATCATCCCCGGGGGAGCACAAGGCCTTCTGCTCGGTGTGCGGCTCCAGCCTGTTCACCCGTTTCGATGCCCGTCCCGAGGTGTACGGCTTCCCCCTGGGAACCCTGGACAGCGATCCCGGGGTGCGCCCGCAGAAGCACGTGTTCGTCGACAGCAAGGCGCCCTGGTACGAGATCACCGATGACCTGCCGCAGCACCGCGAATTCGGCTGAACCTCACTGACTGGACCCGGCCGGCGGGGTTGATATACTCCGGCTTCACTCAGGAGGCGGGGACGACCCCGCCTCGTCATTCGCGAGGGGACGGCCCCATTCGGAGGTAACATGAATTGGGCCATTCTTGTGGTCGCAGGTCTGTTTGAAATCGGCTGGGCCATCGGCCTCAAATACACCGAGGGCTTTACCCGTCTGTGGCCATCGGTCGCCACCGGTCTGTCCATGCTGATCAGCGTCTGGCTGCTGGGTATCGCCATGAAGACCCTGCCGGTGGGTACCGCCTACGCAGTCTGGGTGGGCATCGGCGCCATGGGCACGGTGGTGCTGGGCATTCTGCTGTTCGATGATCCCGCCAGCCCGCTGCGGCTGATCAGTCTGCTGCTGATCGGCGCCGGAATCGTCGGCCTGAAACTGGCCAGCGGCTGATCATGCTATGCTCGGCGCCTTCTAAGCGGGGCGCCGGGCATGGCAGACAATCCACTGATCGAACTCTATCGCGACGACTGGCTGCTGGCGGTGCACAAGCCGGCCGGTCTGCTGGTGCACCGCAGCCCCATCGACCGTCACGAAACCGAATTTGCCCTGCAGTACGCACGCCAGCTCAACGGCGGCGCCCACGTCTATCCCTGCCACCGACTGGATCGCCCGACCTCGGGCCTGCTGCTGTTTGCCCGGGACCCGGACACGGCCAGTGCCTTCGGCAAGGCGCTGATGGCCGGGCAGGTACAGAAGAGCTATCTGGCGCTGGTGCGGGGCTGGGCGGCGGAGCAGGGGGTGATTGATCATCCGCTGCGGGAACATGCGGTGGACCGGCGCTGCAGGGATGAGCCCCAGCCGGTGCGCGAAGCCGTCACCCGCTTCGAGCGACTGGCAATCACCGAGATTCCGGTGGCGGTGGAGGGTTATCCGCAGAGCCGCTACAGCCTGATGTCGCTGCGCCCGGAAACCGGGCGCAAGCATCAGCTGCGTCGGCACATGCAGCACATCAGTCATCCGATCATCGGCGACACCAACTACGGCCGGACCCGGCACAACCACTACTTTGCCGAGCGTTTCGGCTACAGCCGGCTGATGCTGGCGGCCACCGGACTGGCCTTCGTCCATCCGGCGACCGGCCAGCCGATGAAGCTGCACTGCCCGCCCGAGCCGAGTTTCCAGCAGGTGCTGGAGATCTTCGACGGCGGGCTGCCGGCGTCCCTGCCGGACTGATCTCAGTCGAGAATCAGTACATGCCCGTCGCTGGGGTTGATGCGACCGTTGACCAGCGTATCCACCAGTGCCGGACCGCTCTCCAGACCCTGATGGACCTGCAGCTCGAGCCAGGGCGCAGCGGGGTTGCGCACCCGGTCGATGAAGCTCAGCTGTGCGGCATTGAAGCGGCGGGTGACCTCCGCCGGACCCCAGTCGGCATTGCGCTTGCGGATCTGGTTGGGGGCGAAGTAGGCCTGGGGCTGCGGGCCGGCCAGGTCCAGGTTCTGATCGCTGATGTGGTCCTGGCTGTGCGCCGAGCCGGCGTAGCAGTCATGCACCAGGGTGCCCTTGAAGTGGTTGTGGATGCGCTGGCGCAGTTCGCCGTTGCCGGAGAAGTCCACGTACAGGGTGGGTACCGAGGGATCCAGGGATTCCAGCTCATCGTAGGTGACGGCCTTGTGGTAGCAGCCAAGGCTCTCGACATAGGCCTTGTTGCTGCCCGAGGTCAGACCGATCAGCTCGACATCGTCACGGCCTTCCAGGCAGAACACGGTACCGAAGGCCGTCTTGCTGGATGCGCTGGAAACAACGATGCGCCTGGCGCCGAAGAAGCTGTTGTCTTCCAGGTAGTCAGCCAGCATGAAGGAGGTGATGAACAGCGGCCGCAGCAGCATCTGGTAATCTTCGTTTTCGGGACGGTAGGCGGCGTCGGTTCTGTTGCGCTGGTACTGGTTGTAGGCCGAGACCAGGTCCAGGCGGTGTGCTGCGCCGTCATAGAAGCCGCGCTCGGTGACGCGCACGGGCTCGACGACCAGATGGGTCGCGATCGGCCAGTAGCCATAGAAGCGCTCGCCGACTTCCAGACCCTCGACGGTGGTTTCGACGATTTCGGCAAAACCCCAGGCCGGCATGTGGCCCCAGCCCGCCTCGTCGGTGGGGAAATAGTTCCAGTAGCGCAGGTGCGGGGTGTCGCCGAAGGCGGCATAGGTGATGTTGTTGGTGGTCAGTGCCAGCCGGCTGATCTTCAGCAGTGCCTGGCCGGGTTGCAGATCGCCCTGGGTTTGGGTAACGATGCGGGTACGTGCGAGATCGCGCTTGTCCGTCTGCAGACTCTGGATCTGGGTCATGATGGGCTCCTTGATCAAATTCATTCCATCGACAGGGTACGCCAGCCGAACGCTGGCCGGGTTCGGATAACCATGAGCAGCAAGACCCCTTCGGTAACCCGCAGCAAACCGCTCAAACGCCCCACTCAGGCCCGGGCAAGGTTCACCGTGCAGGCGATTTTCGATGCCTATGTTCGGATTTGGCAGCGTGACGGCTGGGAGGGGCTGACCACCCGGGCGGTGGCGCTGGAAGCCGGGGTCGCCATCGGCACCCTGTATGACTACTTTCCCAGCAAGGAGGCGCTGCATTCGGCCTATGTACGCCACTGCATGGAGACCCTGATCGAGGCCGTGGATCAGCAGGTGGTGGCGCCGGCACAACTGAGCTGGGAAGAGCGCATGCGCCGGCTGGTGCAGCTGCTCAGTGGCTGCCAGTCGGTGTCCTGGTTTCATCCCGACATGCTGGCGCTGGAGCCGCGGATTGCCGAGCAGAAGCATCAGCAGCGGGCCTGGAGCGAGTTCCTGGCCATGTGGCGACGGGTATTCGATGCCTGCAGCGACCTGCCCCGGCGACCGGATGAGGCCCTGGTCGAGGCCCTGCATCTGGCGATCTGGGGTGGCCGCCGCTATGCCATGCAACTGCGCCTTGACCAGCCCCGGATGCAGCAGTGGGCCGTGGAGATGGAGCAGCTGTGCCTGGCCAGGCTGCGGGCGATCGACTGAGCCCTACAGCGACTGCAGCGTCAGGATGGTCCCGGTCACCAGCAGCAGACCATAGACCAGTTGGCGGAAGCGCTGCTCATTGACCCTGTGATGCAGGTATTCACCGACCAGCATGCCCAGCACCAGCAGCGGGATGAACCAGGGCAACCGGGGCAGGGCCGGAACCAGCTCGCCCTGCATCAGCAGCATCAGACTCAGGCAGGCATTGAGGGAAAACCAGACGCAGAGCAGGGTGGCCCGCAGCCGCCGCTTGTCCAGCTGGGTCCCGGCCAGGGCGTACACCAGCAGCGGACCGCCCGAGGCGAACAGGCCGTGGGTCAGGCCCGCACCCAGGGTCAGCAGTCGACTCAGCCACGGCGGGTGCGGCCGCGCCGGTCTGCCGCGGTGCAGACGCCAGAGTTCACGGCCGGCGAACCACAGCATCAGTATTCCCAGCAGCCCCTTGAGCAGATCGTCCGCCAGCCATTGCTGCAGGGCGAATCCTGCCAGTGTGCCGAGCAGCATCAGCGGCAATATCACCCGCAGCAGCAGGGCACCGTCCAGCTGGCGGCGATGGCGCAGCACCAGCGATCCACTCATCAGCACGTTCAGCGGCACCAGCACCGGCAGCAGCTCAGCGACCGGCAGCAGCAGCGCACCCAGGGCCAGGGCGATGACCAGACTGCCGAAGCCGGTGACGGCCTCCACCGTATAGGAGAGCAGGACGAACAGGCCTATCCACAGCCAGGGATCCATCACGGGCGGCGGGCTCCACTGCACTGGGCGAAATAGTCCAGGGTCTCGGCGGAGGTCTTGCTCGGCACAAAGCCGAACTCCTCCTTCAAACGCCGGTTGCTGAGTACCGGGCGGTACTGCAGGAACCTGACCTGCGCCGGGCTGGTGGGCCGGCCGCGCCACTGGGCCAGTTGCAGCCCCAGGCGTACCAGCCATACCGGCAGGGTGCGCACCGGCTTGTTCAGCCGCGCGGCAATCTCGCGCATGCTCAGGGCGCCGTCACCGGCCATGTTGTAGATGCCGGTGCGGCTCTGGCGCAGCCCCATCTCCATGGCGGCGATCACGTCCTGATCCCAGATGAACACGAAGGGCGAATCGCTGCCGCGCAGGGCGAGCAGCCGCGGCGCCATGAACAGCTCGGTGATCTGGTTGCGGGTGTCGGCGCCGAGTATGGTGCCGGGCCGGAAGATCAGCTGCTGCAACTGCGGATGGCCCTGGCGATAACTTGCCAGCATTTCCTCGATCTGCCGCTTGTGGTCGGAGTAGGCGAACTCGGGATTGCCGCGCAGCGGGTCCTGCTCGTCGATCCACTCCGGGTTGTCCGCATGGTAGCCGTAGGCCGCGCCGGAGCTGGTCACCGTCAGGTGCCTTACCCCGGCGCGCAGGCAGCATTCCAGTACGTTGCGGGTGCCGTTGACGTCGATGTCGAAGTCCCGATGGCGGTCGGCGGAGGCCTGGAGTACCGAGGCCAGGTGCACTACGTGGGTGATCTGCTGCTCCTGCAGCAGCTCGGCCAGCGCCGGGTCGCGGATATCCAGCTGGTGTACCGGGAAGTCCAGATCATCCCGTGCCCGGATATCGGTCCCGACAACATGCAGATCCGTGGCCAGACGGTTACCCAGTTGATGTCCGAGATAGCCGGCAGCGCCGGTAATCAGGATGCGCGGTGTCATGACAGTTGCTCCTTGATGGTGGCGGGCGCCAGGGCGGGATCATCGGCGGGCAGTGGCCGGCGTGCCCAGTACTGGGACAGGGTCAGGCCGCTGACCAGATGCCATACGCCCCAGAAGGCGGTGATCAGCAGCATGCCGCCGGCATTGGGGAAGAAGGTGAAGAGAATGACCAGGCCCAGTCCGGAATTCTGGATGCCGACCTCCAGGGTCACCGCGCGGCGGTCGCTCTCAGCCAGGCGGCACAGACGGGCCATGCCGTAGCCCAGCAGCAGTGCCAGCAGGTTGTGGCCGACCACCAGCCAGAAGAAGCTGTGGAACCGCGCGAGGAAGAGATCGACGTTGCGGCTGAAGGCAATCGCCACGAAGCCGAGAAAGACCAGCAGGGATATCACCCGCAGGGGTTTCTCGCTGCGCTCGACCAGACCGGGAAAGCGGCGACCTGTGGTCATGCCCACCGCCATGGGCAGGGCCAGTACCAGCAGCACCAGCCAGAGCACGCTGCCCGGCTCCAGGCTGATCTCGGTGAGATAGGCGCGGGTATGGGGGTTGAGCCAGCCGTACAGGGCAAAATTCAGCGGCGTCATGATGGTGGCGGCCAGACTGGAGACCGCGGTCATGCTCACCGACACCGCCAGGTTGCCCCGGGCCAGCCAGGTCATGACGTTGGAAAAGCTGCCGCCGGGGCAGGCCGAGACCAGGATCATTCCCAGCGCCAGTTCCGCATCAATGCGCAGCCACCAGGTGACCAGGCAGGTGGCGGCGGGCAGCAGCAGGAACTGGGCGACCAGCCCGACCACCGGTGTGACCGGAGCCCGGGCGATACGGCGGAAGTCCTCCAGGCGCAGGAACAGGGACACGCCGAACATCATGCAGGCCATGATGATGTTCAGCACCACCATGCTGGCCGGATCGAAATCCAGCGCCGGTGCGCCGTTCATTGGCTCACCACCAGTGCGGCGGGTGCCGCGGGCAGCGCCTGCTCCAGCTCCGCAATATGCCGGTGCAGCGCGGCCAGATAGACCTCCTTGTTCACGTAGTAGGCCATGCGCGCCAGCTTGATGTAGCGATAGCCGCCGTCCAGCCGTTCGCCGGCCCGGTTCTGCCGGGCCTGATCCAGCGCCGCCACCGCCTGGCTGCCGGCCTGCCGGTGGTGCAGGTAGAGCGCCACCAGACGGGCCTGCTGGTTGCGGCCCTCCCAGCCCAGGCCCGTCGCCTCGATCATGCCCATCATGAACAGGTTGTCGTACTGCGGGTGGAAGATGTTCATGTACAGCTGGGGTGCGTCTTCATTTTCGGGCCAGTTCAGGTGGCGGCGCTCGATGAAGGGGTAGTCCAGCTGGTAACCGGTGGCCTGGAGTATGAGGTCGTATTCGGCGCTGGCGCCGTCGGCAAACCTCACCCGGTGCCCGTCGATGGCGGCGATATCCCGACGCGGGGTGATGTCGCCATGCCCCAGATGGTGGAGGATCAGCGAGTTGACCACGGGGTGGGACTCGTACATGCGGTAATCGGGGTCAGGCAGACCGTAGTCCGAGGGCTTGCCGAGGATCATGCGGATCATGGCCGCATCGATGCGCTGCTTGAGCGGGCGCGGCAGACGGCGCTTGCCGCCGAGAGTGTCGATGGGCCGGCCCCGGACGAACTTGGGCAGGAAGTAGTAGCCCCGGCGCAGGCTGATATCCACGCTGGCGGCGTGGTGCGCGGCGTCCACGGCGATGTCCGCCCCGGAGTTGCCGCAGCCGACCAACAGCACCCGCTTGCCCTTGAATACCTCGGGGCTGCGGTAATCCGCCGAATGCATCAGTTCGCCGCTGAACTGCCCCGGCAGACCGGGGATGTTCGGCTTGTGCAGGGTGCCGTTGGCGATCAGCACGCCATCGAATCGGCGCCTTTGCTGTACACCATCGCGCTCGCTGAGCAGCATCCAGCCGTCCCCGTCCGGCGTCAGCTCGATGACCCGGGTGTTGAACTCGTAATGGCGTCGGAGCTGGAAGTGCGAGGCGTAGTCGTGGAAGTAGCGGCGCATCTCGCTGTGGTGCGGGTAGGGCGCCACGCTGTCGTCCATGGGGAACTCGGCAAATTCGGTCATGCGCTTGGACGAGATCAGGTGAGCGCTGTCGTACATGGTGCTGTGCGGGTTGTCTATGTCCCACAGGCCGCCGACATCACTGTGCTGTTCGAAACCGATGAAGGGGATTCCAAGCTTCTGCAGATTGCGCGCGCTGGCCAGACCCATGGGTCCGGCGCCGATGATGGCATACATGTATGCTGACTCCTTATTGTTATGATGCCGAGTCTACGGCACGGGAATCAGTACGTATCCCACCAAACGGGACAGGGAACCGGCAATACGGGCCATGCACGATATCAGCGAACAGACAGTCACTCCCAGGTACAGCCAGGCCATGCTGCAGCTGGCCGAACGGGCCGGCATTGCCCTGCCGGAGGCGCTGCGCGCCCGCATGGAGGGGCTGCAGCGGGTGCCCATCCACTGGCAGGACGAACTCTGGGAGGCGTTGTGCGAGGCCAGTGGTGATCCCCTGGTGGGGCTGCAGCTGGGCCTGCAGATCCAGGTCGGGCATCTGGACAGTCTCGGCATGCTGCTGGTGACCTGTGACACCCTGGGCGAAGCGCTGGAGGAACTCATGGAGTACACCCCGGTGATCAGCGATGGCGGTGAATTCCGTCTGCGCCGTGAAACGGAGCTGGTGTTCGTCGAGTATCGCCCGCGCTTCCAGGTGCGCCAGGCGGAACGGGCCGAGGCGGCCATGGGCAGCCTGCTCAACCTGACCGGCTGGGCCACCGGCGGACGCTTCCAGCCGGCGGGCATCTGGCTGCGCCACCGGCCACTGGCCGCGCCGGAACGCTATGCAGAGCTGACCGGCTGCCCGGTGCATTTTCAGGCCGAGCATTATCAGCTGGGCATCACCCCCGAGCAGCTGGCGCTGCCGCAGATCCAGGCCAACAGCGTGCTGCGCGACCACCTGCGCCAGCTGGCCGATCAGATGCTCGCCGAGCTGGGTCGCCAGAGCATGGCGGCCGAGGTGGAACAGCTGATACGCGCCCATCCGCGCTGGGGCAAGGAGCGCATTGCCGAACAGCTGCAGCTCAGCGGCCGGCACCTGCACCGGCGGCTGGCCGAGGACGGGCTGACCTTCAAGGCGCTGCGCGACAGCGTATTGCAGTCCATGGCCTGCCAGCTGCTGGGTAGCGACCTGCGCCTGTCGCAGATCGCCGAGCAACTGGGTTTTTCCGATGAGAACGCCTTTACCCGAGCGTTCCGCCGCTGGCAGGGCGTCACGCCTGCGCGCTATCGGGAAACCCGGCGCTGAAAGCCTGTCGGTTTCACAGATCCAGTTGCTGCTGAACCTGCTGTTCCCGCTCCCTGGCATTGAGCGGCTCGCCGCGGCCGGCCTCGTAGGTCAGCTCGCCATGATACAGGCGGGCAGGGCGGGTATAGGGATGTTCCTCGCAGTGCTGTTCGTCCTGGATGTGCAGCACCTGCACTCCCGTCGTCATCAGTACATCGGAAATGATCGAGCGGTGGCAGCGCCACCAGAGCACCTCGGCGCACATCAGCGCGGTACGGTGCCGCGCAGCCAGTTCCTGCAGGCGGGCCAGGCCCCGGGCGAATTCGGCACTGGCCACATGGTCGGCGTAGCCGCGGAAGGAGGTATTGCGCCAGGCCGTGTTGGGCGAGTCGGCTGAGGGGCGGCGCCGGCCGCCGAGTTCCGTCAGCAGCTGGTAATGGATGCCCGCCGCCTGCAGGCTGTCTCGCAGCGCCTGCTGGCCGAACTGCGGCAGCCGGCGGGAGCCCGGAAAGCGCCGCACGTCCGCCAGGGCCTCTATTCGGTAATGGCGCAGCAGGGCGATGAAGTCCTCGATCGAGCGGGTCGAATGGCCCAGGGTCCAGATGGTCTGCGGCTGGGCCATGTCACTTGATCCTGGTCAGGGCGTCTTCCCGGTGCATGGCGATGTGGTCGGTCCTGTCGCTGCGGATCTCGTACTGCGGCTTGTCTTCGCTGGCCCGGCGGGGGTGGCCCTTGTAGCTGATATCGGACGTATGCACCTTGATGATGGTGCCGCTGACCCGGCCGGCCTCGGAGTTCCAGCTGACGTGATCATCGACCTTGAATCGGGGTGCCATGGCGGCCTCCTCAGGACGGGTGTGCCTGTCTTCTGTGACCGGCAAAGGCGCGGAAGGTTGTGTCGGCAATCGGCTGGCAGGCCACCAGTCCCGGGACTAGGCTGGAGGGATCGTCAACCCCAGACCGGAGGTGAGCTGTGGAAACCATGGAACTGCATCGCGGCAGACTGCTGGATCATGTGCAACTGGTGGTGCGCGATCTGCCCGCCGCTGAACGCTTCTATATCGCTGTCGCCGCCGGGCTGGGCATACCGGTCGGCGGGCGTGGCGAGGGCTTTGTCTGGATCGATGAGCTGGTGCTCTCGGCGCTGGACTCGCCGGCGGCACTCGGCGAGCCCACAGGGCGTCATCATCTGGCCTTCCAGGCGCCGGACCGGGAGACCGTGGAGGCGGTTTACCAGGCGGCGCTGGCCGCCGGGGGGCGGGACAACGGCGCACCGGGACTGCGGCCCTATCATCCGGACTATTACGCCGCTTTCGTGCTGGATCCCGACGGCAACAATATCGAGGTGGTCTATCACGGCCCCGCCCGGCGCAGTGCGCCTTCGGTACAGATCTCCTTCGACCTTCAGCAGGGAGCCTGAGCCGGGCGGCAAAGAGTCGACCGCAGCGGTAAACTAGCCGATAATCCTGTTGCCGCAAGGACCTGTCCCGTGCCCCGAATTCGCCGTTGGTTACCCATCCTGCTTGCGCTTGTGCTGTTGCTGCTGTGGTTTGCCTGGCGCCAGTGGCAGGGGCCGGAGATTCCTGCCTATCAGCTGGAACAGCGTCCGCTGGTGCAGCGGGTAGTGGCCAGCGGCGAGGTCGACAGCCAGTCGCTGGCCCAGGTCGGCAGCGAGATCACCGGGGTGGTCAAGGCGCGGCACGTGCGCGAAGGCGATGCGGTACGGGCCGGGGATCTGCTGATCGAGCTGCACGACGAGGAGCAGCAGGCACGGCTGCGCGAGGCGGAAGCGGCGTTGCGGCAGCTGGTCCAGTCCCAACGCCCGCAGACCGAGGCCGCCCTGCGCGAGGCGCAGTTCAATCTGGCCCAGGCCAGCCGTGAGCGCGAGCGTCGGGAAGCACTGGTGGCGCGGCAACTGCTGCCGGCCGAACAGGGCGAGCAGGCCCGGCAGGCCGAGATCAGTGCCCGCTCGGCATTGCAGCGGGCCCAGGCCGCTGCGGCGGCGGCCGCCCCCGGCGGCAGTGACGAGCAACTGTTGCAGCAGCGTCTGGCCGCCGCCCGCGCTGCGCTGGAGCGCACCCGCATCCGCGCCCGCTTCGATGGCGTGGTACAGGTGCGCGCGGTGGAGCCGGGGGATGTGGTACAGCCGGGCACGGCCCTGCTGCAGATCGCCCGGGCCGACAGCCGGGAGATCCTGGTGCCGCTGGATGAGAAGGAGCTGGGCCCGGTGGCGGTCGGGCAGCCGGCGCTGATCATTGCCGATGCCTATCCGATCAAGGTGTTGGAAGGCCGCGTCAGCTTCATCGCCCCGGCGGTGGATACCAACAGGGGCACCATAGATGTGCATCTGGAGTTGCTGGAGTCGGCGGACTTTCTGCGCCAGGGCATGACGGTGTCGGTGGATATCCGCACCGCCAGCCGGGATCAGGCCCTGGTCATTCCCAATGATGCCCTGTTCAACCGTCGGGGTGACAGTGCCGAAGTGCTGCGCCTGGCCGGCGGACGGCTGGCCGAGCGGGTGCCGGTGCGCCTGGGGCTGCGGGGCACCGGGCTGACCGAGGTGGTGGAGGGGGTGGGCGCCGGGGATGTGCTGCTGACCGATGAGCAGGCCGAGGGGCGTCGGGTGCGGGCACGCATCGATCCGCTGCGCGAGGATCGGCGGGAATGAGCATTCGCCCGCTGCTGTCCAGTGCCTGGACCGAGTGGCTGATCGCGCTGCGCTTTCTGCTGGACAACCGCATGCAGACCCTGCTGATCCTGTTCGGCATCACCGTCGGCTCGGCGGTCATCGTCTTCATCACCGCCATCATTACCGGTCTGCAGAGCAACGTGGTGGACCGCACCCTGGGCACCCAGGCGCATATCCGGGTGCTGCCGCTGGACGAATTCAACCGTCTGGCGCCGTTGCCCGCCGGCACCCTGTCGCTGCTGCGCGAGAGTCCGCGGGCCCAGCGGCTGCGCTCGATCAGCAACTGGCAGGATGTGGTGACCCTGCTCGACCAGCACCCGCGGCTGACCGCCGTGTCACCGGTGGTCAGTGGGCCGGCGCTGGCCCTGAGCGGCGTGGCACGGGCCTCGGTGGCATTGATCGGCATGGATCCGCTGCGCTATGAGCGCATCATCCCCATCAGCGAGGATCTGCTCGCCGGCCGCTTCCGGGTCGGGGCAGGGCACGCGGTGATCGGCAGCGAGCTGGCCCGGGATCTCGGGCTCAATACCGGCGACAAGCTGCGGCTGGACGGCGGCGAGGGCCGCGAGGCGGTGGTGGATGTGGCCGGCATCTTCGAGCTGGGTGTGCGCGAGCTGGATGCCCGTTACGTCTACCTGGATCTCAAACAGGCCCAGACCCTGCTGGCGCTGCCCGGCGGCGTGACCGTAATCGATACCCGGGTGGACGAGATCTTCGCCGCCGATGAGCTGGCCCGGCGTATCGAGCGTCTGACCGGCCTCAGGGGCGAGAGCTGGATGGAAACCAACGGCCAGCTGCTCAACGCACTGCGCTCCCAGAGCATGACCACACAGATGATCCGCCTGTTTGTCGGTATCTCGGTGGCCTTCGGCATCGCCAGCGTGCTGGCGGTCAGTGTGGTGCAGCGCACCCGGGAGATCGGCATCCTGCGCGCCATGGGCAGCCCCCGCGGGCAGATCCTGCGGGTATTCCTGCTGCAGGGCGGCCTGCTCGGTCTGCTCGGTTCGGGAATCGGCGGCGCCGTGGGCTGGCTGCTGGTGCAGGTGTTCAACATCTTCGGCCCGGGGCTGTTCCAGGTGACGGTCGAGCCGGGGCTGATACCGGCGGCCATGCTGATCGCCTGCGGGGCCGGCGTGCTGGCAGCGGCGGTGCCGGCCCGCCGTGCCGCCCACTATGATCCGGCGGTGGCGATCCGTTATGTCTGATGAAGTCCTGCGCCTGGAAGGCATCGGCAAGACCTTCAACCAGGGCACTGCGCTGGAGGCCAGGGTGCTGCAGGACATCAACCTGCGGCTGGGGCGCGGCGAGCTGACGGCGCTGATCGGCCCATCCGGGTCGGGCAAGAGTACCCTGCTCAATCTGATCGGCCTGCTGGATGTGCCCACCGCCGGAGAACTCTACCTGCAGGGGCGGCCGACCCGCAGCAGCGACGATGCCACCCGTACCCGGATGCGCAATGAGTCGCTGGGCTTCGTGTTCCAGTTCCACCATCTGATTTCCGCCTTCAGCGTGCTGGAAAACGTACTGATGCCACTGATCATCCGCAGCGGGCGCCCGTCGGCCGAGGCCGTGGAGCTGGCCCGCAGCCTGTTGCAAGAGGTGGGGCTGGAGCGCCTTGCCGACAAGAAGCCCACCGAGATCTCCGGTGGCCAGCAGCAGCGGGTGGCCATCGCCCGGGCACTGGTGACCCGACCGCCGCTGCTGCTGGCTGACGAGCCCACCGGCAACCTGGACAGTCGTACCGCCGCCAGCGTGTTCGACCTGTTCCGCCGCATCAACGAGCAGTTCGGCTGCTCCATCCTGGTGGTGACTCACGCCCCCCGACTGGCGGCCAGCTGCCCGCGCACCATAGAGCTGGTAGACGGCCGGATTGTCAGCGACGGGGCGAGCAGTCCCATGCCTACGTGAAAAACAGGTTGATTGTTATAATATAACAATTCATATTATGCGCCCTTCGCCCGGCGTGCGGTCCGGGTCGTGTCAAAAACGAGGGCTGAATAACATGAACAAGGTTTGTCATTCCCTGGCTGGCGCCGTGGCGCTGGCCAGTCTCTGCGCAGCGCCAACCCATGCTTCCGAGGTGTTGAGCCTGCCCGATACCCGGGTCAGCGCCACTGCTTACCAGCGCCACGCCGCGGAGCTGAGTTCCGCCGTCGAGGTGTTGCAGGGCGATGCTCTGGTCCGTCGCCGCGCAGCCACCCTGGGCGATACCCTGGCCGGTCTGCCCGGGGTGCAGTCGAGCGGCTTCGGCCCCGGTGTCGGGCGACCGGTCATCCGCGGCCTGGACGGTCCTCGGGTACGGGTCCTGAGTGACGGTGCCGATCTGCTGGATGCCTCCGTCAGCAGTCCCGACCATGCCAGTACCGGTGAGCTGCAGCTGCTGGAGCGCATTGAAGTGCTCAAGGGGCCGGCGACCCTGATGTACGGGGGTGGTGCCATTGGCGGTGTGGTCAATCTGATCGATCGACGGGTGCCCACCTACCTGCCCGAGGACGGGTTGGAGGCGGATCTGGAGCTGCGTGGCAATACCGTGGCCGACGAGAAAGCCGGTGCCTTCGGCCTGACGGCAGGGGCGGGGCAGCTGGCGCTGCGGCTGGAGGGCAGCCGTCTGGAGGCCGACGAGTATCGCATTCCGGGTTCGCCCTCGCGCCAGGACGGGGCCTTCAACGAGGCCGATTCCGCGGCCCTGGGACTGAGCTGGATCGGGGAGCGGGGCTATCTGGGGCTGGCCTACAGTGAGCAGAATCGCGAGTACGGTCTGCTGGCCCATGAGCATGCGGACTGCCACACCCACGGCCCGGTGTGGCATTGCGGCGGGCATGGTCACGGGCACGGGGATCACGATCATGACCATGAGGACCACGACGATGCCCGTATCGACATGCGTCAGCGGCGCTGGGATCTGCGGGGTGAATATCGGGAACCCCTGGCCGGCTTCGAGAAACTGCGGGTACGTCTGGCCAACACCGACTATCAGCACCGGGAGATGGAGGGCAGCGAGGTGGGCACCCGCTTCGACAACCGGGGGCAGGAGATGCGCGCCGAGCTGACCCACAGACCCATCGCCGGCTGGCGCGGGGTATTGGGCGGGCAGAGCAGTCGCAGGGATTTCGCGGCCCTCGGCGAGGAGGCCTATGTGCCGGCGACCCTGACCAGCAACCACGCCCTGTTCCTGGTGGAGGAGTTGCAATCGGGGGCCTGGCGCCATGAGCTGGGCCTGCGCCACGAATGGCAGGATGTGCAGGTCAAGCGCAGCGCGGCGGACAGCCGCCACCGCGGGACCTCCATCGCCTTCGGCAGCACCTGGCAGTTCACCGAGGGCTATGCCCTGTTCGGCAATCTGTCCCGTTCCCAGCGCCTGCCAACCGCCGAGGAGCTGTATGCCCGTGGCCCCCACGCGGCGACCCGCACCGTGGAGCTGGGCAATGCACGGCTGGATGAGGAGACCGGATACAACCTCGAACTCGGTCTGCGCAAGACCGCCGGCCGGCTGACCTACAGCCTGAGCCTGTTCCGCAATCAGGTGGATGATTTCATCCATGCCGCCGATGCCGGCTATGACCCCGGCGGCGACTACCGGGTAGTGGAGTACCGGCAGGACGACGCTGTGCTGCGTGGCTTCGAGGCCAGTGCCGCCCTGGCCCTGAGCGACCGCCTGGAGCTCGGGCTGTTCGCCGACAGCGTACGTGGCCGGCTGCGTGACGGCGGCAATCTGGAGCGCATCCCCGCTGATCGCTACGGGCTGCGGCTGAACCGCCAGATCACCAGCGCCCTCGATGGCGAGCTGGAGGCCTACCGGGTAGAGCGTCAGGACCGGCTGGCAGAGCACGAAACCGGCACCGACGGTTACACCATGCTCAACGCCGGCCTGAGTTTCCGCGGCTTCAGCGAGGCGGGGGTGGATTACCTGATCTACGCCCGTGCCGGCAACCTGCTGAATGACAAGGCGCGTCAGCACAGCTCCTTCATCAAGGACGACGTGCTGCTGCCGGGGCGCAACCTGACCCTGGGGGTGCGTTTCAGTCTGTGAGGCGGCGGTATTGAGAAACGGGCGCATGGCTGCGACACTGCGGCCCTCTGTGCCCTGTGGAGTGACGCATGTACAAGCTCTGTTTCTATGTACCCGAGTCCCATCTCGAGGCGGTCAAGCAGGCGGTATTCGATGCCGGCGCCGGGCGTATGGGCGACTACGAGCACTGCTGCTGGCAGGTGCTGGGTCAGGGGCAGTTCCGCCCCGGGTCCGGCGCCAATCCCTTCATCGGGGAGGCGGGCAGGCTGGAGCAGGTCGCCGAGTACCGGGTGGAAATGGTCTGCGAGGATGAGGCCATCCAGCAGGCGGTGGCTGCACTGCGTCAGGCCCACCCCTACGAGGAACCGGCCTTCGACGTCTGGCCGTTGCTGGAGCTGTAGGAAGCGGACAATGAAAAGGCCACCCGAGGGTGGCCTTTTGCATTGCCGTGTTACCGACTGGGTATCACTTGGCGCCGAAGGGCTGCGGACGCGGCGTGTCGTTGGTCGACGGCGGCAGGATCGGCAGGGTCAGCTGGGGCTGATCGCCGGTCAGCGTCTTGAGGAAGGCGACCACGTTGTTGATCTCCTCGTCATTGAGCTGACGCCCCAGCTGCAGGCGAGCCATGACATCCACTGCCTTTTCCAGCTCCCAGTAGGCGCCGTCGTGGAAGTAGGGATAGGTCAGCTCGACGTTGCGCAGGGTCGGCACCTTGAAGTTGAACCGGTCCGCGTCCTTGCCGGTGACGGCCACACGACCTTCAGCCGGGTTGTCGGTCTGGTAGGGTTCGACCACGCCCATGCGCTGGAAGGAAGTGCCGCCAGCGGCCGGGCCGTTGTGGCAGGCCACGCAGCCGATGCTCTTGAAGGTCTCGTAGCCGGCCAGTTCCTGGGCGGTCAGGGCACTGTCATCACCCTTGAGCCACAGATCGAAGCGGGAGTTGGGGGTGACCAGGGTCTCCTCGAACACGGCGATGGCATCGGTGATGTTTTCGATGGTGACTTCCGGGCTGCCGTAGACCTTGGCGAATTCTTCGCGGTACTGCGGGATCGAGTTGATCACGTCCACTGCCAGCGCGTGGTTGGAGGCCATCTCCAGGGGGTTGGCAATCGGGCCGCCGGCCTGCTCTTTCAGGTCGGCAGCACGGCCGTCCCAGAACTGCGCCACGGCCAGGCTGGAGTTCAGTACGGTCGGCGAGTTGATCGGACCTTCCGCCCAGTTGTGGCCGATGGAGGTCGGCAGGTTGTCACTGCCGCCCATGGACAGGTTGTGGCAGGAGTTGCAGGAGATGAAGCCGGACATCGACAGGCGCGGATCGAACCAGAGCTTCTTGCCCAGTTCGACCTTTTCCGGCTCGGTCACTACCGCCGGCTCGATCGGTTTGATCAGCTCGCTGGTCAGGCGGTCGGCGTGGACGTGGGCGCTGATGCCGATACTTGCGGCGACAGCAAGACTAAGCAGTTTCTTCATGGGCAACACTCCTTACATGCACCTCAGCAGGCATGGTCTTCGCCATGTTCATTCTCTGGGTTGGAGTGTCTCAGACCCACCACGCGGGAGGGTTGACGTGGGTCAAGGTAATATCTCGACCCGGGTGCCGTCGGGCACCAGGTCCCACAGCTCCTGCATGTCGGCGTTGAGCAGGGCGATGCAGCCGTTGGTCCAGTCCAGACCGTGGAAGAACCATTCCGGGTAGTCATCATCCACCGGCGTGCCGTGGATCATGATCATGCCGCCGGGGTCGACCCCGCGCTTCCAGGCCTCGGCCCTGTCCTTCAGGTTGGGGTAGTCCAGATGCATGCTGAGGTTGTAGTTGGGACTGCGGTGGCGCCAGTCGATGTGATAGATGCCTTCCGGGGTGCGGTTGTCGCCCTGGTGCTGCTTGTGTCCCACCGGCTGCCGACCGAGGGAGATGCGGTAGCTGCGAATCACCTTGCCCTCGCTGATCACATCCAGCCGGCGCTCCTGCTTGTGAACCCGCAGCTGGTCGATGACCGGCTGGGCGGCGGCGCTGAGGGTGCAGAACAGGCTCAGGCACAACAACAGTAGCCAGCGACTCATCGGGTGGTGTGCCCCGGCGGCCAGGTGATGTCGCGCATGCGTACGGGAAACTGCTGGCTGGAGTAGTCCCGATAGTACTGGCGCAGGGTCTTGCCGATGGTGGGGAAGGCCAGCTGGTCCCAGGGAATTTCCGCCTCGCTGAACAGTCGTACCTCCAGGCTCTCCTCGCCGGGAGCAAACTCCCCGTCGGCCAGCTGGCCGCGGAAGAACATGTACACCTGGTTGATATGGGGCAGGTTGTACAGCATATACAGCTGTTGATCGCGCACCCGGGCATGGGCTTCCTCCCAGGTCTCGCGCAGCGCTGCCTCTTCGGTGGTCTCGCCGTTCTCCATGAAGCCTGCCGGCAACGTCCAGAAGCCGTGGCGCGGTTCTATGGCACGCCGGCACAGCAACACATAGCGCTCCTCGGTGACCAGACAGCCGGCGACGATACGTGGATTCTGGTAGTGCACGAACTGGCAGGCATCACAGATGAAGCGCGGCCGGGTGTCTCCCTGGGGGATGCGCTCGGTGACCGGCTGGCCACAATGGCTGCAGAACTTCATGTAGCGGGGGTTCCTCGATTCGTCGGCTGGCAGGCTTCCATCTTGCTGCGCATCGCCCGCGGGGTAAAGAGGCAATGGGCCGACAATGCCCGGCATGGGGATATATTCAGCAATCATGGGTGCTGGTCGGGTGTCGGTGATCATGCCATCATGATAGGAAAATACGAGGTAGGTCAGATGCTGGACAAGGTACGCTCGCGGATTCCCGAGTATCAGCCGCGGGTGGTTGAAACAGCCGGTTTGCCGGAAGCCGGCGTTCTGGTCCCGGTCACCTGCGTGGAGGACCGGCCGGAGATCATTCTCACCCTGCGTTCCAATAACCTGTCGACCCATTCCGGCGAGGTGGCCCTGCCGGGTGGTCGCCGGGACCCCGGTGATATCGACCTGGCCTATACCGCACTGCGCGAGGCCCACGAGGAGATCGGCCTGCTGCCGGACCTGGTGGAAGTGGTCGGGCCGCTCGGCAGTCTGGTATCCCGGTTCGGTATCAAGGTCACGCCCTTTGTGGGCATAGTGCCCGATGTCTTCGATCTGCGCCCCAATGAGCACGAGATACAGGAAGTGTTCCGGGTGCCGGTGAGCTATTTCCTCGAGGACAACCGGGAGATGACCCACCGCATCGACTATGAAGGGCGCAGCTGGTACGTGCCCAGTTACCGTTTCGAAGGTTTCCGGATCTGGGGCCTGACCGCCCTGATCCTGGTGGATTTCATGAACGTCGCATTCGACGCACGGATTCCGCTGCAGGTCCCGCCCGATGGGCACAGACGTTGAAAACCAGAACAATCATGAGGAGTCAGGATGAAGTACAGATTGGGTGATGATCGTGTGGAGATGGCGGAAGGAGCATGGATCGCCGAGACCGCCGTGGTCATCGGCAAGGTGCGTCTGGAGAAGAACGCCAGCGTCTGGTTCAACGCAGTGCTGCGCGGTGACTGCGAACTCATCCTTATCGGTGAGAACAGCAACGTCCAGGACGGGGCCATCATGCATACCGATCCGGGCATTCCGCTCATTCTGGGCAAGAACGTCACCGTCGGACACAAGGCCATGCTGCACGGCTGCACCGTGGGCGACGACAGCCTGATCGGCATCAATGCCGTGGTCCTCAATGGCGCCAAGATCGGCCGCAACTGCATCATCGGCGCCAACGCGCTGATTCCCGAGGGCAAGGAAATTCCCGATGGCTCCCTGGTCATGGGCTCGCCCGGCAAGGTGGTGCGTCAGCTGAGCGAACAGCAGGCAATGGCGATCAAGGCCGGTGCCGCCCATTACGTACACAACGCCCAGCGTTTCAAGCGCGACCTGCACCCCCAGGAAGACTGATGAGCACCGAGACCCCGGTCAAGTCGCCCTGCGTCTATGTATGCAGTCTGGATGACAATGACATCTGCACCGGTTGCCACCGCAGTGGCAGGGAGATTACCGAGTGGGGCAGGGCCAGCAACGAGCGACGCCGGGAGATCCTGCGTCAGTGTGAAATCCGCGCCCGGGAGCAGGGCGTGTGGATGAATGTCGGAACGAGATAACAGAAGGATAGGCAGCATGCCCCGTATCGGAACTCCCCTGGCCGGTAACGCCACCCGTGTCCTGTTGCTCGGCTCGGGCGAGCTGGGCAAGGAAGTGACCATAGAGCTGCAGCGTCTGGGCTGCGAGGTGATCGCCGTGGATCGCTACGCCAATGCCCCAGCGATGCAGGTGGCGCACCGCAGCCATGTGATCAACATGCTGGATGCCGCGGCCCTGCGCCAGGTGATCGAGCTGGAGAAGCCGGCCTACATAGTGCCGGAAATCGAAGCCATCGCCACTGCGGCCCTGGTCGAGCTGGAGGAGGAGGGCTACACCGTCATTCCCACCGCCCGCGCCGCGCGCCTGACCATGGACCGTGAGGGCATCCGCCGCCTGGCCAGCGAGGAGCTGCAGCTGCCGACCTCGCCCTACCGCTTTGCCGAGGGGCGCGACGACTATCTGGCAGCAGTCCGCGAAATCGGTCTGCCTTGTGTGGTCAAGCCGGTGATGAGTTCCTCCGGCAAGGGCCAGAGTCTGGTGCGCAGCGAGCAGGATATAGAGGCGGCGTGGGACTATGCCCAGTCCGGCGGCCGTGCCGGGCTCGGCCGGGTCATTGTCGAAGGCTTTGTCGATTTCGATTACGAGATCACCCTGCTGACAGTGCGCCATGCCGGTGGCACCAGCTTCTGCGCGCCCATCGGTCATCGTCAGGAGAGTGGCGACTACCGCGAATCCTGGCAGCCCCAGCAGATGAGCGAGCAGGCGCTGGCACAGGCCCAGGACGTGGCCCGGCGCATCACCGATGCGCTCGGCGGGCGCGGGGTGTTCGGCGTGGAGATGTTCGTCAAGGGTGATCAGGTCTGGTTCAACGAGGTTTCGCCCCGTCCCCACGACACCGGGCTGGTGACCCTGATCTCCCAGGAACTGTCGGAGTTCGCCCTGCATGCCCGGGCCATTCTCGGTCTGCCGATTCCGCAGATCCGCCAGTATGGTCCGGCCGCCTCGGCGGTGATCCTGGTCGAGGGCAACTCGAGCAACGTCAGCTACGGCAACCTGCACCAGGCCCTGAGCGAGCCCGATACCCAGCTGCGCCTGTTCGGCAAGCCGGCGGTGGAAGGTCTGCGGCGCATGGGTGTGGTGCTGGCACGGGATGAGAATATCGAGCTGGCGCGGGCCCGGGCGCTGCGCGCGGCGCAGGCGGTCAGCGTCGAGCTGTAACTGTCTCCGGCAGGCGGGGAGCGGTCCTAGTCTGCCGTCACCGGGGTATCCACGCTCCAGATGCGCACGCTTCTGACCATGTTGTCCTTGGTCTGCAGAATTTCCATGCGATAGCCGTCGATACTCAGGCCGATGCTGCTGTCGGGTATGTGCTCAAGGCGCTCGGTGATCAGACCATTGAGGGTCTTGGGGCCATCCTCGGGCAGATGCCATTGCAGCTGCCGGTTGATGTCGCGCAGGTAGACACTGCCGTCGATCACGAAGGTGCCATCCTCCTGGGGGTGGATGTCGTGGTTGGCCGGCAGCAGGTCGGTGGTGAACTCGCCGACGATTTCCTCCAGGATGTCCTCCAGGGTGACCAACCCGATCACATCGCCGTATTCGTCCACGACAAAACCGATGCGCCGCTTGTGCTTCTGGAAATTCAGCAGCTGGGTGTGCAGCGGTGTGTTTTCCGGAATGAAGTAGGGGTCCTTGCAGCTCTCGACCAGCTTGTTCTTGGTCAGCGCGTTGTGGCTGAGCAAGCGGGCGATGGCGCGCATGTGCACTATGCCGGTGACATTGTTGATGTCGCCGCGGTAGACCGGCAGGCGGGTGTGATGGCTGGTGCGCAGCTGCTCGAGGATGGTCGGCATGTCGTCATCCAGATCGATACCGTAGGCCTCGTTGCGCGGCACCATGATGTCGTTGACCGTCATGCGTTCCATGTCGAGGATGCTCAGCAGCATGTTCTGGCGCCGCGGGGTTATGCCCAGGCTGGCCTCGTTGACCACGGTGCGCAGCTCATCGGCCGACAGCTGGGCGGCCTGGGCGTTCTCCAGTGTGATGCCCAGCAGTCGCAACAAGCCGTTGCTCAGGGTATTGCACAGCCAGACGATCGGATACAACAGCCGCTGCAGCACGGCGAGCGGCCGGCTGACGCGGAAGGCAATCGCTTCCGGTCGCAGCGCCGCCAGGGTCTTGGGGGTGATCTCGCCGAAGATGAGAATGACCACGGTCAGTGCCACCGTGGCGACGGCGATCCCGGCATCGCCCCAGATGCGCACGGCCACAATGGTGGCCAGGGAGGCGGCAAGGATATTGACGATATTGTTGCCGACCAGGATGGTACCCAGCAGTCGGTCGGGCCGACCCAGCATGCGCTCGGCCCGGCGGGCGGACTGATTGCCCTTCTTGCTCAGGTGTTTGAGCCGGTAGCGGTTGAGGCTCATCATCCCGGTTTCGGAACTGGAAAAGAATGCCGAGCAGACAATCAGCAACGCCAGGATCAGCAGTAACAGGCCGGTACTAGTCTCGCTCAAGAGCTACCTCGGTACGGGTCGGACAGGGCCCCGCTCACATGGGCAGGATGAATTCACGGACCAGTTTGCTACCGAAGAAGGCCAGCATCAACAGGAGAAAGCCGGCCAGGGTCCAGCGGATGGCCTTGCTGCCCCGCCAGCCGCGCACGTGCCGGCCCCACAGCAGGATGCCGAACACCACCCAGGCCAGGCATGACAGCAGGGTCTTGTGGGCCACGCCCTGGGAGAACATGTTGTCCAGGAACACGAAGCCGGAAATCAGCGCCAGGGTCAGCAATACCTCGCCGCAGAGAACGAACTGGAACAGCAGGGCTTCCATGGTCTGCAGCGGTGGAAAGGTATGGTTGAAACGCACCGGGTTGCGGTGGCGCAGCTGATGGTTCTGCAGGGCCAGCAGACTCGCCTGGAAGGCGGCAATGGCGAGGATGCCGTAGGCCAGTATGGACATCAGCACATGCACCAGCAGCGCCGAGTGCCCGGGGACGGTCGCCGCGCCCTGATCGGGGAGCAGCCAGGCCAGCAGCTTGGCGATCAGTGCCACCGGGAACATCACCAGCAACAGGCTGGTAACCGGTGCACGCAGACTGAATACCAGGGTGACGGCGATGACCAGCCAGGCAATCAATGAGGAAACATGGAAGAAGCCGAAGGACAGGCCCTGACCGGTGAAGATCTCGCCATAGAGGCTGATGGCGTGGGCTATCAGGGCGAGGGCGCCGACGCCGCGCAGGATCGAAGGACTGGCTGTCTGACGTTGCCGCAGACAGTGAAGCTGATACAGGGTACCGCCCAGATACAGCGCGGCGGCAAGGAGGGTAGCAATCAGGGCAGTCATACGTCCTTGCAAATGGTTATCAATTGGCGATCAAGTGTCGCACAAGCCGGGGTGAGGATAAAGCGCTTGCTGCACACACACAAACCCCAATGTATACTGCCCAGCCAGATTGCCTCAACCCGCAGCAGGGGTCTACGGGGCCAAGGAGAATTCGCTGATGTTTGAAAATCTTACCGAACGCCTGTCCGGTACCCTGGCCGGTATCACCGGTCGCGCCAAGCTGACTGAAGACAATATCAAGGACACCCTGCGCGAAGTGCGCATGGCGCTGCTTGAGGCGGACGTGGCGCTGCCGGTGGTCAAGAGCTTTGTCGATCAGGTGCGCGACCGGGCCGTGGGCCAGGAAGTCTCGCGCAGCCTGTCGCCGGGGCAGGTGTTCGTCAAGATCATCAAGTCCGAGCTGGAAGCGGTCATGGGGCAGGCCGAGGGCCTGAACCTGTCGGTGACCCCGCCGGCGGTCATCCTCATGGCCGGTCTGCAGGGTGCGGGTAAGACCACCAGCGTCGCCAAGCTGGCCAAGACCCTGCGTGAGCGGCAGAAGAAGAAGGTCATGGTGGTCAGTGCCGACGTCTACCGTCCGGCGGCGATCAAGCAGCTGGAGACCCTGGCCGGCGAGGTGGGTGTCACCTTCTTCCCCTCCGATCTCAGCCAGAAGCCGGTGGATATCGTCGACGCTGCCCTGCGTGAAGCGAAAAGCCGCTTCATGGACGTGCTGATCGTCGATACCGCCGGTCGTCTGCACATCGATGCGGACATGATGGAGGAGATCAAGGCGGTGCACGCGGCGGCCAAACCGGCCGAGACCCTGTTCGTGGTCGATGCCATGACCGGTCAGGACGCGGCCAATACCGCCCAGGCCTTCAATGAAGCCCTGCCGCTGACCGGGGTCATCCTGACCAAGGTCGATGGTGATGCCCGCGGTGGTGCGGCGCTGTCGGTCCGCCATATCACCGGCAAACCGATCAAGTTCCTGGGTGTCGGCGAGAAGACCGATGCGCTGGAGCCCTTCCATCCTGACCGGGTTGCCTCGCGCATCCTCGGCATGGGCGATGTGCTCAGTCTGATCGAGCAGGCCGAGCAGAAGCTGGACAAGGCCAAGGCCGAGAAGCTGGCCAACAAGCTGAAAAAGGGCAAGGGCTTCGATCTCGAAGACTTCCGCGACCAGCTGCAGCAGATGCGCGGCATGGGCGGGCTGGGCTCGCTGATGGACAAGCTGCCGATGATGGGCAAGATCAACCCGTCGCAGATGGAAGCGGCTCAGGTTCAGGCCGAGAAGCAGTTCAAGCAGATGGAGGCCATCATCAACTCCATGACCCCGGCCGAGCGGCGCAACCCGGATATCATCAGCGGCTCGCGCAAGCGTCGCATCGCCGCCGGTTCCGGTACCCAGATCCAGGATATCGGCCGCGTCATCAAGCAGCACAAGCAGATGCAGAAGATGATGAAGAAGGTCAGCGGCAAGGGTGGCATGGCCAAACTGATGCGCGGCATGGGCGGTCTGGGCGGTGGCGGCATGCTGCCTCCGGGCGGCGGCATGCCGCGTTTCTGACCGCTGTCGGCATCCCCCGCCGCATCGGTTGATCTGGCCTGTCCGACCTGTGGTCGAGCAGGCCTCACAAAGGGTTTCATTTGTTTGCGATATTCCGTAGAATACGCGACCTTTCGGGCTATATGCCCGGCATGAATCCGTGGGTGTTACTCAAATACAGGAAACGATGTTCACATGGTAACCATTCGTCTTGCTCGTGGCGGCTCCAAGAAGCGCCCCTTCTACCACCTGACTGTTGCTGACAGCCGCAACGCTCGCAATGGCCGTTTCGTTGAGCGCGTTGGTTTCTTCAACCCGGTCGCTACCGGTGGTGAAACTCGCCTGTCCGTCAACCAGGAGCGCGTAAGCTACTGGCTGGGTCAGGGTGCACAGCCCTCCGAGCGCGTTGCTTCTCTGCTGAAGGAAGCCCAGGCCTCCGCCTGATATGATCCGCGAGCCTGAGTCGGCGCAAGCGCCGCTGCTGATTCTCGGCAAGATCGTATCGGTTCATGGCATACGCGGAGCGGTGAAGGTGTATTCGCACACCCAGCCGCTGGACAACGTGCTGAACTACCCCGTCTGGATACTTCGGAAGGGGCAGGAGCAGCGACAGATGTCCGTTATTTCGGGCCGGCTCCAGGGGCGTGTGGTGGTAGCTCAGCTCAAGGGCGTGAGAGACCGCAACGAAGCACTGGAACTGGTGGACTGGGAAATCTGTGTTCCCGAGTCCCAGCTCCCCGCGTTGCCGGAAGGTGAGTATTACTGGCATCAGCTGGAAGGTCTGCAGGTTGTCACCCTCGACGGGCAGCTGCTCGGTCGGGTCGATCATCTGCTGGAGACCGGCTCCAATGATGTCCTGGTGGTAAAGCCCTGTGCGGGCAGTATCGACCAGCGCGAACGGCTGTTGCCGTACCTGCCTGATCTGTACGTAAAGCACATCGACCTGGCTGAGAGTGTCATGCAGGTCGACTGGGATCCGGAGTTCTGACCGGTGTGGGCCGGTGTGGTAACCCTGTTTCCCGAGATGTTCACGGCGTTGACCGGGCACGGAGTGACCGGGCGAGCCGTCAAGCGGGGGCAGTTGACTGTCGAGTACAGCAATCCCCGTGACCATGCTCACGACCGGCACCGTACGGTCGATGATCGGCCTTTCGGGGGCGGCCCGGGCATGCTGATGAAGGTTGAGCCCTTGCTGGAGGCCATTGCGGCCATCCGCGCCAAGGCTCCCTCACCCCCGCGGGTGATCTATCTCTCACCGCAGGGGCAGCCGCTGACCCAGAAACGGGTCGTCGAGCTGGCGCAACTGGACAGCCTGGTATTGCTGTGCGGGCGCTACGAGGGTATCGACGAGCGCATCGTGGAGATGTGCGTCGACGAGGAGATATCCATCGGCGACTATGTGTTGTCCGGCGGCGAACTGGGAGCCATGGTGCTCCTGGACGCGGTAACCCGGCTGATACCCGGCGTGCTCGGGCATGCGGATTCAGCGGTGGAGGATTCGTTTTCGGAAGGGTGGCTGGATTGTCCGCATTACACCCGGCCGGAAGAGTTTGCAGGGCAGCGCGTACCGGAGGTGCTGCTCAGTGGGAATCATGAACTGATCCGGCGCTGGCGTCTCAAGCAGTCGCTTGGCAGAACCTGGCTGAGAAGGCCGGAACTGCTCGAAGGTCTGGCGTTGAGCAAAGAACAGCAGCAACTGCTGGCGGAATTCATCCGCGAGCAGGAAACCGATAACCATTGAAGCAAGTCCGGCGGCTTGTAGGAGTTCTAGAAATGTCCAACATCATTGCCCAGCTCGAAGCCGAGCAAATGAACCGTGAAATCCCTGCGTTCGCGCCGGGTGACACTGTCATCGTCCAGGTAAAAGTGAAGGAAGGCGACCGTCAGCGTCTGCAGGCCTTCGAAGGCGTGGTTATCGGTAAGCGTAACCGTGGTCTGAACTCCGCTTTCACCGTGCGCAAGATCTCCAGCGGTGTAGGCGTCGAGCGTACCTTCCAGACCTACTCCCCGATGGTTGACAGCATCACTGTCAAGCGCCGTGGTGACGTGCGCAAGGCCAAGCTGTACTACCTGCGCGCCCTGTCCGGCAAGGCCGCTCGTATCAAGGAAAAGCTCAACTGATCGGAGCTTTTCTCGAAAAAAGGCAGCCTTCGGGCTGCTTTTTTTATCCTTGTTGGTTGCGGGCGAGCACACCGGGTAGACTTCCTCGTCCATCAGCTTGTCTGCCACCAGGCCCGCCCACCCCCAGGCCGTAGTGCCCACCCATGTCAAAGTTTTTTTCTTTCAGTGAAGGACACTTTATTTCGTTTGCCGGGGCAGGGAAATAAGCGAAGAATCGGGTTTGATTCCGGGTTCTCCTTGGTTTGTCATCATCGGCGCGGGGATGGGGGCTGCCGATCCGTCCCGCTTACATCGGCCCGCCAGCAATGGGCGCTGCAACGGATACACTCAAAGTGACGAATAACAGCGATTCTGTGAATACTTCTCCTTTTTTTTCGGAACAGGTTCAGCGCGGTAACATCTGGCGTCTGTCCGTTGCTCAGGCATTGGCCGGAGCCAACTCGGTGGTGGTCTACGCGACCGGCGCCATCGTCGGCGATATGCTGGCTCCATCGCCGGTACTGGCGACCCTGCCTATCTCCATTTTCGTGGTCGGCATGGCCGCCTGCATCCTGCCGGTGGGGGCAATTACTCGGCAGCATGGGCGTCGCGTGGCCTTTATGGCAGGAACCGGGGCGGGCGTGCTCGCCGGGTTGCTGGCCATGGTAGCGGTCATCGTGGGCTGGTTCTGGCTGTTTTGTCTCGCCACCTTCTTTGGAGGAAGCTATGCGGCTGTGGTGCTGTCTTTCCGTTTCGCTGCTGCTGATGGAGTAGAGCCGAAACGGCGTGCTCGGGCGTTATCGCTGGTGATGGCCGGCGGCGTTGCCGCCGGCATAGTCGGCCCGCAGCTGGTGACCTGGACCATGGACCTGTGGCCCGCCTACGTATTCGCTGCTACCTTCCTGTTCCAGGCCGCGGTTGCCGCAGTGTCCGCCCTGATTCTGCTGGGAGTACGTTTGCCGATGCCAACGGCGCAGGAAATCGCCAGTGGACGACCACTGGCTGTGATCGTACGCCAACCGCGCTTTGTGGCGGCGGTCATCTGCGGTGCCGTGTCCTATATGCTGATGAACTTCCTGATGACCGCAGCCCCGCTGGCCATGCACATGCATGGGCATTCGCAGGCTTCAGCCAACCTGGGATTGCAATGGCACGTCATCGCCATGTACGCGCCGAGTTTCTTCACCGGTCACCTGATCACGCGTTTTGGCGCGGCGCGCGTGGCCATAGCCGGTCTGGTGTTGACTGGCCTGTCGGCGGCCGTTGGGCTGGTCGGGCTGGATCTCATGCATTTCTGGTGGTCGTTGATCCTGCTTGGTCTGGGGTGGAATTTCGGCTTTCTCGGCGCCTCCGCATTGGTTCTGGAATGCCACCGCCCTGAAGAGAAGGCCCCTGTTCAGTCGCTCAACGACTTCATCGTTTTCGGGCTGATGGCCATCGGCTCGTTTGCCTCGGGCGGCCTGCTGTCGGTCTATGGCTGGCATACCGTTCTGTGGGTTTCGTTCGCTCCACTGGTACTGGCGGTGGTGGCCCTGGCCGTGGCGATACGCAAGGGTGCCTCGACCAGAGCTGCGCCGGAAAGCGTCGGTTGAAGAACACCAGCTGCCCGATACCCCCTGCAAGAAGCGAAAGTGAGAGTCAGACCTTCGCAGTATGGGAAAGAGGTATCAGGATTTCTGCGAGCAAACCGCCTCCTTCCCGAGGTTTCAAGCTGAGCGCGCCGCCAAAGCGTTCTGCGATGGCGCGGACAATGGAGATGCCCAGGCCGGCGCCATCCTGATATTGACGCCCCCGGTCGCCCCGCCAGAATCGGCGGCCGATCTGCCGCAGCTGCTCGGGGTCCATTCCCGGGCCCTGATCGGCCACCGCAATGACGCAGCGCCGGGCCGGATGGTCGAAAGCGGCCGTTATCTCGATGGGGGTACCCTCCGGCGAATAGCGCAGCGCGTTATCCACCAGGTTCCGCAATGCCGTTTCCAACAGCGATCTGGGCAGCGGGGTGCCGGCATCGTTACCCGTCACGGTGAAGATCAACCGGCTTCGCTGGCTGGCCTCGGTGCGATCCAGCACCTCCTCCACGGCAGCCAGCACCGAAATGCATTCATCGCCTTTGCTGGGAACGGCCTCGGTGCGCGCCAGGGTCATCATCTGGTCGAGAATACGGCGCAGTCGACGTACTCCTTCCTCGGCGCTGGCGAGCGAGGCTTGCGCGTCTTCGCCGTCACTCAGGCGTGCCACCTGCAGATGGGTGTCGATGACCGTCAGCGGTGTGCGCAGTTCATGGGCGGCCGCGTCGGTGAAGGCGCGCTGGCTTGCGAGCGCCTGGGCCAGACGGGCCAGCAGCGCATTCATCGCATCAAGGACCGGGCGCAACTCGGTGGGTGAACGGCCGACCACAATCGGCGTGATGTCCTCCGTGTCCCTGGCGCGCAGCTGTTCGCGCAGCGCTTCCAGCGGGGCCAGACCGCGCCCGATACCGATCCAGAGTGCCGCCAGGCCGCCCAGAAAGGCGATCAGGAAAGGCACGCCCGCCGCGCCCAGCAGGTTGTTGATCAGTACGTTCCGCTCATCGATGCGGTCCGCGGTGGTGATCTGGTAGCCGTTGTCGTGGAGGATATAGACCCGCCACTGCCTGCCTTCCACTTCCCTGGTACTATAACCGGCGGTGAGGGTGGCGAAATCCGACGTGGGAACGCTGCCGGTGCTGGCCAGTACCTCTCCGCGCAGCGCCCGGATTTCACAGGCGATGCCTTCCTTACCACTGACGCGCACTGCATCGGTGAAGTTTGCCGGCGAGGCATTCGGGTCCAGTGCTGCCCCTTCGAGCAGGCCCGCCACCATGCGGGCCGACATGGCCAGTCGGCCATCCAGGGTGCGGTCCAGGTTGGCGCGCATGCCCTGCGTCATCCAGGCTGCAGCCAGTGCCCAGAGCACCATCAGGGCTATGCCGGTGATCAGCACCGCACGCAGGCGCAGGCTCATTGGGAGCAGCTCCAGCCCAGCCTGTAGCCAAGCCCACGGGCGGTTTCGATGGCCTCCGCGCCGAGCTTTCTCCGGATATTGTGAATATGCACGCTGAGCGCATTGCTGCTGACTTCCTCACCGAGGCCATACAGGCGCTCATTGAGCGCGTCGGAGGATACCCAGCGCCCATCGGCGGCCGCCAGGTGAACCAGCAGATCGACCTCCCGGCGTGACAGGGTGACCGGCTCGCCACCCAGCCAGGCGAGACCGCTGTCCGGCTCCAGGCGCAACGGTCCGGCCTCGATGGTCTGGACAGCCCGGCCCTGGGTGCGCCTGACCAGCGCGTGCAACCGAGCGGCGAGCTCGCGTAGGTCGAAGGGTTTGACCAGATAGTCATCGGCACCGCTCTGCAGGCCGGCGAGCCGGTGCTCAATGGCATCCCGTGCCGACAATACCAGTACCGGAAGCTCGGGCTCGAAACGACGCATCCGGGCCATCAATTCCAGGCCTTCGAGGTCGGGGAGACCGAGGTCGAGGATCAATGCCTGAAAGGTGTCCTCGAGTTGCGCCGCCTCCGCAGCAGCAGCGGTATCCACATGGCGCACGGAAATTCCGTGTTTGCGTAGTCCGGCGACAATACCCTGGCCGATGAGGACATCATCCTCTACCAACAGAACGCGCATATCCGGTCTCTGCGTTGAAAAAGACCATCTTAGGCCAGAGCGTTGATGTACGTCAGCCATGGATCGCTGGTATGCCGTCTTTAACATTCGCTTAATCGGGCTATGCTAAAAGCACGCCTCGCGTCAGATCGACAACGATGCTGAAGCCGCGCAACGCGGCCACTTCAGGAGTTCAAAGTGCTAAGAAAACATATCCGGGGGGCGGCTGGCGTCATCTGCCTGCTGACCCTGCCGCTGGGTGTGGCGGCCGCACCATCGGCCGGTGATCCAGAACAGGGCAAGGCCGCAGCGGCGGTCTGCGCCAGCTGCCACCAGGTGGACGGCAGCGGCCAGAACAATCCCAACGGCGAATCCTGGCCCCGATTGGCCGGGCTGGATGCCGGTTATATCGCCCGACAGTTGCAGGCCTACAAGGACGGCACCCGGCAGAATCCCAGCATGCAGGCCTTTGCCCAGATGCTTGATGATCAACAGATCGCCGATGTCTCTGCCTGGTTCGCCAGCCTCCCGGCTACCGCTGGCCAACCGGCCGAGGCGCAGAGTCATTCGGAGGAACTGCTCAAGCGCGGCGAGCAACTCGCCACCGAAGGTGATTGGAGCAAGTACATTGTGTCCTGCTCGAGCTGCCATGGATCGGATAACCTGGGTGCCGGCACCGTATTCCCTGCGATCGCCGGTCAGCACTTCGGTTACATCCGCGATCAGCTGCTCGCCTGGCAGAAGGGGTCCCGCAAGAACGACCCGCAGCGCCTGATGGCCACCATCGCCGAGCGCATGAGCAGTGACGACATCACCGCCGTTGCCGCCTGGCTTTCCACCCAGCCGGCCACCGCCGAACAGTAAGGGCGAGCAGTATGACTATTCTGAATTCGTTGATGCACCGGCTGCGCACCGGCCTGCTGGTCGCCTTGGGGTCCCTGTTGGCTGCGCCTCTGGCCCAGGCCCAGACCGAACTGTCCGAGGAAAGCCTGGCGGTTCTGGCCAGTATGGCGCCCGGTGCGCCTGCGCCCACCGCTGACAGTTTTGTTCATATTCCGCCAACCATGGAGGATCTGGAAGCGTCTTCACTGCACCCGGAGCTGAAACGGGTGATCCGCCGCGGGTACGACATCTTTACCAACACCCAGCAGTTTCGCGACGAGTACGTGTTCAATGACATGAACTGCAGCAGTTGTCACCTGGGCGCAGGGCGACTGCCGTTCTCGGGGCCGATCTGGCCGGCGGCGGTTACCCTGCCGGGCTACCGGCCGAAGAACGATCACGTCAACAACCTGGAAGAGCGCATCGCCGGCTGCTTCACCTACTCCATGAACGGCAAGCCGCCGGCCTACGGCAGTGATGACATGATCGCGCTCGCCGCCTACCACCAGTGGTTGGCCAGTGGTGTGCCCATGTACCCGACCGGCAAGCTGTATGGGCGTGGCTTCCCTCGGCTCGACGAGCCCGCCGAGAAGCCTGACTACGATCGTGGCAAGGAGATCTATGCAGCCCAATGCTCGATCTGCCATGGTGATGAGGGGGCGGGCCTGAGCGTCCGCGGCGAGGTGGTGTTTCCGCCGGTCTGGGGAGATAACTCCTACAACTGGGGAGCGGGGATCAGCCGGGTATACACCCTGGCATCCTTCATCAAGCACAACATGCCGCTGGGCCAGCCCAATAGCCTGACCGACCAGCAGGCCTGGGATCTGGCGCAGTTCATCGACTCCGAGGAGCGGCCGCAGGACCCCCGCTACACGGGCGATGTGAAGGAAACCCTGGAGCTGTACCGCGATACCTTCCACAAGCACACCATGTACGGCCAGGAAGTGAACGGCCGGGTGCTGGGTGATCACGATAACGTGGGACGCAAGGACTTCCTCAAGCCCGACGTGCTGCGCGATCGCACCTACGATTGACCTCCCTCCGCGAAGCGGGACGGCTGCCGTCCCGCTTCGTTTCCCGTCTGGCCGCCGTCACGCCTTCAGTTTCGCTTAATCGAGCAGGTGCAACATTGCCCGAAAGCCTCGTCTGAAGGAGTCGACATTGTCGTTCGGTTATCAACACGCCCTGGCGCTTGTCCTGCTGTTGCTGCATGCCACCGGCAGTGCCGCCAGCAGCGGCCTGTTCACCTGGGGACAGCAGCCCGATCTGCTGGAGGCCGCAGAGGTTTTTACCCTGAAAGAGGTCGAACAGCAGGGCGAGCGTTATACGACCAAGGGGCGGGTCAGCGATGGTTATTACGTATACCGCCACTCTCTGAAGCTGGTTGACGACCAGGGCGAGCCGGTCGAACTGGAGCTGAGTGCGGGCAAAGCCCAGCATGACGAGTTTTTCGGTGACACCGAAATCTATACCGCCGATATGTTGCGGCTGGGCTTTCCGGCAGACGTATCAGGCCCGCTGACGCTGCACTGGCAGGGCTGTGCAGAGGTCGGCTTCTGTTATCCACCGCAGACGCTGCAGGTGGATGTTGCTGCAGCAGGCGTGGCGCCGGCTTCAGCCAAAGCGGCCTTAACCAGCTCCCCGGACGTGGGTGATGCGCCGTCGAATGCTGTGATGGGCGAGGATCAGCAGGCGGCGCAACACCTGGCTACCCTGGGGCCGGTGGCGGGTACGCTGTTGTTTTTCGGCTTCGGTCTGCTGCTGGCGTTTACTCCCTGCACTTTGCCGATGATCCCCATCGTGTCCAGCATGGTCGTCGGCAGCCAGGCCAGACCGGCTCGCGCTTTTATGCTATCGCTGTGTTACGTGGTGGCGATGGCCGTGACCTATGCGGCAGTCGGGGTAGCGGCGGGGCTGGCCGGTGCCAACCTGCAGGCGACCCTGCAATCGCCCTGGCTGTTGGGCGCCTTCGCCGCCCTGTTCCTGGTGCTGGCCAGCGCGCTCTTTGGCGTGTTCACCCTGCGCCTGCCATCGGCCCTGGTGAATCGGGTCGAGTCGGCAGGGCGCGGGCAGACAGGCGGCAGCCTGGTCGGTGCCACCGCCCTGGGCTTTCTATCCGCCTTGCTGGTGGGTCCCTGCATGACCGCGCCGCTGGCCGGTGCGCTGCTGTACATCGGGCAAACCGGTAGCGCCGTCTATGGTGGCTTGGCCCTGTTTGCTCTGGGCCTGGGCATGGGGCTGCCGCTGCTGGCGATTGCGACCTTCGGCGCGCGCATCCTGCCCAGGCCCGGTGCCTGGATGGAGCGGGTGAATATCGCCTTTGGCTACCTGATGGTCGGCATGGCCGTGATGATGCTGGCTCGGTTCCTGCCCGGCACCTTGAGCCTGCTGCTGTGGGGTGCCTGGATATTGTCGATTGCCATTGGTTTGCTCGCCTGGGCCCAGGCGGCGCTGGCCAGGCCGCGCCTGAAGTGGGCGCTGCGTACGGGCGCCAGCTTCGTCGGGCTGTGGTCAATATTGATGTTGCTGGGCGCGGCGTCCGGCGGCAGCTCGGTATTGCAGCCGCTGACCCACCTGGGCGGCGGCGGTTCGGCGCCGGCGTCCGCCCCGTCTATGCCGGACTATGTGCAGGCCAAGTCGGTGGAGGATGTGGACGCCCGCCTGACTGAAGCCGCCGCGCGGGGGGAGTGGACCTTGATCGACTTCTACGCCGACTGGTGCGTCAGCTGCCATGTGATCGAGCGCAATGTGTTCGGCGATCCGGTCGTGGCGGAGCGCCTGGCGCGCATGCAGATAGTGCGGCCGGATGTCACCCGGAACGATGCGGTGGACCAGGCGCTGCTCAGGCACTGGGGCGTGCTGGGGCCGCCCACGCTGATCCTGGTCGGGCCGGATGGCAACGAACGCCGCGATTTGCGGATGGTCGGCGAGATCAATGCGAGTGAATTTCTCAACCGTTTGAATGCTGCAGGTACCCCATGATGAGTGTCGGTCCGTTCTCCATCAAAGTCGTCGGCGTTGTTGCTGCCATCCTGCTCGCCTGGCTGGTGACCCGTGCGGTTGCCAGGCGGATGGGCGACGATGTTTCGCCCAAACTGGCTGGCGCCGTTTTGTTCGATGCCGTGTTCTGGGGGTTGATAGCCGCGAGGCTCGGGTATGTCGCCTACTGGTGGGAGGATTATTTCGCGACACCGATGTCGATAATCGCCATTGGCGATGGCGGGTTTACCTGGTGGGTAGGCGTGCTGTTCGCGCTGGCGTTTATCGGCTGGCGAGCCCGGGGCATGCGCATGCTGCGGCGGGCGGCGCTCGCGGGGGTGCTGACCGGCGTCGCGGCCTGGTTCCTGGCCGGCATGGTGGTGGGTCTGCTGCACCATTCGCCGCCCATGCCGGATCTGCAGCTGGCCACCCTGGAGGAGGAGCCCGTGTCGCTGCTGAGCTACCAGGGCCGCCCGACCGTGGTCAATCTCTGGGCCACTTGGTGCCCGCCGTGCCGCCGGGAAATGCCCGTGTTTGAGCAGGCGCAATCCGAGTTCCCGGACGTGAACATCGTGATGGTCAACCAGGGCGAAAGCGCCGAGCAGGCGCAGGCCTTCCTGACAGGCCAGGGCCTGACGCTGAGCAACGTGCTGCTGGATCCCTTTTCCCGCGTCATGAACGCGACGGGCGCACGCGCGCTGCCGACCACCCTGTTCTTCGATGCCGAAGGTGAACTGGTGGATTCGCACATGGGCGAGCTCACCATGGCCAGTTTCAAGAGCAACATGGCGCGCCATTTCGCGCAATCCGTCCGACCCATTTCCAACGAGGAGTAAGCATGTTTTCCAGATTCATGTTCCAACCGCGTTCCGGCATGTCCTTCGGCATGGCCGCGGCTTTGTTATCGGCAGTAACCGGCGTGTACGCACAAGGGGCGGCGCAGCCGCAGGTGCTCACGGCACTGGAGGCTCAGGGTCTGACCATCGTCGAGGAGTTCGACGCTGGCAGCGAGCTGCGGGCCTTTGCCGGCGTTGCGGGTGATCAGCCCATCGCGGTCTATGTCACCAGCGACGGCAGCGCAGTTGTAGGTACCCGACTGGATGCCAGCGGCGCCCCGGTTGATGTCGCCACGCTCCAGGAACTGGTGGCCAAGCCGATGAGTGAAAAAACCTGGGCCGCGCTGGAAAACGCCACCTGGGTGCTGGACGGCGACGCGGAGGCGCCGCGTGTGGTTTACACCTTCAGTGACGCCAACTGCCCCTTCTGCCATCGCTTCTGGGAAGCGGCCCGCCCCTGGGTGGATTCCGGCAAGGTGCAATTGCGTCATCTGTTTGTGGGGGTCATCAAGGCCGATAGCCCGGCCAAGGCGGCGGCCATCCTCGAGGCGGATGATCCGTCAGCGGCGTTGCTGGAAAACGAGAAGAATTTCGCCAGAGGTGGTATCAAACCGGCCAGCAGCATTTCCAGCAGGGCCCAGAGAATCCTGGATGAGAATCAGCAGCTGATGCAGACCACGGGCTTTCGCGGCACACCAGGCATAGTGGTGCGCGAAAGCGATGGTCTGATCAGGAAATTCAATGGCATGCCCCGCCCGGAACAGATGGCCGAGGTGATGGGGCCGCGTTGAGAAGGCCGAAGCGCACTCGTTGAGCAACTGCGCCCACATTCCCTCCGCAGCGAAGGGCAGTCGAAGCGGGTGTGCGAAACCTTTATGATCGCCGGTATGCAATTCCGAGATGATCATGAACGCGCCACAACTTCCTCCGCCCACTGAGGCCGACCAGCAGGCCATTACCCGTTTCCTCGATGCCATGTGGCTGGAGCGCGGCCTGTCGGACAAGACCCTGCAGGCGTATCGCACCGATCTGACGTTGCTCGCCGGCTGGCTGGCGAGCCGGGGCGGGTTGTATGCTGCGGGCCGAGCGGACTTGATGGAGCATCTGGCCTGGCGCATGCGCGCGGGCTATTCGGCGCGTTCCACCGCGCGGCTGCTGTCCTGTCTGCGCGGCTTCTACCGGCATGCCCTGCGCGAGGGGTTGATCGCCGAGGACCCGACGCTGGATATCGCCATGCCGCAACTGGGGCGGCCGCTGCCCGATACGCTGAGCGAGGCGGATGTGGACGCCCTGCTGGCGGCGCCGGATGTGGAGGACACCCTGGGACTGCGCGACAGGTGCATGCTCGAGGTGCTCTATGCCTGCGGCCTGCGGGTCAGCGAGCTGGTGGGTCTGCGGGTCGACCAGCTCAACCCCCGCCAGGGCGTGCTGCGGGTGACCGGCAAGGGCAACAAGGAGCGACTGGTGCCGCTGGGCGAGGAGGCGCTGGCCTGGATCGTCCGCTACTGTGCAGAGGCCCGCCCTGTACTGCTGCGCGGGCAAGCTAATGATGTGCTGTTTCCCAGCCAGCAGGCGCGGCAGATGACCCGCCAGACCTTCTGGCACCGCATCAAGCTGTATGCGCAGCAGGCGGGGATCCGCGTGCCGCTGTCCCCGCACACCCTGCGCCATGCGTTTGCCACGCACCTGCTCAACCACGGGGCCGATCTGCGGGTGGTGCAGATGCTGCTGGGGCACAGCGATCTGTCTACCACGCAGATCTACACCCATGTGGCCCGGCACCGGCTGCGCGAGCTGCATGCCAGTCATCATCCCCGTGGGTGAGATCACGGTTTCGTGGTAAGCTCTATTGTCTTTTTGTGTCTGTTGAAGGGATCGATCATGCGACTGAAATATCTGGCGGCGGGTCTGCTGAGCCTCTGCGCCGCCTCCGTCTGGGCCGATGCCCGGCAGAACATCGCGCAGAGTCTGGAGCGACTGCAGTTTCCCGTGCCGATTTCCGCCGTCTCCGAGTCGCCGGTCGAGGGCCTGCATCAGGTACAACTGGATAACGGCAAGGTCATCTACGCCACCGCCGACGGGCGCCATCTGATCCAGGGGGTACTGCTCTCGGTAGGTGACGACGGGGTGCGCAACCTGACCGCCGAGGTCGAGGCCGAGCAGGCCAGGCAGGTGCTGGCAGCACTGCCGGCCGAGCAGCTGGTGGTGTTTGCCCCGGAGCAGCCCAAGACCCATATCACCGTCTTTACTGATGTGGACTGCGGTTACTGCCGCAAGCTGCATGAGGAGGTGGGTCAGCTGAACGATCTGGGCATCGAGGTCCGCTATGCGGCCTTCCCCCGTGCCGGCCTGCAGAGCGCCACCGCGCGCACCATGCAGTCGGTCTGGTGTGCCGATGATCAGCAGACGGCCATGACCAATGCCAAGCAGGGCAAGCGGGTCAGCGCCGCCAGCTGCGAGGATCCGGTGGCCGAGCAGTACAGCCTGGGCTCCCGTCTCGGGGTGCAGGGCACACCGGCGATCTTCTTTGCCAATGGCAGGCTGCTGCCCGGCTACAAGCCGGCCCAGCAACTGGCAGCCGAGGCAATCGCCAACAAGTAGAACCGTCTGAAAGGCGGACAGAAGCCAATATTCAACAAAGTCAATTACGTGGGGTTCCTGGTTTGAAACCGGTCAAAGTGGGTATATGTGGTCTGGGCACCGTAGGCGGTGGCACCTTCAATGTTCTGCAACGCAACGCCGAGGAGATTGCCCGCAGGGCAGGACGGGCGATTGAGGTGACCCACATTGCCACCCGGCACCCCAACCCATCATGCAGCATCGGCAGCCACGTCCAGGTGACCGACGACGCCCTGGCCCTGGTCAACAACCCGGAGATCGACGTCATCGTCGAGCTGATCGGCGGCTACGGTCTGGCGCTGGAAATCGTCATGCAGGCGATCGCCAACGGCAAGCATGTGGTTACCGCGAACAAGGCGCTGATCGCCGTACACGGCAACGAGATTTTCACCGCTGCCCGGGAGAAGGGCGTGATCGTCGCCTTCGAGGCCTCGGTAGCCGGTGGCATTCCGATCATCAAGGCGCTGCGTGAAGGTCTGGCGGCCAACCGCATCCAGTGGCTGGCAGGCATCATCAACGGTACCGGCAACTTCATCCTGACCGAAATGCGTGACAAGGGTCGCGCCTTCCCCGACGTGCTGGCCGAGGCCCAGGCGCTGGGCTACGCCGAAGCCGATCCGACCTTCGATGTCGAAGGTATCGACGCTGCCCACAAGCTGACCATCCTGGCCTCCATTGCCTTCGGTATTCCGCTGCAGTTCGACAAGGCCTACACCGAGGGCATCACCAAACTGACCACGGCGGACGTCAACTACGCGGAAGCCTTCGGTTACCGCATCAAGCACCTGGGCATTGCCCGGCGTACCGAGCAGGGCATCGAGCTGCGCGTACACCCGACGCTGATCCCGGAAAACCGGCTGCTGGCCAATGTACATGGCGTGATGAACGCCGTCATGGTCAATGGCGATGCGGTCGGTTCTACCCTGTACTACGGCGCCGGTGCCGGTTCCGAACCCACCGCCTCGGCCGTGGTGGCGGACATCATCGACGTGGCCCGGGCCATGAGCTGCGATCCGGACACCCGGGTGCCGCATCTGGCCTTCCGCGCGGATGCCCTGTCCGACCTGCCGGTGCTGCCGGTGGGTGATGTGGAGACCGCCTACTACCTGCGTCTGCACGCCCAGGATCGTCCGGGTGTACTGGCCCGGGTGGCCAGCATTCTCTCCGAGCGCGGTATCAATATCGAATCCATCATGCAGAAGGATGTAGAGGAGCAGGACGGCCTGGTGCCGATCATCATCCTCACCCACCGCGTGCGCGAGCAGAGCATGAACGATGCCATTGCCGCGATGGAAGCCCTGGATGAGGTCGCCAACCCGGTGATGCGCATCCGCGTGGAACAACTGGATTAATCAGCTGCAGGCGACAGGCGGCAGGCTACAGGCAGAACAGCTTGTGGCTTGCAGCTTGTAGCTTGCCGCTCAAACCGAAGGTTTGAAGATATGCGTTATATAAGCACCCGGGGCCAGGCCCCCGCCCTGAATTTCGAAGACGTGCTGCTGGCCGGTCTGGCTTCCGACGGTGGCCTCTATGTGCCGGAGAACCTGCCGCGCTTCACCCTGGAGGAGATCGCCTCCTGGAACGGTCTTCCCTACCATGAGCTGGCCTTCCGGGTCATGCGTCCCTTCGTCGCCGAGAGCATCAGCGATGCGGACTTCAAGGCCATCCTCGAGGACACCTATGCCGGGTTCGCCCACAGCGCGGTGGCGCCGTTGCGTCAGCTGGACACCAACGAGTGGGTGATGGAGCTGTTCCACGGCCCGACGCTGGCCTTCAAGGACTTCGCCCTGCAGCTGCTGGGTCGACTGCTGGACCACTTCCTGACCAAGCGCGGCGAGCGCGTGGTGATCATGGGCGCAACTTCCGGTGACACCGGCTCGGCGGCCATCGAGGGTTGCCGCCGCTGCGAGAACGTGGACATCTTCATCCTGCATCCGCACAACCGGGTATCCGAAGTGCAGCGCCGGCAGATGACCACCATCCTCGGTGACAACATCCACAACATCGCCATCGAAGGCAACTTCGACGACTGCCAGGAAATGGTCAAGGCCAGCTTCGCCGACCAGGGCTTCCTCAAGGGCACCCGGCTGGTGGCGGTCAACTCGATCAACTGGGCGCGGATCATGGCCCAGATCGTCTACTACTTCCATGCCGCCCTGCAGCTGGGCGGGCCGCTGCGCTCCATGGCCTTCTCGGTGCCCACCGGCAACTTCGGCGACATCTTCGCCGGCTACCTGGCGCGCAACATGGGGCTGCCGATCAGCCAGCTGGTGGTGGCGACCAACCGCAACGATATCCTGCACCGCTTCATGAGTGGCAACCAGTACGACAAGGACACCCTGCACCCGTCCCTGTCGCCGTCCATGGACATCATGGTTTCCTCCAACTTCGAGCGCCTGCTGTTCGACCTGCATGGCCGCAACGGCGCCCTGGTGAAGGACCTGATGGACAGCTTCCGGCAGAACGGCAAGCTGTCGGTCGAGCCCGAGCGCTGGACCGAAGCCCGTCGCCTGTTCGATTCGCTGGCAGTGGATGACGAGGCGACCTGCGCGACCATCGCCGAGGTCCACGCCCAATGTGGCGAGGTACTGGATCCGCACACTGCCATCGGCGTACGTGCAGCCCGCGAGTGCCGCCGCAGCATGAGCACCCCGATGATCACCCTGGGTACCGCGCACCCGGTCAAGTTCCCGGATGCGGTGCGCAAGGCGGGTGTGGTCGAGCCGCAGCTGCCGCCGCACCTGGCGGATCTGTTCGACCGTGAAGAGCGCTGCACGGTGCTGCCGAACAGTCTCACCGAGATCCAGCAGTTCGTCTCCGCCCACGGCAACCGTGGCAAGCCGCTGTAAGGCTGTTCCTTCCCGATAACGGCCCGCTCTGCGGGCTGTTGTCCTGATCACTCCAATTTGCTGGCACCAATAACCGGAACTGGTTGTCCCACCCTGTAGCCTCGCTTACTGCTGATGCGAGATGACAGGAGTTGACTCTGCATGCTCTGGTTCCTGGTGTTGCACATCATTGCCCTGCTGTTGTGGGTGGCGGCCCTGCTGTACCTGCCGGCGCTCATCGCTGCCCGTCGGGCGCATCTCCTGCCGGTGCAATCCCCGCAGAACCCACACAATTCCATCGAACGCATGGTCTTCACCCGGGTGGCGACACCGGCTGCGCTGACCGCCATCATCGCCGGCACCCTGGTGTTCGTCATCGACCGGAATATCAATCCCTGGCTGATCATCAAGCTGACCCTGGTCACCGGACTGGTGCTCTGCCATGTGACCGTGGGGGCCCTGATCCTGCGGGTGGAGCGCGGCGGCACCCCGCTGGTGCCGGCCTGCATCGCCCTGGCGGTGGGGGTAATGCTGCTGATCGGCCTGATCCTCTGGCTGGTGCTGGCCAAGCCGACCATGGGGCTGCTGTTATGAGTTCACTGCGGCTTGCTCGGCTCCGGGGCCTCCTCGTACTCGACACCCACGGCATGGTCGTACACCAGCTGGCCGCCGAAATAGCTGGTCAGGGCAATGGTGGCGCCGCTCACCAGCGACAGGAACAGGCCCCAGGGCAGGATGGCGGCCTCCGCCTGATCGATACGCAGCAGCCAGTTCAGGGTTGCCAGCGACATCAGCATCACCGCCAGGATGGCATGGCACCAGGCGGTGATCAGCCGGCGGATCTCGGCCACTATCAGAAGATCCAGCAGGCCGACGCTGCCCGACAGCCAGCCGCCGACCACACCGACACCCACCAGCCAGAGGCTGGCCCTGGCCCAGAAGTAGTCGCCGGTAAGGATCCACGCCAGATCGGTTCCTATCAGGCCGATCAGGGCGGCCACCGGAAAGTGGATCAGCATCGGGTGCAGCGGGTGGCCGCCGATGGCCATTTTGCTGGAGATGGATTCGGACATGTACAGGTTGCTCCCGTAGGTGATGGCAGACCGCACCGGCTGCCTGCTGCAAGTGTGGCAGTCCGCACCGGGATCTGCCTGCTGTCAGTGACTATGACCGCGTGCAGCGGCCCTTATTCCGCCCTTGATCCAGCCGGCCCTGCTGCGCTGGATGTTGCCCGCCTGTGGTGGGCCATGGCGAGCTTTGCGGTCGTTACCCTGCTGGTGGTGGTATCCCTCTGGCTGTATGCCCTCAAGCGCCGCCCCGGCGAGCTGGATGCGGCCCGGGCGCGCCGTATCCAGAATCGCTGGATCATCGGCGGCGGCCTGATCCTGCCCATTTCCAGCATGGCGCTGCTGCTGGTCTTCGGCATACCCATCGGCTACCGCATGCTGCCCGTGCCGGTGGCCGGACAGCAGGTGCTGCAGATCGAGGTCACCGGTCACCAGTGGTGGTGGCAGGTACGTTACCCGGAGGCGGATATCGAGCTGCGCAACGAGCTGCACATTCCCGCCGGCCAGCCGGTGGACCTGCATCTGACCAGCAACGACGTCATCCATGCCTTCTGGGTGCCGCGTCTGGGCGGCAAGCTCGACATGCTGCCGGGCCGGACCAACGTACTGCGGCTGCAGGCTGACCAGCCGGGGACCTATCACGGTCAATGTGCCGAGTTCTGCGGTACCGGCCATGCCCACATGAAATTCACCGTACATGCCCATGCCCCGGCTGACTTTGCGGCATGGCTGGAGGGCGCTGACCGCGATGAGTGATCAACAGCAGAACAGGGCGCGGCTGCACCGCGAGTACGACAGGGTCTGGGGCAACTGGCCGGGCTGGGGGGCGCTGGCGGCGGTCAACCACACCTCGGTCGGGCTGCGCTTCATTGTCACCGGGCTGGTGTTCTTCCTGATCGGCGGTGTGCTGTCGATGCTGATGCGCACCCAGCTGGCACTGCCCGAGCAGGACATCATCGGGCCGGAGCTGTATAACCAGCTGTTCACCATGCACGGCACCCTGATGATGTTCCTGTTCGCCATCCCGGTGCTGGAAGGGGTGGCCATGTATCTGATTCCGAAGATGATCGGCGCCCGCGACCTGCCGTTCCCGCGGGTCGGTGCCATGGGCTACTACTGCTACCTGTTCGGCGGCCTGATCATCCTCTCCAGCATGGCCCTGAGCATTGCCCCGGATTCGGGCTGGTTCATGTATACCCCCCTGAGCAGCAGCACCTACTCGCCCGGGCCCGGATCGGACTTCTGGCTGCTGGGCATCACCTTCGTCGAGATATCCTCGGTCAGTGGCGCCATCGAGCTGCTGGTATCCATTCTGCGCACCCGCAGCAACGGCATGAGCCTGACCCGCATGCCGATCTTCTGCTGGTACATCATGGTCATGGCGCTGATGATCATTGTCGGCTTCCCGCCGCTGATTCTGGCCAGCATCCTGCTGGAGCTGGAGCGTGCCGCCGGTTTCGTGTTCTTCGACGTGGCCGGTGGTGGTGACCCGCTGCTGTGGCAGCACCTGTTCTGGCTGTTCGGCCACCCGGAGGTGTACATCATCTTCCTGCCGGCGGCGGGTATCGTCTCGACCCTGCTGCCGGTGTTTGCCCAGCGGCCGATCGTCGGCTACCGCTGGCTGGTTCTGGCGGTGATCACCATGGGCTTCATCAGCTTCGGGCTCTGGGTGCACCACATGTTTACCGTGGGCATTCCGCAGCTGGCCCAGGCCTTCTTCTCCCTGGCCAGCATGCTGGTGGCCATCCCCACGGCGATCCAGATCTTCGCCTGGCTGGCCACCCTGTGGACCGGTCGGGTGGTCTGGGGCCTGCCGATGCTGTGGATTCTGGGCTTTCTGGTCATCTTCGTCGCCGGCGGTCTGACCGGTGTGATGCTGGCGCTGGTGCCCTTCAACTGGCAGGTTCATGACACCCACTTCGTGGTTGCGCACATGCACTATGTGCTGGTCGGCGGCATGCTGTTCCCGCTGATAGCCGGCCTGTACTACTGGTTGCCCCATGTGTCCGGGCGCATGCCTTCGGAGCTGCTCGGCCGCTGGGCCTTCTGGCTGGTGTTCGTCGGCTTCAACATGACCTTCCTGCTTATGCATGTCACCGGTCTGCTGGGCATGCCGCGGCGGATCTACACCTATCAGGCCGGGCTGGGCTGGGACTGGCTCAACCTGCTGTCCTCCATCGGCGGCTTCGTCATGGCCATGGGCGTGGGCATGCTGATCGTGGATCTGCTGCTGCATTTCCGCTTCGGTCGCCTGGCCCCGCGCAATCCCTGGAACGCCGATACCCTGGAATGGGCGGTGGACATGCCGGTGACCACCTACAACTTCATCAGTCTGCCGGACATCGGCAGCCGGCATCCCCTGTGGGACGATCGCCAGATGCCCGATCGCCTGGAGCAGGGGCAGGGCGGGCTGGTGGAGATTCAGGCGGATCGGCGGGTGACCTGGGGATCCGATGCCGTAACCGGGCAGGTCCGCGAAGTCGTGCATGTGCCGTCGAACTCCTGGCTGCCACTGCAGACCGGGGTGTTGCTGGCGGTGGTCTGTCTGGGGCTGCTGACCAAGTTCTACTGGGTGGCCCTGGGTGCGTCCCTGCTGGCGCTGCTGGTGATACTGCGCTGGAGCTGGCACAACGGCGGACATCCACTGGCGGCGCCGCTGCGTGATGACGACCCGCAGGACCCGCCGCTGCACTCGCGTACCTGCGACGGTCCGGGGCGCTGGGGCATGCTGTCCACCCTGCTGGCCAACGGTTCGCTGTTTGCCTGCCTGCTGTTCGGCTGGTTCTATTTCTGGACGGTCTCGCCCCAGTGGCAGGTTCCTGCCCAGGCGCCGCTGTCAGCCACGCCGCTGTTGCTGGCGGGGCTGCTGCTCAGTGCGGCGGCGCTGCTCTACCACCGTCTGACGGTGCGACTCTGTCGGGGACAGGCGCAGGGCCTGGCCGGCGGCCTCTGGTTGTGCACCGCACTGGGTCTGGGCCACAGTCTGGTGATCCTGTGGCTGATGCTGGACGCCGAGCTTGCGCCACGCAGCCTGGCCCATGATGCGGTGCTGGCGGTGATGCTCGGCTATCTGCTGTTCCATGGGGTGCTGGCAACCCTGCTGACCATGCTGCAGGCCCTGCGTGTGCGGCTGGGCTATGTGGGTGTGCGCCTGCCCTACGAGCCGATGGTCCTGCGGCCGCTGTGGAGCTATACCCTGAGCGTGTTCTGGATCGCCCTGGCCGGTTTCATCCTCATGCCCATGGCCTGGTAAGGAGATTCCATGCGCTGGCGCCCTCACCATCCGGTTCACCTGATTCTCGGCCTGTGCGTCTGGTCGATCTGGTTCGTGGTGCTCTACGGCGGTTTGTCGGTGGCCTGTCAGCTGACGCCGCCGGAGCCGCAGCAGGGACCGTTCAACTGGCTCAATGCGCTGCTCTGGCTGTCTACCCTGGTGGTGGTCGGTTTGCTGCTCTGGGCCGCCCGCGTGCTGTGGCGTGCGGCGCCCCGGGCCGAACAGCGCCTGGGCCGGCATATCGGTGTTACCTCTGCGGGGCTCTATCTGGTCTCCGCCTTCTCCACCCTGGCCGTGGCGGTGCCCGTGCTCTTCCTTCCGCCCTGCATCTGAGGACCTTCAATGGCCGAAAAGCTGACCAGTCTGGAACAACTGCTCGATCGCATGGACGAAGCCCGGGAAGGGCAGAACAGGGTTTCCCTGGAACGCCTGATGGACACCATAGGCCGACGTTCCTTCGGACCCATGCTGCTGCTGATCGGCGTCGTCCTGGTCTCGCCGCTGAGCGGTATTCCGGGGCTGCCCTCGACCATGGGGGTGGCGGTATTCCTGCTGTCGCTGCAGATGCTGCTGCGGCGCAAATACATCTGGTTACCCGGCTGGATACTGCGGCGCAGTATCAGTGAGGAAAAGCTGGCTACCGCCGCCGGCTGGATGCGCCGGCCGGCAAGGGTCGTCGATCGCTTCCTGGGCGAGCGGCTGAGTTTTCTGGTGGATGGCCCGGCCAGCTGGCCGCTGGCCCTGCTGGGCCTGCTGCTGGCCATAACCCTGCCGCTGCTCGAGCCCCTGCCGTTTGCCGCCAGCAGCGCCGGCGCGGCCCTGACCTGCATCGGCCTGGCGATGATTGCCCACGACGGCGTTCTGGTGCTGATCGCCTACGCCGCCACGCTCGGCATCGGCGGGGTGATTGTCTACGGCTTGCTTTAGCGTGAAGCCGCGTAGCGTGCAGCGCCGGAAGAGGGAACGATCACGCCGCTGCGGACTTTCAGGATTCGGCCACCCTGTCTCAGCGGCACTGGTTCAGAATGCCCACTGCACCTGCGCCCAGGTTCTCGGGGTACGTTCCTTGTCACTGGTCGCATGGTCACCGGTACGCCAGGCACTGGCAGCGCTGACCGTCAAACGCGGATGGGGTTGCCAATCCGCGCCCAGACCAACGCCACTCAGATTGCGGTGATGATTCCCCGCATGTTCAGGGTGACGTACCAGGCGGGCATAACCCGCGTCGGCAAAGGTCTTGAAGCGCCAAGCCGGTCGCCACTGGTAGCGCAGCTCCGTAGTGACCACCACGCCTTCATCGGCGCTGGCCTCGCCCACCGGATAGCTGCGTATCGCGTAAGGCCCACCCAGGGAAAACCGCTCCGAGCTGTCCAGGTTGCCATCGGTCAGTTGCCCCTGCAGCGCAGTATACAGGCTGAAGGTTCTGTTCAGGTGCTGTAGCCGCAGCAGCGAAAACTGCAACTTGCCAAAGCTGCCGCCCTCTGCCGTATCGCCACGCAGGTGCCCCTGCACCCAGTTCAGGGTGAACGCATTGATACCGCCACCACCAACACCATCACGCCAGTCCCCCGACAGGCCCACAGTGACGTTATTGGCTTTCTTCTTTCCGATAATCAAACCGCCGAACAGCTCATCTTCCAGTTTCTTGCGGTCTACCTGCAGGTGGCTGCGCAGATTAAGGTGGCGATAACGTAGCCAGGGGTGGCTGACGAACAACCCGAAGGTCTCCGCTGTACCCTTGGCGTCCAGCTGCTCGAAATCACCGCCCAACTCATAATCCATTTTCGAGGTGGCCACGCCAAACCGGGTGCCCCAGGGACCCACCGGCGCGTCATAACGTGCCTGGTAGTAAAGCTGTTCCTCATCGGACCCCAGCAGATGCAACGAAAATGCATCACCCAACCCCAGCGGATTGGCCACGTTCAGCTGTGCGCCCAGACGATATTCCCCGGTATGGCGGTTGCCATGATTGTCCAGCGTCAACGCACCGCTGAAGCGGGGCTCATCCTGCAGGGTCACGGTCAGGTCGGATTGCCCCGGCTCACTGCCCGCCGACAGTGATGAGCTGGCGCGGGTGCCGGGCAGGTCATTCAGCAACAGCACTCGCCGCTCCAGCGGTTTGAGGGTTACCGCGTCGCCGCTTTCCAATCCGCGCAGCATGGCGCGGGGTAGGCCATCGCGCAGGCGGCTCTGATTCTCCAGCGTCACCTTGCCATAACGACCCTCGGCAACGGCCAAGGTGATGATACCGTCTTCGCCAATCTCCTGGGCGGGTAGATAAGCCCGGCTGACCAGATAGCCTTCGCCCCGGTAGTAGGCTGTCAGCCGGTCCGCGGCGTGATACAGCTGCGCCAGGCTCAAGGTCTGTCCGGTCAGATCCGTGAGGAGTGCCAACAACTCCTCGGTCGCCACACTGTGGTTGCCTTCAATCCGGAATTGCTTCACCGGGATACGGACATCGGACTGCGGCACAGCAGCCGGCCCCGGCATGGGCACCTCCAGCACCGGCTCCGTTGCGGGCGGCAGGGTCAGTTCCCTTTCTTCCAACATCCGCAGGCTGTCGCCCGCCTGGGGTGGCTGTTGTGCCACCGCGACCGTCATCGGCAACCAGCAGCTCGCAACCCATAGACCCAATCGTTTTGTGTTCATGCGCTTCCTTCCCTGAGTAACCTGTTTACTGCTGATCGGCTGCACGGTTACCCAATGCCCCTGTTGTCATCAATACCACCTCGCCGGCCAGCCCCTGCAGGTTCAGGCCTTTACCCGCTATGGTCAGCGGCAATAAAGAGTCACTTGGCACGTCGATGGGCATTCTCTGTGGTGCCCGAATTGCTGCGTAGTAGCCCACCGGCAGGACCGGGTCTGTGATGCTGGCCACGGTCTGCACCGGGCCACGGAGCTGATAGTTGCCCCTGTCCCCGCCGCTGAGTTCACCACTCACGGTAACGGTTTTGTTATCGCCAACCCTGGCATCCTCAAACAGCCCGCTGAGTGCAACATCGAGATCATCACCGCTTATCACGCCATCCAAGTCAGCTGTTACGTCCGCGCCAGTGGTGCCGTCATACACCCGGTTCTGGGCCACGGCATTGATCAGATCA
>NZ_JAYJLH010000014.1:0-57275 GCF_051948695.1 Halopseudomonas sp. Lyrl_26
CGCTGCAGGATGCTGCGCAGCTGCCAGTCAGTCCGCTCATCAAGCTGGTGCTTGACGTTCCCAGGGAGGGTAGTGCACTCAATGGCGTGCCGGGTTCCATCCCGGCAAGTGGGGTTGCCGCCCCGGACTATCTATCCCGCTCCAGCAATGGGCCGAGGAACTTGCCGGTATGTGACTGGGGCGCCTCGGCCACCTGTTCCGGGGTGCCGGTGGCGATGATCTGGCCCCCGCCGGAGCCCCCTTCAGGGCCGATATCAACAATCCAGTCCGCAGTCTTGATGACATCCAGATTGTGCTCGATCACCACCAGGGTGTTGCCGTGGTCGCGCAGGCGGTGCAGCACGTCCAGCAGCTGCTGGATGTCGGCAAAGTGCAGGCCGGTGGTCGGCTCGTCGAGGATGTACAGGGTCTTGCCGGTATCGCGCTTGGACAGCTCCCGCGCCAGCTTCACCCGCTGGGCTTCGCCGCCGGACAGGGTGGTGGCGGACTGGCCCAGACGCACATAGGACAGGCCCACGTCGATCAGCGTCTGCAGCTTGCGCGCCAGCGCCGGTACCGCATCGAAGAACTCCCGCGCCTCCTCGATGGTCATCTCCAGCACTTCGTGGATGTTCTTGCCCTTGTACTTGATTTCCAGCGTCTCGCGGTTGTAGCGCTTGCTCTTGCACACGTCGCAGGGCACGTAGATATCCGGCAGAAAGTGCATTTCCACCTTGATCAGACCGTCGCCCTGACAGGCCTCGCAGCGCCCACCCTTGACGTTGAAGGAGAAACGCCCGGCCTTGTAGCCCCGGGAGCGGGCCTCCTGAGTGCCGGCGAACAGGTCGCGGATCGGGGTGAACAGACCGGTGTAGGTAGCCGGGTTGGAGCGCGGGGTGCGGCCGATCGGGCTCTGGTCGATGTCCACCACCTTGTCCAGGTGCTGCAGGCCATCGAAGCTGTCGTAGGGCGCGGCATCCAGGGTGGTCGCACCGTTCAGCGCGGTGGCGGTGATCGGGAACAGGGTATTGTTGATCAGGGTCGATTTGCCCGAGCCGGAGACCCCGGTGACACAGGTGAACAGGCCCACCGGAATCTCCAGATCAACCTTCTTCAGGTTGTTGCCGCAGGCGCCCTTGAGTCGCAGCCACTTGTCCTTGCTCGGCGGGATGCGCTTGCCCGGTACCGGGATCTTCTTCGCCCCGGACAGGTACTGGCCGGTCAGCGAGTTCGGGTCGGCCATGACCTGCTCGGGGGTGCCGTGGGAGACGATCCGGCCGCCATGGACGCCGGCACCGGGGCCTATGTCCACCACATAATCGGCCAGGCGGATGGCGTCCTCGTCATGCTCGACCACGATCACGGTGTTGCCCAGATCCCGCAGGTGGATCAGGGTGCTGAGCAGACGCTCGTTGTCGCGCTGGTGCAGGCCGATGGAGGGCTCGTCGAGGATATACATGACCCCGACCAGACCGGCGCCGATCTGGCTGGCCAGGCGGATGCGCTGGGCCTCGCCGCCGGACAGGGTATCGGCGCTGCGATCCAGCGCCAGGTAATCGAGGCCGACATTGACCAGGAACTGCAGGCGGGCGCGGATTTCCTTGAGAATCTTCTCGGCGATCTCGCCGCGGCTGCCGGGCAGGGTCAGCTGGGCAAAGTATTCGGCCGCCGCGCCGACCGGCAGGGTGGTCAGGCCCGGCAGGTTGCGGTCGTCGATGAACACGTGCCGCGCCTCGCGGCGCAGGCGGGTGCCGCTGCAGTCCGGGCAGGGCTGGGTGCTGAGGTACTTGGCCAGCTCCTCGCGCACGCTCTGGGACTCGGTCTCCCGGTAGCGGCGCTCCAGGTTGGGCACTATGCCCTCGAAGGGGTGTTCGCGCTTGACGATATCGCCCCGGTCGTTCAGGTAGCGGAAGGGCACCTTCTCGCTGCCGGTACCCTGCAGAATCAGCTTGCGGTGCTTTTCGCTGATGTCGTCGAAGGGCTGATCCAGATCGATGCCGTAGTGCTCGGCCAGCGAGCTGAGCATCTGGAAGTAGTAGACGTTGCGCCGATCCCAGCCGCGGATGGCCCCTTCGGCCAGGGTCAGTTCACCATTGACCAGGCGGCGGGCATCGAAGAACTGCTTGACGCCCAGACCATCGCAGCCGCTGCAGGCGCCGGCCGGGTTGTTGAAGGAGAACAGCCGCGGCTCCAGCTCGCTGATCGAGTGGCCGCACTGGGGGCAGGCAAAGCGGGAGCTGAAGGTGATTTCCTCCAGTTCCTCGCCGTCCATGGGAGCGATGATGGCGATGCCATCGGCCAGGTGCAGGGCGGTCTCGAAGGACTCGGCCAGACGCAGCTGCAGGTCCTCGCGGACCTTGAAGCGGTCTACCACCACCTCGATGGTGTGCTTGCGGTTCTTTTCCAGCGCCGGCGCTTCGTCCAGCTCGTGGATGCGGCCGTCGATGCGGGCACGGACAAAGCCCTGGGCGCGCAGCTCGTCGAGCAGTGCCAGGTGCTCGCCCTTGCGCTCGCGCATCACCGGTGCCAGCAGCATCAGCTTGCTGCCCTCGGGCAGCGCCAGCACCTGGTCGACCATCTGGCTGACGGTCTGTGCCGCCAGGGGCAGGTCATGATCCGGGCAGCGCGGCTCCCCGGCGCGGGCAAACAGCAGGCGCAGGTAATCGTAGATCTCGGTGATGGTGCCGACGGTGGAGCGGGGGTTGTGCGAGGTGGACTTCTGCTCGATGGAGATGGCCGGTGACAGGCCCTCGATGTGATCCACATCGGGTTTTTCCATCATCGACAGGAACTGCCGCGCGTAGGCCGAGAGGGACTCCACGTAGCGGCGCTGCCCCTCGGCGTACAGGGTATCGAAGGCCAGCGAGGACTTGCCGGAGCCCGACAACCCGGTGATCACGATGAGCTTGTCGCGGGGCAGTTCCAGATCAATGTTCTTCAGGTTGTGGGTACGCGCCCCACGAATCGAGATTGTATCCAAGGTACACCACCCGGTAGACAGCAAAGCCCGATAGTATACGTGTTCGGCGCCAATCCCCGCAAAAAAACGGACAAAAAACAGCCAGCGAACCGCTGCCAGACATGCGGCCGCGGGCGGGCCTGCGGCACGGGCGCACGGGTTCGGTGTTGCCCGAGCAGCCGTGCTAAAATGCCGCCCTTTGTCACTACCCGGAGTTTCCATGTACCAGCCCGATAGCATGTCATCCGAGGAGCGCCGCGCCGCCGCCTCGCTGGCCAGCGTGTTCGCCTTCCGCATGCTCGGGCTGTTCATGGTGCTGCCGGTGCTGGCCACCTACGGTCAGGACCTCGCAGGCGCCACCCCGTTACTGATCGGCATGGCCATCGGTGCCTACGGCCTGACCCAGGCCTTTCTGCAGATACCCTTCGGCATGCTGTCCGATCGCATTGGGCGCAAGCCGGTGATCATAGGTGGCCTGATCCTGTTCGCCCTCGGCGGGCTGGTGGCGGGGCAGGCCGACAGCATGCTGGGTGTGCTGGCCGGGCGCATTCTGCAGGGCGCCGGTGCCATTGCCGCTGCCATCATGGCCCTGGTCGCCGACCTGACCCGCGACCAGCATCGTACCAAGGCCATGGCGATGATCGGCATGAGCATCGGTCTGTCGTTTGCCGTGGCCATGGTGGTCGGCCCGCTGATCGCCGGTGCCGCCGGCCTGGCCGGGGTGTTCTACAGCACCTCCCTGCTGGCGCTGGTGGGCATCGCGCTGGTGGCGCTGGTGGTACCCAGCCCGCAGCAGGCGCAGCATCATCGCGACGCCGGAGTAGCCAGAGGCGCTTTTCTGCCTGCCCTGCGCAATGCGGATCTGCTGCGCCTGAATTACGGCATCGCGGTACTCCATGCGCTGCTGATGGCCTGTTTCGTGGCCCTGCCGCTGGCCCTGCAGGAGCACGCCGGCCTGCCGCGGGAGCAGCACTGGTGGGTCTATCTTGCCGGCCTGCTGCTGTCCTTCATTGGCATGGTACCGCTGATCATCTACGCCGAGCGGCGCCGGCGGATGAAGCGGGTGGTGCTGGGCGCCATCCTGCTGCTGGCGCTGACCCAGCTGCTCATGTGGCTGAGCATGAACTCGCTGGCGGCACTGGTGGTGGCGGTGGTGCTGTTCTTCACCGCCTTCAACGTACTGGAGGCCACCCTGCCGTCGATGCTGAGCAAGATCGCTCCGGCCGGCAGCAAGGGCACGGCGATGGGCATCTATTCCACCAGCCAGTTTGCCGGTGCCGCCCTGGGCGGCGTGCTGGGCGGCGCCGTCTACGGCAGTTTCGGTCTCGGCGGGGTGTTCGTCTGTTGTGCGCTGCTGGCCATTTCCTGGCTGGCGATTGGTGCTACCATGGACGAGCCTCCGTACGTGACGAGCTATCGTCTGGCAGTGGACCCTACACTGGTCAGGGATGAAGCATTGCTTCGCAGAGTACTGGATGTACCGGGAGTGGCTGAGGCAATCATCGTGGCTGAGGAAGCAGCCGCTTATATAAAAGTCGATACACAGGTGCTGGATCGCGAGCAACTGGACCGGGTACTGCATCCGGTCTGACATATACCAGACACCCGAGGAGAGTGAGCATGGCCAGAGGCGTAAACAAGGTAATCCTGATCGGTAACGTGGGCGGCGACCCGGAAGTGCGCTACATGCCCAACGGCAACGCCGTCGCCAACGTGACGCTGGCAACCAGCGACAGCTGGAAGGACAAGCAGACCGGTCAGCAGCAGGAACGTACCGAGTGGCACCGCGTGGTGTTCTTCGGTCGCCTGGCGGAGATCGTCGGTGAATACGTGCGCAAGGGCTCCAAGCTCTACGTCGAGGGCCGACTGCAGACCCGCGAGTGGGAGAAGGACGGCGTCAAGCGTTACACCACCGAAGTGGTGGTCGACATCAATGGCCAGATGCAGCTGCTCGACAGCCGTGGCCAGGGTGGCGGCGACAACATGGGCCAGCGCCCGCAGCAATCGCGCCCGGCCGCGCCGCAGCAACAGCAGCAGTACGCCCAGCAGCCGGCACCGGCCCAGCAGCCGCAGCAGGTGCCGGATTACGACAGCTTTGATGATGACATTCCGTTCTGAAATAGCGCTGTCTGCCAGGCCCGGGATATCGCACCATGCGGTCCCCGGGCTTTTTTTCGCCCAGAATCTGTGGAGCAGGCATGTCGGAAATCTATTTTGTGCGCCATGGTCAGGCGTCCTTCGGCTCAAGCAATTACGACCAGCTGTCCGAGCTGGGGCATGAGCAGGCGCGCCTGCTGGGTGAATACTTTGCCGAGCGCGACACCCGGTTCGATCACATCATCACCGGGGACATGGTGCGTCATCGGGAGACGGCCGAAGGCATCTGCGTCGGCATGGGCCTGGCGGAACAGCAGTTCCAGGTGTACCCGGAGCTCAACGAGTTCGATTTCCACTCGGTGCTGCGCGCCTATACCACCCAGTTCCCCGAACATGCCCTGCCGGAGAAGCCGGTGGCAGCCGACTTCTTCCGTCGTCTGAAGAAGGGCATATTGCTGTGGTCGACCGGCGAGCTGCAGGGTGATCTGCCCGAGACCTGGGCCAGCTTCGAACAACGTCTGAAAACCTTCTGTGACACCGTCATGCAGAACCATGTCGGGCAGCGTCTGCTGGTGGTCAGTTCCGGCGGCGCCATTGCCATGGTGGTGCGCCAGCTGCTGCAGGCACCGGAGTCGGTGATGGTCGAACTCAACCTGCAGACCCGCAACACGGCCATCACCCATTGCCGCTTCAACAGCCGAGCCATGCGCCTGAGCAGCTTCAACAATGTCCCCCATCTGGATCGGCCGGATCGCCAGTCCCTGATCACCTATACCTGAGACCGCAGAAACCCGGGTGACGGATCGCGCTGGACATTGCACAATGCACTATCTCAATGGCATGGGCGGGTCTATCTGAATGCGAATGCGGGTTTTGGTGCTGGGGGCGGAGAACTCGATGGGGCAGGCATTGCTGTCTCAGGCGGCGGCCGAGTTCATCCGGCTGGAGGCGGTGGAGCGTCCGGAGCAGGGCTGGCAGCCGGACATGGCCGACCAGTTGCTCAATGGCGCCAAGCCCGACCTGATACTCAACCTGGCGTTCTATCGCGAGCAGTTCCAGCTGGGCCTGCAGGACGCGCAGACTCTGGAGGCGCAGCGGGCCTTCGAAGAACGGCTGATCGAGGGCTGTGCAGCCAGGCAGACACCCTTGATGATGCTTTCCAGCGCCCGGGTGTTCGACGGGCGCAAGTCGTCGGCCTATACCGAAAAGGATGAGGAGTCCCCCGCCGGCGCCCTCGGGCAGTTGCAGCTGGATCTGGAGCGGCTGCTGCGTGATCGCTGCCCCCAGCATGTGATACTGCGTTTCAGCTGGCTGCTTGATGCCTGCCCGGACGGCCCCCTGGGTCAGCTGGTCGATCAGCTCAAGTCTACCAGGCTGATCACCCTGGCCGAGGAGTGGCGGGGCAACCCCACGCCGGTCGCCGACGCCGCACGGGTGATTCTGTCGGTGCTCAAGCAGATCGACTGCGCGGCCCCGTTGTGGGGTACCTATCACTATGGCAGCAGTGAAGCGACCACCTGGATCGGCTTTGTCCAGTATGTGATGCAGGAGCTGATCGGCAGCGGCCAGCTGCAGGCCGACGTCGCCATCGAACCGGCGCCCTTCGAAACCCTGTCAGCCCTGGGTGGTCGGCCGCGCAATGCCGCGCTGCTGGCGCGCCAGCTGATGATGGTGTTCGGCATCAAGCAGCGCAGCTGGCGCGCGCAGATGCCCGAATTGCTGGAGCAGCTCGGACGCTGAGGCAACCCGGAACCCACAAACGACAACGGCCGCAGAAGCGGCCGTTGTCATTGCAGGGCAGGGGATCAGAACTTGTAGCCCAGACCCACCATGTACACCCAGGGATCGACGTCGACGTCGACCTTGACCGGGGCGCCGCCCAGGCTGGTCTTGCCGGTGGTTTCGATATCGATATAACGAACCTGGGCGTTGATCATCCAGTTGTCGTTGAGCATGTAGTCAGCGCCGACCTGTGCTGCCAGACCCCAGGAGTTTTCCAGGCTGAAGCCGTCAAAGCCGGCACCCTTGGCGGCGCTGCTCAGCTCTTCATCGAAGAACCAGGTGAAGTTCACACCGGCACCCACGTAGGGCTGGAAGGCAGAGCCGTTATCCAGCGGGTAGTACACCAGGCTGACAGTCGGCGGCAGGTGCTTGATGCTGCCCAGCTTGTCGATGACACCGGTCACGCCGACGTCGTGGCTGAACGGGGTGGCAGCCAGCAGCTCGACACCGACCTTGTCGGTCAGCATGTAGGCAAAGTTCAGACCCAGCTGGGTGTCGCTGTCCAGAGTGGCGCCGGTACCGGGCAGCGCTGCGCCAGCCAGTTCTACTGCGCCACTGTCCTCACGCGGATCAACAGTGACCGCGCCGGCGCGGACAATGATGTCACCGGCCTGGTGGGCCTGGGCGATGGAAGCCGCCAGCAGAGCGGGAACAAGCAGCAGGCCGGCGGAGAGTCTGGATACAGTGCGTGACATAGGTGTTGGCTCCTGAAGTTTTGATGGAGCCACTTTACGAAGCCGGGTCGGAGCAAATATTGATCTGAAGCAATTGTTCGGCCGGAAGGGCTTGCGACGGAATGTCGCGGTTGAATTGTGATGGGATGCAGATGATAATGGTTCTCTTTTGTGGCGGGGTGCCTTATTCCGCCGGAGCTGGAGATAGCGGATGAGATTGGTTCGGATAATCCTGATGGCGGGGCTGTTACCGGGACTGGCCCTGGCGCAGAGTGCGGGGGAGCAGGCGCTGGCCGAGGGTGAGGCGCTGATGACGGAGGCGCAACGCTCGCAACAGCGTATCGATCAGCTGGACGATGCAACACGGGATGCGCTGAACCGCTATCGCAACGCCATCCAGCAAAAGGACCAGCTGGCCGACTACAACAAGCAGCTGGCCGGCATGGTCGAATCCCAGCGCCGGGAGCTGGCGGAGCTGCAGGCGCAGCTGGCGACCATCGAGGAAACCCAGGCCGAGGTCATGCCACTGTTGCAGCGCATGCTCAGCTCGCTCGAGCAGTTCATCGAGCTGGACGTGCCCTTCCTGCTGGATGAGCGCACCGACCGCCTGGAGCAGCTCAAGGCCCTGATGATCCGCCCGGAAGTCACAGTGGCGGAAAAATACCGCCGGGTACTGGAGGCGTATCAGATCGAGAGTGATTACGGTCGTACCCTGGAAGCCTGGCGCGGCAGCCTGGAGGTTGACGGCAGCGAGCGCGTGGTCGAGTTCTTGCGGCTGGGCCGGCTGATGCTGTTCTACCAGACCCTGGACGGCCACACCCAGGGCTACTGGGACAATGCCTCCCGCCAATGGCAGCCATTGCCCGCCAGTTACAATCGCACCCTGCAGCAGGGCCTCAATATTGCCCGCCAGCAGCAGACCCCGGCGCTGCTGCGTCTGCCCTTACCCCCGGCCAGTGAACAGGGAGCTGCACAATGAGACATTTCTGGATTGCCCTGACCCTGGTACTGGCCAGCCCCATTGCCCTGGCCCAACCCGCCTCTCTGGACCAGCTGCTGCAGGATATCCGCCAGCTGCGCAGCAGCGAGCAGGCCGCCATGCGCGAGCGCGAAGCCGAGTTCCTGCGTGAGCGCGACCGCCAGCAGCAGCTGATGCAACAGGCCGAGCAGGAGCTGGCGCCGATCAAGGCCGAGGCCGACCGGCTCAAGGCCGAATTTGACCGTCTGGAACAGGCCCTGGCCGACACCGAGGCGCAGATGAAGCAGCGCAGCGGTTACCTCGGCGAGCTGTTCGGCGTGGTCCGCCAGATGGCCTCCGACACTCGCAGTCAGTGGCAGGATTCCCTGTTCAACATCCAGTTTCCCGATCGCCTGGCGCAGCTCGATCGGCTGGCCTCATCTACCCGCATTCCCACCGTGGAGAGCCTGGAGCAGTTCTGGTTCATGCTGCAGGAAGACATGACCGCCAGCGGCAAGATCAGCAGGATCAATGCGCCCGTGGTCGCCCGCGACGGCCAGCAACAGCAGATGCCGGTACTGCTGGTCGGCCCCTTCGTGGCCATCGCCGATGACCAGTACCTGGGTTACCGCAGCGAGGTGGAGGTGCTGCAGGTGCTCAACCGGCAGCCGGGCTCGCGGGATCTGATCAGGGATTTTGCCGCGCCGCGCAGCGAGCTGGCGGATCTGCTGGTGGACCCGACCCGGGGCACCGTGCTGGCGCAGATGCAGCAGACCCCGTCCTTCATGGACCGCGTGCACCAGGGCGGCCTGGTCGGCTACGTGATTCTGGCCCTCGGCGCCCTGGGCGTGCTGCTGGCGCTGGCCAAGCTGGCCTGGCTGTTCCGTGTCTCCCGGCAGATCGATCAGCAGGCCAACGACCTGGGCAACCTGCGTGACGACAACCCGCTGGGCCGCATTCTCGGTGTGATCGGCGATCAGCCCAGGCTGGAGGATCTGGAGACCCTGGAGCTGAAGCTGGACGAGGCCATCCTACGGGAAACCCCGGTGCTGGATCGCGGCAACTCGCTGATCAAGCTGTTCGCCGCCGTTGCCCCGCTGCTCGGCCTGCTGGGTACCGTCACCGGCATGATCGTCACCTTCCAGGCTATCACCCTGTTCGGTACCAGTGATCCGAAGCTGATGGCCGGTGGCATTTCCCAGGCCCTGGTGACCACGGTCCAGGGTCTGGTAGTGGCCATTCCGCTGCTGTTCCTGCATGCCACCCTGGCCGCGCGCAGCAAGGCCCTGACCCAGGTGCTGGAACAGCAGAGCGCCGGGCTCATCGCCCTGCATCTGGACCCCGGAGCCAAACGTGGTGAGTGAAGCCTTCTGGTTGCTGCGGGACTTCCTCGACAGCGGCGGCTGGGTGCTGTGGACCATTCTCGGGTTCACCATAGTGCTCTGGACGCTGATGGTCGAGCGCCTGTGGTATCTGTGGCGGATCTTCCCCCAGCGTGCAGCGGGGCTGGAGCGTCACTGGCTGCGCCGCAGCGATCGCAGCAGCGTCGCTTCGCGCTACGTCCGCCAGGCCTGGCTGTCAGTCGCCCGACAGCGCCTGGAGCGCTTCATGCCGTTGATCCGGGTGCTGATCGCCCTGTGTCCGCTGCTCGGCCTGCTGGGTACGGTCAGCGGCATGATCCAGGTATTCGATGTGCTGTCGGTCAGCGGCACCGGCAACCCCCGGGCCATGGCCGGCGGGGTGTCACGGGCCACGGTACCGACCATGGCCGGGATGGTGATCGCCATCAGCGGTCTGTTTTGTCTGGCCCGCCTCGATGCCCAGTCTCGGCTTGCCATGCAGCGGTTATCCGACCGCCTGCGTCACGAATAGGAAACTCTCGACATGCGCATGCGCAGACATTCCGCGGCCAGCGACGAAGAGGCCGGCATCGACCTGACACCCATGCTCGACGTGGTGTTCATCATGCTGATCTTCTTCATCGTCACCAGCACTTTCATCAAGACCACCGGCATCGAGGTCAACACCCCGAGCGCGGACAGTGCCGAGCAGCAGCCCAAGGGCAACATCCTGATTGCGGTGGACCCCAACGGCGAGATCTGGATCGATCGCCAGCAGGTGGATATCCGCGGCGTGCGCGCGGCGGTGGAGCGGCTGCGGGTGGACCAGCCCGACAGCAGCGTGGTGGTGCAGGCCGATCAGGACGCCCGCAGCGGCGTGGTGATCCGGGTCATGGATCAGGTGCGCATGGCCGGGGTTACCGACGTGGCCCTGGCAGCCACCGCGGGAGACATCTGATGCGGCTGCTGGTCAGCTTTGCCGGTGGACTGCTGGTGGCGCTGGCGCTGTTCGCCCTGATGATCGCGCTGGTCATGCCGCCGCGGGACAACCGCGAACCGACCAGCGAGCTGGCGCGGATCAGTTTCGTGCGCAGCGTCTCCGATACCCAGAGCGATGCCCGCCAGCGGCAGCCACGCGAGGCGCCGGAGCGCCCGCAACCGCCCGAGGTGCCGCAGCCGCCGTCCGTGCAGCAGCCCCGGGTCGACAGCAGCATGCAGCTGAATATCGCGGTGCCCAACCTGCCGACACCGGGTATCAACATTGCGGTAACGCCCTCGCTCAGTGGGCTGACCGCCGCCGAGGCGCCTGCGGTGGTGGCGCCCGCCGCGCCGCCTGAAGCCGCAGCGGCACCGGCGGCAGAGCCCTCCACCGCCGAGGAGGTAACGCCGCTGGTGGATATTCCGCCGAACTATCCCCAGCGGGCGCTGGCCGCAGGCATCGAGGGTGAGGTCACCCTGGCCTTCACCATCACCGCCGATGGCCGGGTGGAGAACCTGCGGGTTACCCACGCCGAGCCCCGCGGAGTGTTCGAGCGCGAGGCGCGCCGCGCCGCTGCCCGCTGGCGGTTTGCCCCGCGTCGGGAGAACGGTCAGCCGGTGGCCCGTGAAGCCACCAAGACCCTGTATTTCCGTCTGGAGGGAAGGTAGCCATGGCCGCTGTCCGACATTGTCGCAACGTCCTGCTGGGGCTCGCTCTGCTGCTGGCACCGGCACTGGGTATGGCTCAGCAGGCGATCAGTCCGGTGGTCTTCACTGCGCTGAACAGCGCCCAGCAGGCACAGCAGAAGGGTGATCTGGCCCAGGCCCGCCGCCTGCTCGACTCCGCGCTGGAACAGGCCCCGGCCGGGAGCCTGGAGCTGGCGCTGATTCAGCAGCGTCTGGGCTATGTGGCCATCAGTGCCGGGCAGTACGAGGCAGCCATCGGCTGGCTGCGCAAGGCCCTGGCCCATGATCGACTGGAGCCGGAGGCGGCGCGCCAGGACAGGCTCAATCTGGCCCAGCTGCTGGCCTCCCGGGAGGAGTTTGCCGAGGCCGCCCGGCTGCTCGAGCAGGAGCGCCGGCAGGCTGGCCTGAACCTGGAGCAGACCCAGTTGCTGGTGCAGTGCTACAGCCGGCTGCGGGAGTATCGTCGGGCCATCCCGCTGGCCGAGGAGGTGGTGCGCGCCAATGCCGCCGCCGATGACGTCTGGTATCAGCTGCTGGTGGGCATGAGTTACGAGCAGGGCGACCATGGCCGCGCTGCCCAGTGGCAGAAGGTGCTGCTCAAGCGCGACCCGGCCCGGGCCGAACACTGGCGGCAACTGGCCGCCCTGCAGAGTCAGGCGGGGGAGCAGCGGGCCGCTGCGGCTACCCTGCGTCTGGCCCATGAGGCCGGAGTCGGGCTGGGGGCTCGGGATCTGGACAACCTGGTGGCGCTGCAGGTCAATGCCGGGGCGCCCTGGCAGGCTGCACGTCTGCTGGAGGAGCTGATGGCACAGCAGCTACTGCCCCGGGATGCCGCCCATCAGGAGCGTCTGGCGCAACTCTGGACCCTGGCCCGGGACCGCCAGCGGGCCCGGGAAGCCTGGGCGGCGTTGGCCAACGGCAGCAACCGGGCCGACCACTGGCTGCGTGTGGCCGGCTTCCAGCTGGAGGACGGGCAGTGGCAAGAGTTGCTGGGTACCCTCAAGCGGGCCCAGTCCGGCGCCAGCGCGCAGCAGCGACAGCTGATCCGCCAATGGGAAGGCTATGCCCAGTCTGCGCTGGACAACAGCTGATCAGTACAGATAGGGCTCCACGCTGGCTGCGCTGATCCGGTAGCCGGCGGTGGCCATCTCGCTTTCCACCTGCTCCACCCGCACCTCCCCGGAAATCCAGAACGGCTGGTACAGCGCATCCAGCGGGATGCCGCTGGTGCTGCGTACGTGCACTATCTGGTTAGAGGGCGGCGGCGGCACATGGATGCAGGCGCCGAACCAGGGCACCAGCAGGAACTCCTCGACCTCCATGGCCTCGGTGATGCCCAGCGGCACTATGTAACCGGGCAGGCGGATGTGGCGGCCATCGAGTTCCGCCACTACCGGCGCCGCCGGCTCGAGCTGGACCGCCGGGTCACCCAGCAGCTCCTCGTCGAACTCGCCCAGCGCACTCAGGTCGTGAACCGGTTCGGGCATCAATGGCCGGTCTCGCAGCTCCGGAGGAAGAAGTTCGGCCCAGCCGATTTCCATGGGCATACCGGCCAGCGCGCTGCCGCTCAGCAGCAGTATCCCCGCGATCAGGTATAACGCCGGTTTCATGCTGTCTCCTTCAGGTGCGGATCGACAGGCCGTCGATCAGGGATTGCCGATAGGCGCGCCAGGCCGGCACGCTGCCCATCAGCACTGCCGCCAGCAGTATGCCGCCCAGCAGAGACCATTCCCAGGGCCCGGGCGCGGTGATCGGGATGAACAGCCCGTAGTGCGAGAGTATCAGTGGCTGGGCCAGCCACAGTGTCAGGTACATCAGGCCGACCCCGAGCAGGGCTCCGGCCAGCGCCAGGCCGAAGGCCTCGAGCAGCAGCAGGCTGAAGATATGCCGTGGGCGTGCGCCGACCGAGCGCAGTATGGCCATCTCCCGGCGCCGTTCGTTGAGGCTGGAGAGAATGGCGGTGAGCATGCCCACCAGACCGGTCAGGACGACGAACACGGAGACGATGAACAGGGCCTTTTCCGCCACGCCGAGCAGGCTCCACAGCTCTTGCAGGGCAACCCCCGGCAGCACCGCCATCAGCGGCTCATCGGGGAAGCGGTTGATATCACGCTGCACGGCGAAGGTTGCCACCCGGCTGTCCAGTCCAAGCAGTGCGGCGGTGATGCTCGACGGGGTCAGCGCCATGTCGCGGGCCTGTTCGGCGCTGATCCGGGCTGCTCCCCGGGCCGGCATGCCCTGACGCCAGTCGACGTGCAGCGCTTCCAGCCCCTGCAGGCTGACATGGATGGTGCGGTCCACCGGGGTACCGGTCTTCTCGAGAATGCCGCTGACGCGGAAGGGCTTGTCTGCGTGCTCGACGAAACTCACCGAGCCGGTGCCATGGGCCAGCACCAGTTCGCTGCCCAGCACATAGCCCTGCTCACGGGCGACATCGGCACCCAGCACCGCATCATAGAGATCGCCAAAGGCCTTGCCTTCGGCGAAAGCCAGTGCACGGTCGCGCCCGTGGCGGTAATGCAGGAAGTAGTCGGCGCTGGTGCCCATGACCTTGTAGCCACGGTGCGAGTCCCCCAGGGAGATGGGCAGCGCCCAGGCCACCCGGGGATGGTCGGCGATCCGCTGGAAACTGTCCCAGCGCATGTTGGCGCTGGGGTGGCCGATGCGAAATACCGAATACAGCAGCAGCTGCACCGAGCCGGTGCGCGGCCCGACAATCAGGTCGGTGCCGGATATGGTGCCGGCAAAGCTGGCGCGGGCTTCGGTGCGGATCTTCTCCACACCCAGCAGCAGGGTGACGCTCAGGGCGATGGCCAGCACCGTCAACAGGGCCGAGAAGCGGCGGTTGAGCAGGCTGCGCAGGGCCAGACGCAACAGATACATCAGTCCAGTCCTCCGTCGGGGGTGACGCGATTGAGTTCACTCAGCGACAGGCTGCGGTCGAACAGACGCTCCAGCGCACCGTCATGGCTGACGAACAGCAGGCTGCTGCCCGCCGCCTGGCACTCCACAAACAGCAGATTCAGGAAGGCTTCCCGGGCGTCGGCGTCCAGTGCCGAGGTCGGCTCGTCGGCGATCACCAGCTCCGGGCTGCCGATCAGCGCCCGGGCGGCGGCCACCCGCTGCTGCTGACCTATGGACAGCTCGGTTACCGCGCGGCGCAGCAGTTCCGGCCGATCCAGCCCCAGGTGCGTGAGCAGGTGCCGGGCGGCGGCCTCGACGCCGCCGTGGCGCTGGATGGCGCGCCGGCGGCGCATTGCCGAGAAGCGACACGGCAGGCTGATGTTCTCCAGCACCGAGAGGTAGGGCAGCAGGTTGAACATCTGGAAGATGTAGCCGCTGTGGTCGGCCCGGAAGCGATCCCGGCGGGAGCCGGACAGGCTCGCCAGATCCTGACCCAGCAGCTGGATGCGCCCGCTCGCGGGCAACTGCACGCCACCCAGCAGGCCGAGCAGGGTGGTCTTGCCGCTGCCGGAGGGGCCCTTGAGAAAGACCCGTTCGCCGGCAGCCAGGGTGAAGTGTTCGATATCCAGCAGCGGTGACTGGCCGGGCCAGGCGAACACCAGGTTTTCCAGCTGGATCACGGGTAAGGACATGGACTTCCTCGGGTGATTCACAGATCGACCAGATTGCGTTTTGCGGTCAGCTCGGCGCCAGTCTGGCCTTTGGGGGTGATCGCCTGCAACACCAGTCGCTGGCTATCGGGAAACAGGTCGAACACAAGTATTTCCAGTTGTTGCAGCCGGGACATTGCCGCGCAGCGGAATTGGTAGCGGGCACTGATATCCGCATGTTCCTCATGCTGCTCATGTGCGGTGGTGCTGTCGGCAGAGGCAAACTGGCTGCTGTGCAGCTCGCTTGCCTGCAGCTCGCAACGGGCGGGCGCAGGCAGGCGGAACAGCCGTTCGGGTTGCTGCAGGGTTTCTTGCAGGGCAGCGAGAGCCGCGTGCTGCTCCGCGGTGCGGGGAGCGTGCTCGAAGCCCAGCAGATCGGCCGCCGGAACCTGCAGCTCGAGATGCAGCTGGTCCTGCTCGATCACCAGATGCAGCTGCCCGACACCATGCTGGTGGGCGGGGGCATTGTGGTGATGATGGACGTGGGCCTGCAGGGGCTGGCTGATCAAAGCCAGCAGTGCGGCGCCGGTCAAGGCAGGATGGAGCATGGGTTACCTCGGTAAACAGGCTAAAAATGTTATCTTATAACAGTTTTGGGTTCGGTGTGTTATCCATCTTGGATCGAGCAAATGTGTCGCTGCGACATGGATCGTCGCAGGGATGGGCTAGGATCGCCTGATGCTACTTTCTGAGGTTTATGACAGAGTCGCATACTGGCTTTCATCATTGGACTATGAGACGAGGGAACGTGAATGCTGAAACGGGGGAAGGTCAGCAGGGTGGATCCGCCACCCCTCCCTGTGTTTTTTCCGGCCAAGACATTTCTCCAGCCGGATGGGAGGACGCGACTGGGCCGCTCGGTCTTCAATCATTGTCAGATAGTGGGTGAAGTGGCCCGGGAGCTGGTGCGGCGTCAGCCCGCAGGTTTTCGAGATAGTCTGTTTCCCGATGGGGCACACTTTGCTGCCGCAGCGCACGACATAGGCAAGATCAGCCCGACCTTCGTGGAAAAGTTGCGTCGAGCCTGTGACCCTGCGTTGTGCACACTTCAGCCTCTCCCCGTCAACCCGCAGCTGGAAAGTACCTGGGGTGGGCATGCCGGGGTCAGCCAGTTGACCGCCAGAGCGCTGGCCGCTCCCGAGTTTGTCCCCGAAATTCTTGGTCAGCATCATGGCTTTTCTCCTTCTCTGGGCGGATTTCGAGCTGATGATGAGCAATTCGGAGGTGTAGCCTGGCAGGCTGAACGCATCCGATTGGTTGACTCTCTCAAGCAGGCCTTGCAAGGCGACTGGCCGCAGGTACGGGGCCTGGCTCAGGCGCGGGTGGTCGCCGGGCTTACTTCGGTAGCAGACTGGATTGGCTCAGGGCAGAACTTTGAAGACCCAGATATTCCTTGGCAGCAAAGTATTTCTAAAGCCCTGGATGACGCAGGGTTTGTGCCGCCGAGTTATCGCAAGGACCTTGAGTTTGTAGATGTCTTCGGCTGGCCTCCCCGGGAGGCGCAGGCTGCACTGATCAGTCAGGTGCAAGGCCCGGGTGTGTATGTTCTGGAAGCCCCTATGGGGCTTGGAAAAACCGAAGCGGCGCTCTTTGCCGCTTACCACATGTTATCCGCTGGCCAGGCTAGTGGTATCTATTTCGCACTGCCGACGCAGCTCACCTCCAACAAGATCTTCGAGCGCTTCAACTCGTTTCTTGAGCAGATACTGAGCGAAGACTGCGCCCACAGGTCCCTTTTGCTGCACTCCAACGCCTGGCAGGTCACTGATATGGGGGAGGAGGGCAGGCCGGGCGGCTCCTGGTTCAATCAGTCCAAACGTGGTCTGCTGGCGCCTTTTGCCGTAGGCACCATCGACCAGGCGTTGATGGCAGCAATGAACGTCAAGCACGGCTTCGTACGTGCCTTTGGTCTGGCCGGAAAAGTGGTCATTCTGGATGAGGTGCATACCTACGATGCTTACACCGGCACTCTGCTGGACGCTCTGGTTGAACTGCTTCGGTCATTGCACTGTACGGTCATCATCCTCAGCGCAACGCTGAATCAGGAGCGACGCCGTGAACTGGTCAAGGATGATCTGAAGGAAGCTGGATATCCGTTGATTACTGCCTGCCGGAATGGCTGGCCGGTAACAGAGGTGGCGTTGCCTGCGGGTAGCAGTGACCCCGTCGATCTGAAACTGATCGAGAATGATCTTGTCGCCATCGAGGAGGCTCTGGCCCGCGCCGAACAGGGTCAGCAAGTGCTCTGGATTGAAAACACAGTAGCCGAGGCGCAGCAGCGCTATCTGGATCTGGCCGCACGGGCCTCTGAGCTGGGAGTGGCCTGTGGCCTACTGCATTCACGCTTTACCGTCGATGATCGGCAGGCCATTGAGGATCACTGGGTAAACCAGTTTGGCAAGCCGGGATGGGAGCTGCGTGGTCGGCAGGGCCGGATCCTGGTGGGAACTCAAGTGCTTGAACAGTCGCTGGATATTGATGCGGACTTCATGGTCAGCCGTTTTGCTCCCAGTGACATGCTGTTGCAACGAATGGGGCGGCTTTGGCGGCATGCAGGTACTCCCAGAGCCGAAGGCGCAAGCAGAGAGTGCTGGGTATTGGCGCCAGAATTGGACACTGCCATTCAACAGCCCATGTCGGCGTTTGGCAGCAGTGCACACGTCTACAGTCCTTACGTACTGTGCCGCAGTCTGGAGGTCTGGAATGGGCTGGCTGGGCTGCGCCTGCCCGATGATATACGGCCACTGATCGAAGCTACCTATGCTTCCCGAGATGAGGTCGAGCCGATGAGCCGCTGGTTGCGGGATCTGGAGCAGGGTACGTCACGGCGCAAGGGGCGCAATGGCTTGCGGCAACTGGCCCGGGTTACCTTGGCTGAAGCCGGTAATACCCTGCCGGAAAGCAAGGCGCAAACCCGATACAGTGAGACGGACAGTCACGAAGTGCTGCTGCTCAAACGTATTGGGCGGAGTCGGGACGGTCGAATCACGACTCTGACGTTGCTGGACGGCAGCCAGTTGGAGTTGCCAGTGCAACGCACAGGCCTAGACCGATGGCAGTGGCGTTCACTCAGTGCAACTCTCATGCGTCAGATAGTGACAGTGCATCCACAACATGCGCCGCAGGTTCTGCCACAGGCGATGTTGGAGAAGTTCGGCTTTCAGCATTGTTTTTATCTTGGTAATCCTGCCCAGGATGAAGCTGTGCTGCGGGTGGCGTTGGTCGATGAAACCGGCCGTCTTCAGGGGGTGGAACAGGCACCCCTGGGCGAGCAGACACTCGAATACAGGAGCGACCTGGGATACAGGGTCATCAAGGACTAGGACTGTAAATATGGAAAACCGCTTCAATCTGGTGGATGAGCCCTGGATTCCAGTGGCTGATCATGGACTGGCAAGCCTGCGCGATATCTTCAGCAACTCACACTACCGCAGTCTCGGTGGGAACCCGATACAGAAGATCGCTTTGCTCAAACTCCTGCTGGCCATTGCTCAGGCTGCTGCCACGCCGGAAACAGAGGCCGACTGGCGGTCCATGGGAGCGCGGGGGCTGGCTGATCGTTGTTTATCGTACTTGGATAAGTGGCACGAGCGTTTTTATCTGTACGGTGAAAAGCCGTTTCTGCAGATGCCAGCGATCCGCGAGGCCAGGGTCCAGTCTTTTGGGGCTGTATTGCCGGAAGTAGCAACAGGTAATACCACGGTGCTCAGTCAGACTCAGGTAGAGCGAGGGCTGAGTGAGGCCCAGCAAGCATTGCTACTGCTATCGCTCATGGCATTCGCATTATCAGGTAAGAAAACGGACAACAGTGTGGTGCTGTCCCCCGGATACACCGGTAAGCGCAACGATAAAGGCAAGCCCTCTACTGGAAAACCCGGCCCATCGGTAGGGCATATGGGATTTCTGCACAGCTTTATGGAGGGTGAGTACCTGCAGCAGAGTATCTGGCTGAACCTGTTCACCCATATGCAAATCCGTCAGATGGGAATTTATCCAGCTGGGCTGGGAGTCGCGCCTTGGGAGCTCATGCCGTCAGGTGAAGATTGTCCCAACGCCCGTCGGTTGCGGGACTCCATGATGGGGCGGCGGATACCGATGTGTCGCTTTTGCCTGCTCACGGAAAATGGGTTGCATTACTCCGAGGGGATAGCCCACTCCGGATACAAGGATGGCATGGTCGATCCGAGCATGGCGGTCAACTATGCGGGTAAGGATCCCAAGGCCTTGTGGGTTGACCCGGGAAAACGGCCTTGGCGGGAGCTGACAGCGCTGCTGAGTTTTATGGATCAGGCTGGCACTCAGGGATTTCAGAGCTGGCAGGTGCGCAGCGGGCTGGATCGAGCCAGAGATGTGGTTGAGATCTTTGGAATCTGGTCCGGTGGTTTACGAGTGAGTAGTAATGCAGGGGAACAGTATGTGTCGGGCAGCGATGATTTTGTCGAATCATCTATTTGGCTGCACGCCGAGCTTCTTGGACAGAGCTGGTTTTCGCAACTGAAAGTCGAAATGGATGCGCTGGACACCCTCGCCAGAAACCTCTATGGCCGCGTGCTTGCCTTTTTCAAAGAGCAGACGGTTGATGGCAGCAAGCTCGCGGCCCAATCCACCCAGCTTTTCTGGCAACTATGTGAGCGCGACTTCCAGTCGCTGGTGGACAGTTGCGACAGTGGCGAACAAGCACTCCGAAAACGTCAGCAACTGCGCCGGCGCTTCTCTGGCTATGTGCATCAGGCCTTCGATCAGGTGTGCCCGAGAGAGACAGCGCGGCAACTGGACGCCTGGGCCAAGTGTCGCCCGAACAACAGCAATTATCTGAAGCAGGAGGCAGGATGATGAGCACAGAGGGGCGGGGAACAACCACACTCAGTCGGGACGAGCGCTTTGTTGAAGCGATTCTGCAACGCTGCGCGGAAAACAAGGGGCTGGCTGCGCGTTTGCGACGCGCCGACAACCCGGCCACGGAATACCAGAGTTGGGATGTGCTGGGCTCTCTGGGAATTGATCTGGAGCGCGACTATCAACGCCTTCCCTTCGTCACTGTGGCAGCCGCCATAGCGAAGTCAAAAGCAGAAGCCAATGGCAAACTGGCACTCGGTCGCGCCATCGCCAGTTGCTATGAAGAGGGGCGAGAGAGCAGCCAGGCCAAGGCCCGGCTGCGCCGCTTGCTGGCCTGTGACGAGTTGGGGGAGGTATGCCGGGTACTGCGCCCGATCTTGACCCTGATAGACAGCAAGGTCGGGCAACCTCTGGACTTTGTCCGGCTGCTCCGCCAATTACGCAACTTTCCATTCCACGCCCAGTCGATCAAGGCACAGTGGGCCCAGGAATTCTATGGACAACCAGCAGAGCCGATAGCGGGAGGCGAGACATGAGTCTGATCGCCAGCGTGTTGCATCTTGATCGCCGCGCGGTAAAGGCGCTGCGAATTACCGACCCGTATTCCCTTCACCGGGTGATCTACAGCTTATACCCGGATGTACGATCCGAAGCTGAGAAAAAACAAAGTCAGGCCAGCGGTATTCTGTACGCCGACCAAGGCGGAGATCATCGAGGGCGGAAGATTCTGATGTTGGCTGATCGACAGCCCGCGAGCAGGGTGGAAAACCAATACGGCGAAGTGCGCTGCAAGCCCTTGCCTCCAGGCTTTCTGGAACATTCAGATTATCGATTCAAAGTCATCGTCAACCCAACTCGCCGTGACAGCGTCTCGCGCAAGCTCATTGCCGTACGTGGGCGCGAATCCATCCGCGAGTGGTTTATAGAGCGTTCCGCCAACAGCTGGGGCTTTACCCTGGACCAGTCGACGTTGCAGGTGGATCGCGTAGAAGTGTTGCAATTCAAAGACAAGCATCAGCAGTTGGTCACTATTGGCCAGGCACATATTCACGGGCTGCTGCACGTCAGTGACCCAACGCAGTTCAAGGCGAGCTTTTCTCAGGGTATCGGGCGTGCCCGGGCCTATGGGTGTGGCTTGCTGCAAATCGTCCCCGTTATCGACAGCCCCTTTGCCTGAAAAGGAACTTCACCATGAATGACAAGTATCGCAATACCCGTATCGAGTTTCATATTCTGCAGTCCTTTCCGGTTACCTGTCTGAACCGCGATGATGTTGGCGCACCCAAGACTGCCATCGTCGGTGGAGTGACCCGCGCCCGTGTCAGCTCACAATGCTGGAAGCGCCAAGTGCGCCTCGCCATGCAGGAGCTGGGTATCAAGCTGGGTATCCGTACCAAGAAGTCTGAAGAAATTTTCACCCGGGCCTGTCAGCAGGCCGGTGCGAGTGAGGAGCAGGCCGCTGCCTGTGGCAAGAAAATCGCCTCACTGCTGAGTGATGACACCCTGTTGTTCATCAGCGACAGTGAAGCAGTGGCTTTTGCCGACTACGCAAAAGAACAGGGGTTTGATGACAGCAAGATCAAGGACAAGGAGCTGGCAAAAGTGGCCAAAAAAGCTCTGACCCCAGCGGTTGATGCTTTGGATATTGCTCTGTTTGGCCGCATGGTGGCCAAGGCCGCAGATATGAATGTAGAGGCAGCTGCCTCTTTCTCTCATGCCATCTCTACTCACAAGGTCAGTAACGAGGTTGAGTTTTTCACCGCGTTGGACGACCTCCCTGGAGAGGATGCGCGCTCTGCTCATATGGGTAGCCTGGAGTTCAACTCTGCTACTTATTATCGCTATATCAGTCTTGACCTTGGGCAACTGGCACAAACCATGGGCACTGAGGAGCTGAAAAAGGCCATAGCCGCCTTCACTCAGGCGCTGTTTATCGCCGTGCCCAGCGCCCGGCAGACCACGCAGTCAGGTGCCAGCCCCTGGGAGTTTGCACGGGTGCTGGTACGCAAGGGGCAGCGTTTGCAGGTGCCTTTTGAAACTCCGGTTAAAGCACGGGACGGCGGATACCTGCAGCCGAGCATTGATGTTCTCAAGTCTTACCTGGATAAAAAGGAAAAGCTCAGCGGTTCGTTGTTCGGCAAGCTGGCCGCGTACGAATGGGGTGAAAATGACAACTACAGCATTGATGATCTGGTGGCTGATCTGCAAAACCATGTCGAGTGAGGTGCAGCATGAGTGAACCTTATCTGCTGCTGTGGCTGGAGGCGCCCCTGCAGGCTTGGGGGCATGACTCAAAATTCGGTCGGCGCGACAGTCTGGACTTCCCAACGAAGTCCGGCGTGCTCGGCTTGCTCTGCTGCGCTCTCGGTGCGGCGGGGGAGCAGGTTGACTGGTTACGCAGGTGGGCGGAGCGTGATCTGCAGATAACAGCCTATGTGCCTGTTGATCGGCAGGGGCAACCTTTGCCACGCCAGCCTTTGCTTCGAGATTTCCAGATGGTTGGTAGTGGTTATGACGACCGGGATCCCTGGACCAGCCTGCTGATCCCGAAAACCAGCGAGGGGAAGAAAGCGGTGGGGGGTGGTACCAAGATGACCTACCGCTACTACCTGCAGGATATGGCCTATGCGGCGGTTCTGCAGGGGCCGTCTGCCGAGTTGCAGGTGCTGGCTGAGGCCTTGCAGAGCCCGGTATGGGACTTGTATCTGGGGCGCAAGACCTGTGTGCCGACGGAGTTCATCTACCAAGGCATTCATGCGGATCTCGAGCAGGCACTGCAACGAGCCAGTGAGCTGGCCACGGAAAAATCACGGCATGCGGTGTTCAGAGTGCTGCAGGGCGAACATGAAGGTGAAGTGCTGACCCTGAATGACGTACCCCTGCAGTTTGGAGAGCATAAGCGGTATCGGGACAGGCGGGTGACGATACAAAAATTGGAGTAACAGTCATGGCCGTAGGACAGCGACTATTCGTCAAGGTCACCCGGGAGTCCTTACCCCAGGTCAAGGATAAATACCCCTTTGTGTACCTTGAGCGTGGGCGACTGGAGATAGATGACAGCAGTATCAAATGGATAGACTCTGAAGCCAACGTCGTGCCACTTCCAGTTGCTACCCTGAATGCACTGTTGCTTGGGCCCGGTACGACGGTCACCCATGACGCAATCAAGACCGCAACAGCAGCCAATTGTGCGGTGTGCTGGGTTGGAGAAGACAGCCTGTTGTTCTACGCAGCAGGCTTTCTTCCCACTGCGGATACACGAAATCTCAAGCAGCAGATAGAACGCTCGGCGAATCCGAAGGAGTCTCTAGAGGTGGCCCGGCGCATGTTCGCCAGACGTTTTCCAGACGCGGAGTTGGCGGGCAAGAATCTCAAGGAAATGATGGGCATGGAGGGGCACAGGGTGCGATCTCTGTACCAGAGCAAGGCTCAGGAATATCAGGTCGGCTGGAAGGGGCGCCAGTTCACCCCAGGAAAGTTCGAGGTAAGCGATATTACCAATCAGGTGCTGACTGCTACTAATGCCGCGTTGTACGGCATTCTCTGTTCAGCGGTACACAGCATGGGCTACTCGCCGCACATCGGATTCATTCACTCTGGCAGCCCCTTGCCTTTTGTCTATGACATGGCCGACTTGTACAAGGAGCACTTGTGTATTGATCTGGCCTTTGCACTGACGCGTGATATGGCAGGGCGCTACGATAAGCACAAAGTGTCAGCCGCATTTCGTCAACGGGTCATTGAAATGGATCTTCTGGCCCGGCTCGCTGAAGACATACCGGACATGCTGGGGGTGGCTCGTGCTCGTCGTCGTGGCAAATGACTTGCCGCCTGCGGTAAGGGGGCGCATGAAGCTCTGGTTTATCGAGCCCCGGCCTAACATTTTTGTGTCAGGCATCAAAGACTCCGTTGCTACTACAGTAATCGATTATCTATACAAACACTGTCCGCCAGAGTCGGGCATTGTCATATTCCGCTCCCTGTCCGGGCCTCCGGGCTATGAGGTTCGAAGTATTGGTCCGACCCGTAAGCCCATGACAGTTCTCAGTGGCCTTCAATTGGTCGTCGAAACCCTTAAAGCTGAATAAATCGAATATCTTGTATTTTTGATGCCGCTCATTAACAATTTGTTGGTGTCTTCCCCACGTCCGTGGGGGTGTTTCTTCGCCCGGCATCTGACCGAGGGCGAGCGCCTGGTCTTCCCCACGTCCGTGGGGGTGTTTCTATTTGAAAGCAAGGCAGAGTGCCGCAAGGGCGGTCTTCCCCACGTCCGTGGGGGTGTTTCTGACTGACGTATCATTCGCCCTTGAGGCTAAATGTCTTCCCCACGTCCGTGGGGGTGTTTCCGTCAGCGCGTCAGAGCTTATCGCAGCGTCAGAGTCTTCCCCACGTCCGTGGGGGTGTTTCCTACACCCAAGCCGAGGTTTACTGGGCTGCCGAGTCTTCCCCACGTCCGTGGGGGTGTTTCTGCCTCCATTAAAGAAAGCGAAAAGGGGCCTTGGTCTTCCCCACGTCCGTGGGGGTGTTTCTTTCAGGGTCGCACCAGACGGTCGGATTGCCGTGTCTTCCCCACGTCCGTGGGGGTGTTTCCAGTTCTCCCCAATGAATTCCTGACCGTCGAGTGTCTTCCCCACGTCCGTGGGGGTGTTTCCGCACCTGACCGCCCACGGCGCAGCAATACGCCGTCTTCCCCACGTCCGTGGGGGTGTTTCTCGCATCAGTATTACCCGACACCGGCTGACCTGGTCTTCCCCACGTCCGTGGGGGTGTTTCCTGACTGCACACTGCGGCCGGGCAGCAGGCTGGGTCTTCCCCACGTCCGTGGGGGTGTTTCCTACATGTATCCCTGTGGTTCTGATTTTCATTTGTCTTCCCCACGTCCGTGGGGGTGTTTCTGCCGCCAGTCCCGGCGCTTGGCTCCAGCCATGGTCTTCCCCACGTCCGTGGGGGTGTTTCTCCAAGGGTAAGACCGCCACCGCTGGCCCGGCGGTCTTCCCCACGTCCGTGGGGGTGTTTCCCAGACGGGCAAGATCAAGTACATGATCACCGGGGGCTTCCCCACGTCCGTGGGGGCGTTGATGTGAGGTGGGATTAGCACCGGAGGCGGTATGGGCGAACTTAACGGGGCTCTCGGGGCGGTGAGACTGGGGGGACGGTCGTGGTCATGGGCTTGGATGCCGGCACTGCAACAGGCCAGCAGAGCGGGTGGCAGCCCGCCTCCTCACATCAGCATGCCCCGGGCGCGGTCGCTTTCGCTGATCATCAGGAACAGGGTGCCGCAGTGCGGGCAGTCGGTGAGGGTGTCGATGACTTCACAGGGCGCAGCTGCCGGGGTAAGGATGCCTTCAGCGCACGCAGGGCAGGGGAATTCCACCAGCCGTGTGCCCTGGGCCTCGAGCTGCTGGATGTAATCGAGGTACCGCTGCATGGCGGGCGATAGGTTCATGGGCGACTCCCCTGTTGAATGTGGATGGGGAGCGGGGCAGACCGTGGTGTTGCTGCAGATGACTCCTCATTGATCAGGCGGCGCGATCATAGCACACCGCCATTTCTCCGGGGATGCGACAAAAGGTGGATCAGTAGAGGAGCTGGTACAGCCGGCGGCGGTAGCTGATGCTCAGGGGATGGTCGTTGCCCAGCAGCTCGAAGGCCTGCAGCAGGGTGCGCTGGGCTGCATTGTCGCCATAGCTGCGGTCACTCTGCATCAGGTGCAGCAACGCGTTGAGGGCCGCCTCGGCCTGGCCCCGGGCCAGGTCATGCAGGGCCAGCTGGTACAGCGCCTCGCTGTCCGCCGGGTTGGCCTGCAGGCGTTGCTGCAGCGCCTGCGGCTCGGGCAGTTGCGCGGTCTGCCGGGCAAAGCCGAGCCCGGCGCGCAGGCCGGCCAGGGCCTGCTTGTTGCCATCCTGATCCTGGACCGCATTCAGCACCGCCTCGACATCGTCGAACTGGCGGGTATCCATGAGCGCCCGGGCCAGCAACAACAGCAGGGGATCGCTGGTGTGTTCGGCCATGGCCTGCTGCAGCAGGGTGATCGCCTGCTCCGGCTGGCCGGCGTCAAGCAGCGCCGTTACGCTGGCCTGGACATCCTCTGCTTCTTCCTCGGCAGGCGCGGCGCTGACATGGGGCTCGAGCATGGCACGGATGGCGCTTTCCGGCTGGATGCCGGCGAAACCGTCCACCGGCTGGCCATCCTTGAACAGCACCACCGTGGGCAGGCTGCGGATGCCGAAGCGCTCGGTGAGAAACACCTCCGCGTCGCAGTTGACCTTGGCCAGCAGCAGCTCGCCACCGAAACTCTCGGTGATGGAGGCCAGCATCGGCATCAGCGCCTTGCAGGGGGCGCACCAGTCGGCCCAGAAGTCCACCAGCACCGGCTTGTGACGGGAGTTCTCGATTACCAGCTGATCAAAGGTGTCGCCGGTGACGTCGAAGATATGCGGTGACTGGCTCATTGAGGTTCCTGAATGCAAGGGCTTGAAGGGCTTATCTGGGGGCGGCGCCGCGGTTATCAAGGGAGACTCTGATACAGCGCCACCTGACGGAACTCCACCGGCTCGCCCAGTTCCGGCCAGGTCTGGCCGTGCAGGTGGCCGAGCCTGTGGTAGCCTGGGTGCTGCAGATCGCGTACCCGGGAGTCGGCGATCAGTACGCTGTCGGCCCGTTGCCGGAAGCGTTCGAGAAAGGGGCGGTTGTCGCTGTCGTAGAGCACATCCGCGGCCAGGATCAGATCCAGCTCGCCGGTCACCGCAAAGTAGTCATCGGCCAGCTCGATGGGCAGCTCGTTGAGTTCGGCATTCAGCGCGCTGGCCAGCTGGGCGCCCTGATCCAGATCGCAGGCGATGCTGCGGCTGGCGCCGACCGCGCTGCAGGCCAGGGCGACCACGCCCGAGCCGCTGCCGAAATCCAGTACCCGTCGGCCGCGCACCTGCTGCGGGTTGTCCAGTACCCAGCGGGCCAGGGCCACACCACTGCCCCAGCAGAAGCCCCAGTAGGGTGGCTGCTCGAGCAGGCGTCGGGTTTCCTCGCTGGCAAAGGCCCGGTCCAGATTGACCGGGTCCAGCAGCCACAGCTGCAGTTCCGGCAGACCGGGCAGGCTGCAGGGCGCCAGACGCGCATCCGGCAGCACCTGATGCAGGCATTCCTCGAGCTGGGCAAGTAAGCGGGGTGTCGACATGGTGCAGAACCGACTGGAAGAGAGGCCGGCATTGTAGCCAGATCGCCGGCTCCGGTGAAACCGCCATGCCCTTTTACTGGCGGGGGGCAGGCGGTATGCTAGGCGCGCCTCCGATTCCGGGAATGATGCGATATGTACTGTCCGTTCTGCAGTGCCAATGACACCAAAGTGATCGACTCCAGACTGGTAGCCGACGGCGCCCAGGTGCGTCGCCGCCGGGAATGCCTGGCCTGCCAGGAGCGTTTCACCACCTTCGAGACCGCCGAACTGGTGCTGCCGCGCATCATCAAGCAGGACGGTCGCCGCCAGCCCTTCGATGAGGACAAGCTGCGCGCCGGTCTGCTGCGCGCTCTGGAAAAGCGTCCGGTCAGCGTCGAGCAGATAGAGGCCGCTCTGGGGCGGATCAAGCACCGCCTGCGCGCCACCGGTGAGCGCGAGGTCAAGGCCATGGTGGTCGGCGAGATGGTCATGGCCGAACTCAAGGAACTGGATGAGGTGGCCTATATCCGCTTTGCCTCGGTCTATCGCCGCTTCCAGGATCTGAACCAGTTCCGCGAGGAAATCGATCGGCTGTCCCGCGGCGAGCCCGCCGATGGCTGAGGCGCTGAGCGATCAGGCGCTGATGGCCAGAGCCATCCGCCTGGCCGAGCGGGGGCTCTACACCACCGAACCCAATCCACGGGTCGGCTGCGTACTGGTACGCGACGGCCGTATCGTCGGCGAGGGTTGGCATGTGCGCGCCGGCGAGGGCCACGCCGAGGTCAATGCACTGCGCCAGGCCGGCGAGCTGGCCCGGGGCGCCACCGCCTACGTCACCCTGGAACCCTGCAGCCACTTCGGCAAGACCCCGCCCTGTGCCGATGCGCTGGTCGCCGCCGGCGTGAACCGCGTGGTGGCGGCCATGCAGGACCCCAATCCGCAGGTCGCCGGGCGCGGCCTGCAGCGTCTGAGGGAGGCCGGTGTCGAGGTGCAGTGCGGGTTGCTGGAAGCCGAGGCCGGGCAGCTGAATCCGGGTTTCATCAAGCGCATGCAGCAGGGTCTGCCCTGGGTGCGGCTGAAGCTGGCGATGAGTCTGGATGGTCGTACCGCCATGGCCAGTGGCGAGAGCCAGTGGATTACCGGTCCGCAGGCGCGGGCCGATGTGCAGCGCCTGCGGGCGCGCAGTGGCGCCATCATCAGCGGTGCCGACAGTGTGCTGCTGGACGATTCGGCTCTGACCGTGCGCGCTGCCGAGCTGGGGCTGGCGCCGGAGCTGGCTGCCCAGGTGGCGCAGCGCCAGCCGTTGCGGGTACTGGTCGATGGTCGCCTGCGGGTACCGCTGGACCGGCGGCTGTTCCACGAGCCAGGGCCCGTGCTGGTGGTCTGCGCCGATGCCATGGGCCGCGAGGCTGAGTATCAGCGTCCGCAGCTGGAGCTGCTGGCACTGCCCGGACAGAACGCCAGAGTGGACCTGCCCGGCCTGCTGGCCGAGCTGGCCCGGCGCGGCTGCAACGAGGTCCTGGTGGAATCGGGTGCCGCCCTGGCCGGGGCCTTCTGGCAGGCCGGACTGGTCGATGAACTGGTCGTCTATATGGCGCCGCGCCTGCTCGGCAGCAACGCCCGACCTTTGCTGCAGCTGCCCTTCGATGCCATGGCCCAGGCCGGGGATCTGCAGATCATCGACCTGCGCGCCCTGGGCAGGGACTGGCGCATCACCGCCCACCCGAGCCGCGCACAGGCCGATTGACCACGGTCGGGCTGTCGATATCGGCCCGACCCGCTTATAATTGCCCGGATCCCTTCTCCATGTCGGCTGCGCCAGATGCGGCCGCGCCGCTGGAAAATGCACAGCTAACCGAGGCAAAGATGTTTACCGGAATAATCGAAGCAACAGGGCAGATCGCCAGTCTGCAGCCGCGCGGCGGTGATGTGCGGGTTCAGGTCAGAACCGGCAAGCTGGACCTGGGCGACGTCAAGCTGGGCGACAGCATTGCCGTGAACGGCGTCTGTCTGACCGTGGTGGAACTGCCCGGTGACGGTTTCTGGGCCGATGTCAGCCAGGAAACCATGCGTCGCAGCGCCTTTACCCAGCTCAAGGTCGGCAGCCGGGTCAACCTGGAAAAGGCCCTGACCGCCACCACCCGGCTGGGCGGTCATCTGGTCAGTGGCCATGTGGATGGTGTCGGTCAGGTGCTGTCACGCGAGGATGAGGCCCGTTCGGTGCGCTTTCGCATCGAGGCACCGGCGGAGCTGGCCAGATACATAGCCCAGAAGGGCTCGATCACCGTGGACGGCACCAGCCTGACGGTCAATGGCGTGGATGGAGCGGTGTTCGATCTGAACATAGTGCCGCACACCCTGCAGGAAACCATCATGGGTGACTATCAGCCCGGTACCCGGGTGAACCTCGAGGTGGACGTGATTGCCCGCTACCTGGAGCGCCTGCTGCTGGGTGACAAGGCCGCCGAATCCGGTGCCGGTGGCGGCATCAGCATGGCATTTCTCGCCGAAAACGGCTTTCTGAAGTCCTGAACAACGTGCCCGGGAGGGCCGTATGAAACTGAATACTGTTGAAGAACTGGTTGAAGACATCCGCGCCGGCAAGATGGTCATCCTGATGGATGACGAGGACCGGGAGAACGAAGGCGACCTGATCATGGCCGCCGAGGCCTGCCGCGCCGAGGATATCAACTTCATGGCCCGTTACGGCCGTGGCCTGATCTGCATGCCCATGAGTCTGGAACGCTGCGAGCGCCTGAAATTGCCGCTGATGGTACAGCGCAACGGCTCGGGCTTCGGCACCAAGTTCACCGTTTCCATCGAGGCGGCCGAAGGCGTCTCGACCGGCATTTCCGCTGCCGACCGTGCGCGTACCGTGCAGGCCGCTGCAGCCCCCGATGCGGTGGCCGAGGACATCGTCAGCCCCGGCCACATCTTCCCGCTGATGGCCCAGCCCGGTGGTGTGCTGGCCCGTGCCGGTCACACCGAGGCCGCCTGTGACCTGGCCCGCATGGCCGGCTTCGGCGAGTCCGGGGTGATCTGCGAGATCATGAACGAGGACGGCAGCATGGCCCGCCGCCCCGAGCTGGAGGAGTTCGCCAAGCAGCACGGACTGAAGATCGGCACCATTGCCGACCTCATCCACTACCGCCTGCTCAACGAGCGCACCGTCGAGCGTGTGTCGGAGCAGCCGCTGGATACCGAGCTGGGCACCTTCAATCTGGTGACCTACAGGGACAGCCTGGAAAACGCCGTGCACCTGGCCCTGACCCTCGGCACGATCGAGCCGGAGGAGCCGACCCTGGTGCGGGTACACAACATGGACCCGCTGCGCGACCTGTTCATGGTGCGCCAGCCCGGACGCTGGAGCCTGCGTGCGGCCATGGCCAAGCTGGCCGAGCAGGGCAATGGTGTGGTGCTGCTGCTGGGCAATCAGATGGACGGCGAAGAGCTGTTGCATCACGTCCAGCAGATCGCCGGTGGCGAACCTGTCGTACGCCGTCCCAGCACCTACAATACGGTAGGGGCGGGTTCGCAGATCCTGCGGGATCTGGGTGTGCGCAAGATGCGCCTGCTGTCGATGCCGATGAGGTTCAACGCCATATCCGGTTTCGACCTGGAAGTAGTAGAATACCTGCCCTGCGAATAAACGCATTGAATGACGGCGGTGCCAGCGAGTGCCGCCGGTTCTTTAAGAGAGAATGTTATGACTGCAATCCGTACCATCGAAGGCGACTTCGTCGCTGCACAGGGTCGCTACGCCCTGGTTGTCGGCCGCTTCAACAGCTTTGTGGTTGAGAGCCTGGTCGACGGCGCTGTAGATACCCTCAAGCGTCACGGTGTCAAGGAATCCGACATCACCATAGTCCGGGTCCCCGGTGCCTTTGAAATCCCGCTGATGGTGCGCAAGGTGGCTGACCTCAAGCAGTACGATGCCATCATCACCCTGGGTGCAGTCATCCGTGGTGGTACGCCGCACTTCGAATACGTTGCCGGCGAGTGCGTCAAGGGTGTCGGCGCCGTGTCCCTGGAGTCCGGTATTCCGGTCGCCTTCGGCGTACTGACTGTAGACAGCATCGAGCAGGCCATCGAGCGCTCGGGTACCAAGGCAGGTAACAAGGGCGCGGAAGCCGCCCTCTCGGCAATCGAAATGGTCAGCGTGATCAAGCAGCTGGAGGCCTGAGTGGCTGATCACGACGCAAGACCCAAGCGCTCCGGCGGACAGTCCCGCAGCGCCATGCGGCGCAAGGCCCGCAGCCTGGCACTGCAGGCCCTGTACTCCTGGCAGATGGCCGGTCAGCCGCTGAGCGACATCGAGGCCCAGCTGCGCAGCGACCCCGAGTACGATTTCGACAGCGCCGACGGTGCCTACTTCCAGGAACTGCTGCGCGGCGTGCCCGCCCATCTCGACGAGATCGACGAGCAGCTCAAGCAGGTTCTGGACCGCGCGGTGGCCGAGGTCGATCCCATCGAGCTGGCCATTCTGCGCATCGGCGTCTATGAAATGGCCCAGCGAGCCGACGTGCCCTACAAGGTAGTGATCAACGAAGGTATCGAGATGGCCAAGGTCTTCGGTGCCACCGATGGTCACAAGTACGTCAATGGCATTCTCGACAAGCTGGCTCCCCGCCTGCGCAGTGTCGAGGTCAATGCGTCGCGCCGGGGGCGTTGAGCCGCGGAGGTTGCCACATGCCGCTGGGTGAATTCGGACTGATAGGCCGGTACTTCCAGCGCGCAGTGCTGCAACAGGCCGGTGACCCGGCCGCCGTGGCACTGGGCATCGGTGACGATGCCGCCCTGCTTGAACCCGCGCCGGGCTGCCAGTGGGTTATTTCCACTGACAGTCTGGTGCAGGGTGTCCACTTTCCCGAACAGTATTGTCCGACCGATCTCGCTTACCGCGCCCTGGCGGTGGCGGTCAGTGATCTGGCGGCCATGAGCGCTCGCCCGCTGGGCTTTACCCTGGCTCTGACCCTTCCGACCGCAGATGAGGCCTGGCTCGGTGCCTTTTCCGATGGCCTGGCCCAGTGCGCGGTCGACCATCGCATCAGCCTGATCGGCGGCGACACCACCCGTGGCCCCCTGAACATCGGCATCAGCGTGCATGGCGAAGTCGCCCGTGGGCGTGCCCTGCGCCGCAGCGGTGCGCGTCCCGGCGATCTGCTCTGTGTGGGCGGGCCGCTGGGGGATGCCGCTGCCGGGCTGGCGCTGGTTCTGGGTCAGCCGCTGCCCGCGCCGCTGGATGAGGCCAGTCGCGACTATCTGCTGGCGCGCTTCTGGCGGCCACGGGCCCAGTGCGAGCTGGGGCAGGCCCTGCAGGGGCTGGCCAGTGCGGCAATGGATATTTCCGACGGGCTGCTGCAGGACGCCGGGCATCTGGCCCGGGCCAGCGGGGTAGCGCTGCATATCCAGGGCGCCGACCTGCCGTCCGCACCGGCACTGCGGCACTGGCCGGCCCGGCAGCAGCTGGACTGGATGCTGCGCGGCGGTGATGACTATGTGCTGCTGTTCAGCCTGCCGGTTGCGGCGCTGGCACAGCTGGGCGACTGGCCGATCACGGTGATCGGCCGGGTCGAAGCAGGCCAGGGCGTCTGGCTGGATGGACAACCGATCGCCGGTGACGGCGGCTACCAACATTTCAAGGAGTCTGCCGATGGCTGAGTCCCGCAGCCCGACACCGGCCTCGGTGTGGCGCAACCCTATCCACTTTCTGGCCTTCGGCTTCGGCAGCGGTGCCATGCCCAGGGCGCCGGGTACCTGGGGCACCCTGGCGGCGCTGCCCTTCGTGCTGCTCTGGCAGCAGCTGCCGGTGGGCGGTTATGCCCTGGTGCTGCTGCTCAGCACCCTGCTGGGCATCTGGCTGTGCCACCGCACCGCGGCGGATCTGGGCGTGCACGACCATGGCGGCATCGTCTGGGACGAGTTCGTCGGCCTGTGGATCGCTCTGTGGCTGGCGCCCCCCGGCTGGCTGTGGCTGCTCGCGGGCTTCGTGCTGTTCCGCCTGTTCGATATCTGGAAACCCTGGCCGATCGGCTGGGTCGACCGCCGGGTCGGCGGCGGGCTGGGCATCATGCTCGACGATATCCTCGCCGGGATCATGGCTCTGCTGGTGTTGCAGGGCGCCCAGTGGCTGCTGTGATCGGCGCCTTTCGTACCGCTCGGGCAGATCAGCGCTGACTGCCGGGGTCTTGTGCTGCTAAGATAGCGGCCCTCTCAAAACAGTGTGGTCTCAGGAGACAGCGTGTCAGTCACCTATGTTGCGTCATCCCAGCTGCCCACCAAGTGGGGCACTTTCACCATGCACGGCTTCCTTGAACCCGGTACCGGCAAGGAACATGTGGTGCTGACCATGGGCGATGTGGGCGATGGCCAGCCCGTGCTGGGGCGGTTGCATTCCGAGTGCCTGACCGGCGATGCGCTGTTCAGCCTGCGTTGTGACTGCGGCTTCCAGTTGGAGGCGGCGCTCAAGGCGATCGCCGATGAGGGACGTGGCGCCTTGCTGTATCTGCGTCAGGAAGGCCGTGGCATAGGCCTGATGAACAAGATCCGCGCCTATCATCTGCAGGACGGCGGTGCCGATACCGTGGAAGCCAACGAGCTGCTCGGCTTCGGTGCGGACCAGCGCGACTACGGCATCTGCAAGCCGATGCTGGCGCACCTGGGCATTACCAGCCTCAAGCTGCTGACCAACAACCCGCGCAAGGTCAAGGCGCTGGAAGACTTCGGTATTACCGTGGCCGAGCGCATTCCGCTGCGTACCGGGCTCAACCCCTTCAACCGCAACTATCTGGCAACCAAGGCAGGCAAGCTGGGTCACCTGCTGGGCAGCATTCATCAGGCCGAGGCCGAATGATGGACGCCCTGATCCACTGGCAGGCGATGCGGCGCAACTGGCGCATGCAGTGTCTGGCCTCGCTGATACTGCCGATCGCGGTGGTCTGGTTCTTCCATGATCGCAGCGGCGGCGCCTACCCCGGAGTGGGGGTACCCCTGTTCATTGCCGGCATGCTGACACTGCTGCTGACCGTCTGGCGCTTCGGCCTCTACAAGGCGGCTCTGCAGCAAGTGGACGCGGCCCCCGCCGCTGCCGATGAACAGGCCTGGAACCGTCTGCACCATACCCAGCTGCTGGGGCTGACCCATGCCAAGCTGCCCGGCTGGATCGGCATGCTGCACTATGTCTGCACCATGGAAATGCTGCCATTGATCCTGCTGGTGCTCGCCAGCCAGGGCGCCATGCTGCTGTACCGTCCGGCGCCCCAGCGGCTCAGACAGCCGAACTGAAAAAAGGGGTGCAGCCGATGAATGGCAACGGCAAGGGTGACAGCCTGGCGGTTCTGATCGACGCGGACAATGCCAATCCGGCGATCATCGAGGGTCTGCTGGCGGAGGTGGCCCGTTTCGGTGTCGCCAGCGTCAAGCGCATCTACGGCGACTGGACCACGCCGGGACTGGGAAAGTGGAAGGCCAGCCTGCTGGAGCACTCGCTGCAGCCGATCCAGCAGTTCGCCTACACCAGCGGCAAGAACGCGACCGACAGCGCCATGATCATCGACGCCATGGACCTGCTGTACACCGGCACCTTCGACGGCTTCTGCCTGGTGTCCAGTGACAGCGACTTCACCCGTCTGGCCGCGCGCCTGCGCGAGTCCGGCAAGATGGTCTACGGCTTCGGTGAACAGAAGACGCCGCGCTCGCTGGTGGCCGCCTGCGACCGCTTCATCTATACCGAGATCTTCCTGCAGCGCGACGACAGCAGCGCCGCGGTCGCCGAGGGACACCAGGGCGCCATCACCCGCCGCAGCAGCCAGGAACTGCGCCAGGATACCAAGCTGTGCAACCTGTTCCGCCAGGCCATAGATGCGGCGGCGGGGGATGATGGCTGGGCCAATCTCGGGCCGGTGGGCAGTCACATCACCAAGCAGATGCCGGAATTCGACCCACGCAACTATGGCTACAGCAAGCTCAGCGAGTTGGTCGAGGGCATCGGCCTGTTCACCCTGCGGCGTGACAATACCCTGTTGTGGATCAAGAACCAGCGCCCCGAGAAGCGGGGCGGCTGATTGCCCTGAGCCTAGAGCGCTTCCATGAAGTCGAGCAGACCCTGCTGGCGGATAACCCGGCGGTGCTGGGCCCACAGCTCGGCCACGCGCTCGCGGTTGAGCTGCTGACGGTCCAGCAGCACCCGGGTCTGCAGCTCACCGATGGGCTGGCTGGCCGGCACCTTGCTGAACACGAACTGGTTGCTGATCAGATCCAGGAAGGGGCCCGCCTTGCTGGTCGGCATGATGAAGATCAGTTGCAGACCCAGGGTATCGGTCAGGTAGTGGATCACTTCCCGTGAGCGGGTCTCATCCATGTGCATGAAGGCCTCGTCGACTATCACCATGCGCAGGTGGCTGTCGCCCTCATTGAAGCGGAAGGCGCTGGTGACCGCCGCGGCACGGATGATGTAGGCAGGGGTCTCCAGCTGGCCGCCGGAGCCGGTGCCATATTCGCTGAGGCGGATCGGTGCCTTGCCCTGGGGAAACTTGAGGATGTCGTAGCGGCGGTAGCGGCGGTAGTCGCTGATGCGCTCCAGCTCGCGCAGGGCCTGCTGTTCATCCCCGTCCAGCAGCAGCGACAGCAGCTTGTCCCGCACCTCGGCGGCGCGTTGCGACAGGCTGTCGCCGAACAGGCTGGTGCCGTCGCCGAGGTTCGGCAGACTCATCACTTCCTGGAAGAACTCCCAGTATTCCCGGTATTCCGGCAGCCAGTCCCAGTCGAACTGGAAGCGCTCGCGGTCGGCGCCGAACTGGTGGTGTTCCAGCTCGCGGTTGAGCTGTTCCAGGGTGCGGCGCCCGTCGTTCACGGCCTGATGGATTTCGTGGCACAGGTCGCTGACGAAGGTGGTGTTGAAGCTGTCGCGCAGGCTCGCCAGCTGGCTCTGCTTCTCCAGCAGCACGTTGTTGCGCAGGCGGTTGTAGAGATTGTCCAGCTGCCGGCGCAGGCCGCCGACGTGCTCGTAGAACCCGGGACTGTGCAGCGCCTCGGGGCTGTCATGCAGCAGCATGTCGGCCGGCTGGGCCTGCTGGTTGTACTGCTCCAGTGAGCGCTCGAGGCTGATCGCCTGCTGATGCAGGCGGCTGGTCAGTGCGGCACTGTCGGCGGCGAAGTCGAACTGTTCGCGGGTCTCGTCGAGCATCGCATCCAGCTGTTCCAGGCGGGCCTGGGGATCCATGCCCGGCAGCTTGCCGGCGGCCTCGAGCAGGTGCTGTTCGGCCTGATCCTTGCGCTCGAGCAGACTGTCGCTCTGGTCCGCCAGCTGGCGGATGCGCTGGCTGACCTGCTGATGCTTCTCGTCCAGCCGGCCCTGCTGCTCGACCAGTTCGCGCTGGTGCTGCTGCAGCTCCTGATAGCAGGCGCTGACCCGCTGCTGCTCGTCATCCAGATCCTGGTGTGCGCCCAGATCCAGATCACTGAGCTGTTGCTCGACCTCGCGCAGCTGGCGCTGGCAATCCAGCAGCACCGTGGCCCGGGCGGCGTAGTCCAGCGGGCGGATCTGGCCGAGCAGGGCGGCCAGCTGCTGCAGGGCCTGGAGTTGCTGACGCAGGCTGTGACGCTGCACCTGCAGTTGGTCCAGCTGCTGTTGCTGGGCCAGCAGATTGCGTTCGCGGGCACCGGCACCGAATACCAGCTGGGCATCATCGATATCGCAGCGGAACAGGGCATAGTTGCCCGAGCCCATGCCCTCGCGGGTGATCCCGCGCCGGGTCCGGCGCAGTGCTTCGGCGTCGGCCACCCGCGCCACGCCGGCGTAGGAGGCGCGCAGATAGTATTCGGCAATCTTGTGGCTGAAGCTCATCACCTGCAGGATGGAGTCCGCCGGCACACTGATGCGCTCGGCATCCTGACGTGCCTTGTCACCCTGGATGACCCGGGCCCGGTTGCGTTCGCGGCTGCTGAGCTGACGGACGATACGTATGGCGTCGGCCTCGTATTCCGGCTCCACCAGGATGGCGAAGCGGCTGCCACCGATATAACCCTCGATCGCCATCTGCCAGTCTGCGTCCAGTACCTCGACATGGTCGCAGAGCACCCGCGGGTCGGCGCCCGGGCACTGCTGGCGGATGGCGCGCAGGGCATCCTCGACATAGCCCGGATAGCTGACCCGGCTGGCCTGCAGCCCCTTGATCTGGTGTTCGACCTGGGCTATCTGGCGCTCGGTCTGGGCGAGGCTGGCGCTGCGTTCCTGGCTCAGACGGTCGACCTTCTGCAGCAGGCTGATGCCCTCGGCCAGGGGTTGCTGCAGGTGCGCGGCCAACTGGTTGTGACTGTGCTGCTGGGCGCGTATCGCGTCCAGCCCGCTGTCCAGCGGGCTGAGATCGATCCAGTCCCGGGCCAGCAGCTGGTTGAGGTCGGCCACCGGCTGCTGCTCCGCGCTGAGCACTGCCTGACTGGCCTCGCGCCAGCTGCGGCTGGTCAGGTGCGGCAGTTCCAGCCCCAGGCTGTGCTGGCCGAGCAACTGCTGCAGCTGGCGCAGGGCCTCGATATTGCGATCGCGCTGCTGGGCCTGCTCCAGCAGCGGCGCCACGCCTTCCTGCAGCTGGGCATGCAGCTGCTGCTGGCGGTCCTGCAGCTGGTCCCGGGAGTGCAGTGCCGGAATGCCCTGGCGCCGTGCTTCCAGCTGCACTAGCTCATGGTGGGCCTGATCCAGCCGCTCGCCGGTCAGGCGCTGCTCGTCGGCGCAGGCTGCGAGCCGCGCTGCCAGCTGCTGCTGCTCGTCCTTGGCGCTCAGATACTGGCGCTGGTTCTGACGCCAGATCTGGGCAGCGGCGGCATACTCCAGACCGGTACGTTCCAGCCACAGGTCAAGGTAGTCATCGGCCTGCTGACGGGCCTGCTGCAGCAGGTCTACCGCGCCGCGGATGCGGCTGGCTTCCTGCTCCATGCCATGCACGGTGCGCAGCAGGTCGCGGATGCGGCGGATGGTATCGCCGAAGTCCCGGGCTTCCAGCACCTCCTCGGCGACAAACTGGTCGATCGAGCGCACCGGCTTGTAGGCCATGAAATTGGCGAAGGTGCGGGCGGCATTCTTGGCTTCGCGGACCGATACGGCATCGCTGCGCCCGCGCAGGGCACCGTAGAGCCGGGCCAGATAGGCGCTCTTGCGGTCGTAGACTTCCACGCCCTGCTTGCCGAACTGGCGCCGCAGCAGTTCCGGCAGTTCGGTGACCGGCAGTACGTGGCGGCCATCCTCGGCCTCGCGCAGGAAGTGCGACAGGGACAGCATCTCCCCGGGGACTATCATCAGCAGCAGTTCCTGCTGACGGGCGTGACGGCTGCTGCCGGCGGTATCCAGATGCGCGCGCACCCCTATCACTGCCGTGAAAGGCTCGCTGGTCTCGCCCCTGGTCGGATGGAACACCCCGGCGATATAGCCATCGGTGTCATGCGGGCGGGCATAGGCGCCATCGTCGCAGCCGAGCACGTAGGAGGCCAGGGTACGCACCTGCTTGCCGCCGCGTCCGCGCTGGGTGGTTTCGTCCTGGCCGGGGTTGTAGTTGAACAGGTTGTCATGGGCGGCGGTCATCAGCGTCTGCAGCGCATCGGCGGCCGTGGTCTTGCCGGAGCCGTTGCCACCGGAGAACAGATTGACCGGGCCATAGTCCAGCTCCTGCACCGGCAGGTTGCCCCAATTGACGGTAATCGAACGTTTCAGATACATCAGGGCGTCTCGTACTCGGGTTGATCTTCGGGCTGCTCCGCCGCCTGCGGGGCCAGCTGGGCCAGGGCCGTGTCGGTGACCAGACTGATGATGCCCGGGCGGATTGTCAGCCAGGCCTCCTCGCTGTCGGTGTCCATCTCGGCGGGGCTGCGGATCAGGCGCAGTTGACGCAGCCGGCGCAGCAGGGCCTGGCGTTCGGTGGCGGTCTCCGGCAGGCTGCGACCGAGCAGATTGCGCATGCTCAGATTCAGCGCTTCCAGGGACAGCAGTGCCTGACCGTGTTCATCCAGCTGGCCTTCGCGCAGGCTCTTGTCGTATTCGGCGCGCAGGACCAGGATCAGCGCCACCTCCTGCTGGCTCAGGCGCTGGCGCAGGGCATGGCTGTCGTCCTCGGTGTCGGGCAGGCCGGGCACTTCCGCGCCCGGCGGAAATACCCGCAGCAGGTTGAAACGCGGTTCGTGCAGCAGGCGTATGCGCAGCACTGCCAGATAGTCCTCCACCAGCTCGCGCACCTGCAGGAAGCGGTCATAGAGTTCGGCTTCGCGCTTGCTTTCGTCCCGGCACAGGACGCCGCGGTCGAGCAGGCGGATCATCAGATCGGAGAACTCGGCGCTGCTGACGCCGCGTTCGGCCAGTCGGGCTTGCAGTGCTTCACGCATGGTCGTTGGATTCCAGTTCGATGATGAAGCCGTCGCGACGGCTGAAAAAGTCGTCCTGCAGCACTTCGCCGCTGGGTTCGATGCGTACCTTGAGGCCATGCGCGGCATGGTCGGCGCCGGCCAGCTCGATCAGGTGGCTGGCAGCCAGCAGGTCCCGGGCGTCCTTGATGGGCAGATCGCGGGTGTCGATGCGGCGCCCTTCGCCGAGTGCGGCCTGCAGGTAGGAGCGCAGGCTGCCGGCATTGATGGCGAAGGCCTGGTCGAGCCGGCGCTGCACGGCCAGCTCGTTGAGGGTGTCGTCGTCCGGCAGCCCGGGGTCGAGCATCAGACTGTGGACCGGCGAACGCGCGCGGCGCTCGCGCAGCTGGACCTGGACGGGGTCGATCAGCTGCAGGTTGACGGTGGCCATCAGCTCGCCGGCGGCGGCCAGGCGCTGGTGCTGCTCCTCTTCGGGGAGGCTGGCCAGTTCCCGGCACAGCCCGACGATATCGGTGTGCTGCTGGCTGTGCAGATAGCTGAGCTGGCGGATAATGATGTCGGCGCGCTGGGTGAAGCTCTGCAGCGTACGGCGCAGGGCCGGCAGCATGACGTCGGCGGCGTTGCGCAGGCGTACCTCGATATGGTCGAGCAGGCGCCAGAGTACCGAGCTGCGGGTGTCGCCGAGCAGCTCGGGGGCGAGCCTGCGCAGTTCGCGCTCGGCATGGGCCTTCCATTCGGTCGGCTTGCGGCGGATGCGTTCGATCTGCTGCAACAGGTGTTCGCGGTGGCGCTCGACGCTGTCCGCCGACAGGCGGATGGCCAGGTCCGGCTGGAAGCGCTTTTCCATGAATTCGAAGAACTGCTCGCTGGCTTCCTGGATCAGCTGGCGCTGTTCCACCTCGCGCACCAGCTGACGCTTGCGCTCCTCCAGCTCGGCGATGATGTCGGTGAAGTCGGCGATGATGCGTTCGGAGAACTCGTAGGCGTCGAGCAGATCGTAGACCTCGCCGCGGTCGGCGAAGGCCGACAGGGCGTTAAGGGTGTTGCGGGTGTTGCGGTGGCGGGTGCGCACGCTGTGCGCGATCGCCTCGCTCAGGGACTGGGTGAAGAGCCGACCCAGGCGGCTGAAGGGGTAGGTGGACTGGAAGGTCACCTGATCGACCTGACGCTCCAGCCAGCCGTGATCGACCAGGGTGTTGAGAATCCAGCCGGCCTGTTCGCGGCTGCTCTTGAAGCGGCCCTGATCCTCCTCGTCGCCGTCCAGCAGGGGCGCACGCTGCAGCGCCTCGCTGAAGATGTCGAGCACCTGCTCGCGGCGAAGTGATTCGCCGTAGTCGGCGCTGGCGCTGTACAGCCGACCGTGCAGCAGGCGCAGACATTCGACTATCTGTTCCCGGTATTTGCTGGTCAGGGGGCGGAAGAACTGCAGTCGCTCGTCACTGAAGAACATGCATCAGGCTCGAAAAGGTCAAAGGGGCATTATGCCGGATTCGGCGAAGCCGGACTGTGCTCCGGCTCCGCTTTCCGGCCCGCGATGACTAGCCCAGGCTGGCCAGCCGCTGGCGGATCGCACGTTCGATGCCGGCGGCGTCCAGGCCGCATTCGGCGAGCATGCTGGCCGGCTTGTCATGCTCGACGTAAATATCCGGCAGGCCGAGGTTGAGCACCGGAATCTGGATGCCCTGGGCCAGCAGCCATTCGTTCACCGCGCTGCCGGCGCCGCCCATGATGGCGTTCTCCTCGACCGTGACCAGCAGCCCGTGACTGTCGGCCAGTTGGCGCAGCAGTTCGGTGTCCAGCGGCTTGACGAAGCGCATGTTGGCCACGGTGGCGTCCAGCGCCTCGGCAGCGACCAGCGCGTTGGCGTGCAGGGTGCCGAAGCAGAGGATGGCGACGTCCCGACCCCGGCGGGTAATCAGGCCCTTGCCGATGGGCAGGGGCGTCAGCGCGGGGTCGACCGGCACACCCGGGCCGGTGCCGCGGGGATAGCGCACCGCCGCCGGGCCGTTGTAGAGGAAGCCGGTGGTCAGCATCTGGCGCGTTTCGTTCTCGTCCGCCGGGGCCATGATCAGCATGTTGGGGAGGCAGCGCAGGTAGCTCAGGTCGAAGCTGCCGGCATGGGTCGGGCCGTCTTCGCCGACCAGGCCGGCGCGGTCGATGGCAAAGAGCACATCCAGATCCTGTACCGCCACGTCGTGGATCAGCTGGTCATAAGCACGCTGCAGGAAGGTGGAGTAGATCGCCACCACCGGTTTGGCGCCTTCGCAGGCCATGCCGGCGGCCAGGGTCACGGCGTGCTGCTCGGCGATGGCAACGTCGAAATAGCGCTGCGGGAAGCGATCGGCAAAGGCGATCAGGTCGGAACCTTCCTTCATCGCCGGGGTAATGCCGATCAGCCGGGCATCCGCCTCGGCCATGTCGCACAGCCACTGGCCGAAGATGTTGGAGAAGCGCGGCTTGCTGACACCGTTGGCAGCGGGCCTGGGTTCCAGCTTGGTGATCGCATGGTAGCCGATAGGGTCGGCTTCGGCGGGGGAGAAGCCCTTGCCCTTGCGGGTCACCACGTGCAGGAACTGCGGCCCCTTGAGCTGGCGCATGTTGCGCAGGGTGGTCACCAGGGTCGGCAGGTCGTGGCCATCGATGGGCCCTATGTAGTTCCAGCCCAGCTCCTCGAACAGTACCCCCGGCGCCAGCATGGCCTTGGCGGTTTCCTCGGTCTTGCGCGCCAGCTCCCAGGCCGGTGGAATCTTCGACAGCACCTTCTTGCTGCCCTCGCGCATATGGGAGTAGGTGCGGCTGGAGAGGATCTTGGCCAGGTAGTTGGACAGACCGCCGACGTTGTGGGAGATCGACATATCGTTGTCGTTGAGCACCACCAGCATGTCGGCGTCGGTTTCCCCGGCATGATTGAGCGCCTCGAAGGCCATGCCGGCGGTCATGGCGCCGTCGCCGATCACCGCCACGGTACGCCGGTCCAGACCCTGCAGACGCGAGGCGATGGCCATGCCCAGGCCGGCACTGATGGAGGTGCTGGAGTGGCCAACGCCGAAGGTGTCATAGGGACTTTCGCTGCGGCGGGGGAAGGCGGCCAGGCCGTCCTTCTGGCGCAGGGTGGCCATCTGTTCGCGGCGGCCGGTGAGGATCTTGTGTGGATAGGCCTGATGGCCGACATCCCAGACCAGGCGATCTTCCGGCGTCTGATAGACATAGTGCAGAGCGATGGTCAGCTCGATCACGCCCAGCCCGGCCCCGAAATGACCACCGGTCTGACCAACAGTCCAGAGCAGGAACAGGCGCAGCTCATCCGCCAGTTCCGGCAGGCGCGATACATCCAGCTCCCGCAGCTGGGCGGTGCTGTCAATGCTGTCCAGCAGGGGGGTGCAGGGACGTTCGCGGGGTATTTCGTGGAAAGTACTAGGCATCTAATGACAGGACTCTGATTGCCGCCGGAGCGACAGGAAACAAGGGCGCAGTTTAACCGATGAGGCTGCTTAGCCCAACATCGGCCACGGCGGCGGCTTATAGACGGTCAGAACTGCCGCTCCACTATGTAACGGGCAAGCTGCCGCAGGCGATCGGCGCGCTGATCGAAGCCGGCCAGGGCAGCAATGGCCTGATCCTGCAGCGAGCGGGCCAGCTGATGTGCCTGTTCCAGCCCCAGCAGGGCGGGGAAGGTCGGCTTGCCGCGGGCGGCATCGGCGCCGTGGTTCTTGCCGATGACCTCGGTACTGCCTTCCACGTCGAGGATGTCATCCTGCACCTGGAACGCCAGGCCGACGCAGCGGGCGTAGGTGTCCAGCGCGGCGAGCTGCTGCTCGTCGGCCTGCTCGCTGGCCAGCGCGCCGAGCTGCACGCTGGCGCGGATCAGCGCACCGGTCTTGCGCTGATGCATGTCTTCCAGCTGGGCCTGATCCAGCTCGCGTCCCACCGCGCCCAGGTCGATGGCCTGACCGCCGACCATACCCTGCGGGCCGGCGGCGCGGGCCAGCACCGCAGTCATCCGAAGACGGGTGGCGGGCTGCCAGTGATCGGCCTGGCTGATCCATTCGAAAGCCAGTGCCTGCAGGCCGTCACCGGCGAGGATCGCTGTGGCCTCGTCAAAGGCGCGATGGCAGGTCGGCTGGCCGCGGCGCAGGTCGTCATCATCCATGGCCGGCAGGTCATCGTGGATCAGCGAATAGGCATGAATCAGCTCCACCGCGGCAGCGGCCACATCCACTGCCGATTCGGCGGTGCCGAAGACCTCGCAGCTGGCATAGGTCAATACCGGACGTATGCGCTTGCCGCCGCCGGTCACGCTGTAGCGCATTGCCTCATAGAGCCGGTCCAGCTGTGCCAGGCTGTTACTCAGCCTCTGGTCCAGGTAGGAGTCGATACGGCGCTGGCAGGATCCGAGATACTGCTCGAACCCGTTCATTGACCGTCGTCCTCGAAGGGCGTGGTGGTCAGCTGACCGTCCTGCTCCAGCAGCAGGGCGACCTTCTGCTCGGCCTGGGTCAGGGCCTGCTGGCATTCCCGGGTCAGCACCACACCCTGCTCGAAGGCGCCGAGGGATTCCTCCAGGGTGAGATTGCCGCTCTCCAGGCGTTCGACCAGACTCTGCAGGGCGCCGAGCGACTGCTCGAAGTCGATAGCGGTTTTCTTGCCGGACATGGAATACCTCGGGTCATCAAATGAAAAACGGCTGAACATTATCCGTGCTGGCGGGGCGCGGTCAATCGCCCGGCTCCCCGTGCCCGGTCCGGCTCAGAAATCGCCCCACAGGTGCTGGGCCAGACTCAGGGCGACCACCGGCGCGGTTTCCGTGCGCAGCACCCGGGGCCCGAAGCGGGCCGCTCGGAAACCACTGCTTTCGGCCAGGGCTATCTCGTCGCGGCTGAGGCCGCCCTCCGGCCCGATCAGCAGGGCCAGGCTTGCCGGGGTGGGCAGCTCGCGCAGGTCAGCATCGGTGCGGTGATGCAGTACCAGCTTGAGGTCTGCCTCCAGCGTTGTCAGCCAGTCCGCCAGCGCCATGGGTGCGTGTACCTGTGGGACACGGCTGCGACCGCATTGTTCACAGGCGCTGATCGCCACCTGCTGCCAGTGCTGCTGGCGCTTGTCGGCGCGCTCGCCCTGCAGGCGTACCTCGCAGCGCTCGGTCACCAGCGGGGTGATCTCGCTGACACCCAGCTCCACTGCTTTCTGGATCGCCCAGTCCATGCGCTCGCCGCGGGACATGGCCTGGCCCAGGTGAACCCGCAGCGGCGATTCGGGCTGGCCTGCCACCGGCTCATGCAGCTGCAGACGCACCTGGCGCTTGCCGACCTCCAGTACCTCACCCGGCCACTCCTGGCCCGAACCGTTGAAGATCTGCACCGGCGCACCCGGGCCCAGGCGCAGCACCCGGCCGATGTAATGGGCCAGATCGCCATCGAGCAGTTGCTCGCCCGCGCCCAGCGGGGCATCCAGATAGAAACGGGATACGCGCATGGGTCAGTTCCTGGTCGCCTGTTCTATGCCTTCCCAGGCGACACTGGCCAGATGATCGATCTGCTCCGGCGTGATCACGTAGGGGGGCATGAAGTACACCACGCTGCCCAGCGGTCGCAGCAGTGCCTCATGGCGCAGCCCGTACTCGTAGACCCGTATGCCGCGGCGCTCCTGCCACGGGTAGGGCGTACGGCTGGCCTTGTCCTGGACCATTTCGATTGCCAGTACCATGCCGGTCTGGCGTACCTCAGCCACGTGGGGATGATCGGCAAAGTGGGCGGTGGCGCTGGCCATGTGGGCCGCCAGCGTCCGGTTGTTCTCGATCACATTGTCCCGCTCGAACAGATCCAGGGTGGCCAGCGCCGCGGCACAGGCCAGCGGGTTGCCGGTATAGCTGTGCGAATGCAGGAAGGCGCGCAGGGTCTCGTAGTCGTCGTAAAAGGCCTGATAGACCTCGTCCGTGGTCAGGCATACGGACATCGGCAGATAGCCGCCGGTCAGTGCCTTGGACAGGCACAGGAAGTCCGGGCTCATGTCGGCCTGCTCGCAGGCGAACAGGCTGCCGGTACGCCCGAAGCCCACGGCAATCTCGTCGTGGATCAGGTGCACGCCGTAGCGGTCGCAGGCCTCGCGCAGCAGCCTGAGGTACACCGGGTGGTACATGCGCATGCCGCCGGCGCACTGGATCAGCGGCTCGACGATCACCGCGGCGACCTCCTCGTGGTTTTGCTCGAGGGCGCGCTCCATATGCTCGAACATCAGCCGGCTGTGTTCCTCCCAGCTGCTGCCGGGCTCGCGCTCGTAGCAGTCCGGTGAGGGAACCGTGATCACGTCCATCAGCAGCGGCTTGTAGGTCTCCTTGTACAGCGCCACATCACCCACTGCCAGGGCGGCCAGGGTTTCGCCGTGGTAGCTGTTGGACAGGGTGATGAAACGCTTCTTCTGCGGCTTGCCCTGATTGAGCCAGTAGTGAAAGCTCATCTTCAGCGCCACCTCGATGCAGGAGGAACCGTTGTCGGCATAGAAGCAGCGCGTCAGCGGCGCGGGGGTGATATCCACCAGCCGCTCGGACAGCTCGATCACCGCCTGATGCGAGAAGCCGCCGAGGATGACGTGCTCCAGGGTATCGAGCTGCTGCTTGACCCGCTGATTGATGTAGGGGTTGGCGTGGCCGAAGATGTTGACCCACCAGGAGCTGACCGCATCCAGATAGCGGTTGCCATCGAAATCGTGCAGCCATACGCCTTCGCCCCGCTGGATCGGGACTATGGGCATGTGCTCGTGGTCCTTCATCTGGGTGCAGGGGTGCCAGAGTACCGCCAGGTCCCGCTGCATCCACTGATTGTTCAGCCCCATTTCAGCCTCGCCGGATAGATGGATATCCGGCGATTGTACCCCAGCGCGGGGCGGGCTGCTGAGCCGGGGAAGGCTCAGCGGGTGCCGTACACCACCATGGTCTTGCCCTTGACGCTGATCAGTCCCTGTTCCTCCAGGGTCTTGAGTACCCGGCCGACCATTTCCCGGGAGCAGCCGACGATGCGGCCGATTTCCTGGCGGGTGATCTTGATCTGCATGCCGTCGGGGTGGGTCATGGCGTCGGGCTGCTTGCACAGCTCCAGCAGGGTACCGGCCACACGACCGGTGACGTCGAGGAAGGCCAGGTCGCCGACCTTGCGGGTGGTTCGGCGCAGACGATCGGCCATCTGCCGGCCCACCACATACAGCAGCTCGGGATCACGGGCGGTGATTTCGCGGAACTTGCTGTAGGGCAGTTCGGCAATCTCGCACTCGGTCTTGGCCTTGACCCAGGCGCTGCGGTCCTGCTCGGCCTGTTCCTCATCGAACAGCCCCATTTCACCGAAGAAGTCGCCCTGGTTGAGGTAGGCAATGATCATGTCCCGGCCCTGTTCATCCTCGATGAGGATGGTGACCGAGCCCTTGACGATATAGAACAGTCGATCGGAGACGTCTCCGGCGTGAATGATGGTGCTGCGGGGGCCAAAACGACGGCGATAACAATGACCCAGAAATACGTCCAGATTCTTTATTTTTGGCAGGGGAAGAAGAGCAGCCATTTTTGTCATCCTGTCAGAAATGATCGGGCAGACCATGCAAACATGGGCATCCATGCAGGCTCGTCATGAGACCAAAAGTGATTATGTGCAGTTTTCATGACAAAAACCAGCATCAGGGTCGCGACCATCCAGTGTGTTATTCTCCGCCGCCAGCAACAACATCATTGCAGCGGGAGAGTGGAATGAAAGCGCAGATCAAGTGGGTGGACGGGGCCATGTTTCTCGGAGAGTCCGGCAGTGGTCACACCATCGTCATGGATGGCCCGGCGGAAGCGGGTGGTCGCAACATGGGCGTTCGTCCCATGGAGACGGTGCTGATCGGCCTCGGCGGCTGCGCCAGCTATGACGTGGTCAGCATCCTGAAGAAGGGACGCCAGGATGTCCGCGATGTGCAGACCCTGCTGGAAGCCGAGCGCGCCGAGGTTGAACCCAAGGTATTTACCCGGATTCACGTGAAGTTCGTGGTGACCGGCAAGAATCTCAAGGAGGCCCAGGTCAAGCGGGCGGTGGAGCTGTCGGCAGAGAAATACTGCTCCGCTTCCATCATGCTCGGCCGTGGCGGGGTGGATATCACCCACGACTACGAGATCATCGAAGCGGACTGAGGCGCAACCGACGGCCGCGCCCCGCCGGGCGGATCAGATCCGGTAGGTGGCGCTGGTCATCACCCTGGACATCAGCTTCATGACGCCCTTGACCGGGCGCGGGAACACAACACCCCCCGCCTGCAGTGCGTGGTTGGCGTGTTCGATCTCGTCATCGCGCATCTGTTCGAGAATGGCGCGGGACTTGAGGTCATCCTTCGGCAGCCGGGTCAGATGATCGTCCAGATGCCGCTCCACCAATTGCTCGGTGGCGGCGACAAAGCCCAGACTGATGCGGTCGCTGATCCTGCCGGCCACCGCACCCAGCCCGAAGGACAGGCCATAGAACAGCGGGTTGAGCAGGCTGGGGCGGCTGCCCAGCTCGTTCAGACGCTGTTCGCACCAGGCCAGGTGGTCGATCTCTTCGGCGGCCGCCTGTTCCATCTGTTCACGGATATCCGGCAGTTTCGCGGTCAACGCCTGACCCTGATACAGCGCCTGGGCGCAGACCTCGCCGGTATGGTTGATGCGCATCAGGCCGGCGACGTGGCGGCGCTGATCCTCGGCCACCGCGTCGCTGCGCAGGTGCTGTGCAGGTGACGGCCGGGCCGCCTGGGCCGCGCCCGGTACCAGGGTGCGCATGGCCTGCTCGCCCTGTACCAGCAGGCGGTCGAACAGACTGTATTGACGTGTACTCATCGTGTGTCTCCTGAAACTGGCCCCAGTATAGCGGTTGGGACAGGCCAAGACCTGCGGCCGATCAACCCGGCGGCCAGCCCATCTGCCGCTGACCGAGCACATGCAGGTGAATGTGGTAGACCGTCTGGCTGCCCATTTCCTTGCAGTTGAACACGGTGCGGAAGCCGCCCTCGCAACCCAGCTCCAGAGCCAGCCGCTGTGCGGTATAGGTCATGTAACCCACCAGTTCGCAATCTTCCTCTGTCATATCGTTGAGGGTGGCGATATGCTTTTTCGGGATAACCAGAAAATGCACCGGAGCCTGGGGGTTGATGTCATGGAAGGCCAGCACGCGATCGTCCTCGAAGATTTTCTTCGAGGGGATCTTGCCTTCGGCAATACTGCAGAACAGACAGTTCACAGCGCTCTCCTTGTAATGGATTCCAATGCCGCCAGTGTAACCAACCCGGCGGCCAAAGTAACAGCGCCTGTCACAGGCCGGGAAGCCGCATGAAGAATGATATCCATGATCTGGGACTGGTTCTGGACTCCCGGGTTCGCCTGATCGTCATCGAGTCCTGGGAAGAGCTGCGGGTGCTGGAAGCCATCGCCACCCTGGCGGTCAAGCGCAGCCAGACCTGGTATACCTGGAACCAGGTGGAGGGGCTGCAGCGGCTGGGCTTCGGTACGGCGCTGGATGCCAGCGAAGACATGAGCGACCCGGAGCATGCGCTGGACTACATACGCCGGCAGAACGAGCCGGCGCTGTTCGTATTCTGCGACCTGCACCCCTTCATGCAATCGCCCCGGGTGGTGCGGCTGCTGAAGATGATCGCGATGAACCCGGAGGAGCAGGCGCCGACCCTGTTGCTGGTCAGTCATGAACTGCCACTGCCGCCGGAGCTGCGCCGTCTGGCGGCGCGCATCAGTCTGAGCATGCCCTCGGACGAGCAGCTGGCGGCCATCATCCGCGAGGAGGCGGCGCGCTGGACCGCTCGCAACCAGGGCCGCCGGGTGCGTACCGACAACCGCACCCTGGAGCAGGTGGTGCGCAACCTGCGTGGTGTCACCCACGAGGAAGCGCGGTTGCTGGCGCGCAAGCTGATCGTCGACGACGGCGCCATCACCCAGGAAGACCTGCCGGTGCTCAATCAGGCCAAGTTCAGCCTGCTCGACATGCAGGGGGTGCTGAGCTTCGAGCAGGATACCGCCCGCTTTGCCGAGGTCGGCGGGCTGGCGCGCTTCAAGCGCTGGCTGCAGGAGCGCCAGGCGGCGTTCAACGATGGCGGTCGCGCGGATGCGCCAAGGGGCGTGCTGCTGGCCGGCGTGCAGGGCTCCGGCAAGAGCCTGGCGGCGCGGGCCGTGGCCGGCCTCTGGGGCCTGCCGCTGCTGCGGCTGGATTTCGCCGCGCTGTACAACAAGTACATCGGCGAGACCGAGAAGAACCTGCGCGAAGCGCTGGCCATGGCCGATGCCATGCAGCCCTGCGTGCTGTGGATCGACGAGATCGAGAAGGGGCTGGCCGATGATGGCAGCGATCAGGGCGTCTCGCGCCGGGTACTGGGTACGCTGCTGACCTGGATGGCCGAGCGCCGCAGCCGGGTGTTCCTGGTAGCCACGGCCAACAATGTCGCGCAGCTGCCTGCCGAACTGATCCGCAAGGGGCGACTGGACGAGCTGTTCTTTGTCGATCTGCCCGCCGCGTCCGTGCGCGAGGACATCTTCCGCATCCACCTGTCCCGCCGCGAGCTGACGCTGGAGCGCTTCGATCTGCCGGCGCTGGCCGCAGCCAGCGAGGGTTTTTCCGGTGCCGAGATAGAGCAGGCGGTGGTGGCGGCGGTGTACAGTGCCGCCGCCCGGCAGGAGGAGGTGGTCAACCAGCATGTGCTGGAGGCCCTGAGCGAAACCTCGCCCCTGTCCGTGGTCATGGCCGAGCGCGTTCAGGCGCTGCGTGCCTGGGCCCGTGAGCGGGCAGTCATGGCGGATTAGAAAGGCTTGAGCACCACCAGCAGGATGGCGCCGACCAGTACCAGCACCGGTGCCTCGTTGAACCAGCGGTAGAACACATGGGAGCGGGTATTGCTGTCGCTGGCAAAGCGGCGCAGCTGGGCGCCGCAGAGGAAGTGGTAGATCACCAGCAACGCGACCAGGGCCAGCTTGGCGTGCAGCCAGCCCTGTTGCAGCCACTGGGGCATCAGTATCAGCATCCAGATGCCGAGGCCGACGGCCACCACCATGGACGGGGTCATGATGCCGCGATAGAGCTTGCGCTCCATGATCTTGAAGCGGTCACGGCTGATCTGATCCTCGCTCATGGCGTGATAGACGAACAGCCGCGGCAGATAGAACAGACCGGCGAACCAGGTCACCACAGCCATGATATGGAAGGCTTTGATCCACAGATACACATCGAACTCCTGAATCCGGACCGATCGCTGCTGCCGGTCTGTTGGTAAATTGGCGGGACACTCTTATCATAGGGAGCTTGTCAGCCATATTAATCGAACGAGGCACAAAATGGTCAGGATCGGCATTGTAGGGGGCACCGGCTATACCGGCGTCGAATTGCTGCGGCTGCTCGCGGCGCACCCGCAGGCTCGAGTCGAGACCATCACCTCCCGATCCGAGGAGGGGGTGCGGGTGGTGGACATGTATCCGAACCTGCGCGGCCACTATGACGACCTGAAATTCAGCGTGCCGGATACCGCCACCCTGGGCCAGTGCGACGTGGTGTTCTTTGCCACGCCCCACGGCGTTGCCCATTCGCTGGCCGCCGAGCTGCTGGCCACCGGCACCCGGATCATCGACCTGTCAGCCGACTTCCGTCTCAGCGATGCCCAGTTGTGGAGCAAGTGGTACGGACAGCCCCATGGTGCGCCCGAGCTGCTCGGCGAAGCCGTCTATGGCCTGCCGGAGGTCAACCGCGACGCCATCCGCAACGCCCGATTGATCGCGGTACCCGGCTGCTATCCCACCTCGGTGCAACTGGGGCTGATTCCACTGCTGGAAAAGGGGCTGGCGCAACCCGATAACCTGATCGCCGACTGCAAGTCCGGGGTCAGCGGCGCCGGCCGCGGTACCAACCTGGGCTCGCTGTTCTGCGAGGCCACCGAGAGCATGAAGGCCTATGCCGTGGGCGGTCACCGCCACCTGCCGGAGATTCGCCAGGGGCTGCAGCGGGCCGCCGGTCGCGAGGTCGGTCTGACCTTCGTGCCGCATCTGACACCGATGATCCGTGGCATCCACTCCACGCTCTATGCCCAGGTGCCGGATCGCAGCGTCGATCTGCAGCAACTGTTCGAGGAGCGCTACGCCAACGAGCCCTTCGTCGATGTGCTGCCCGCCGGCAGCCATCCGGAAACCCGCAGCGTGCGCGGTGCCAACGTCTGCCGTCTGGCGGTACATCGACCTCAGGGCGGTGACCTGGTGGTGGTGCTGTCGGTCATCGACAACTTGGTCAAGGGCGCCTCGGGTCAGGCCATCCAGAACATGAACATTGCCCTGGGACTGGATGAGCGCATGGGGCTCGAGCACCCGGCGCTCATGCCCTGATGGCCGCTGACAGGCAGGAAACCGCAGAACTGGACCCCGGCACAGCGGGGCCTCGGCGAAATCGCAAACGCTGGCTGCTGGCGGTCGCGTTCCCCCTGGCGGTCTGGCTGGGCTGGTTTGCCGCGATGAACTCGTCCGCCATGCAGGACTACCTGCGGTTGCGTGACGAGCGCTCGGCGATCCAGAGCGAACTGGAGGAAACCCGCCTGCGTCATCAGCAGCTCGAGGTGGATCTGATGGTCGCCCGGCAGTCCGTCGCTGACGGGCAGGCGGTTATCGCCGATCTGGAGCAGCAGCTGTTCCGTCTGCAGCAGGACCTGGCACAGTATCAGGGTGCGCTGGCCCCCAGTGCCGCCGCCCCCGGCCTGCGCATCCAGGCTTTCGAGCTGCAACGCACCGATGTGCCGGGTGTATTCCGCTGCAAGGTGATGGTCAGTCGGGTGGGCAATGAGAGTGATACTGTGGAAGCAAGGCTGCGCCTGACGGTACTCGGCCAGCAGGGCGACGGCCGGGCAGAGTATGGGCTGCCGGAGCTGACCGGCGGTCGCGTCCAGTATCTGCCCCTGAATTTCCGCTATTTCCAGGTGGTGCCTGACACTGAGGGTGTCGAGCTGATGCTGCCCCTGGGTTTCGAGCCGAAAACCGTGCAGCTCAAGGTGGAAAATGAGGGCAAGGTGCTGCTGGAGCAGACAGTGGAATGGACCGATATGGGCGTCAGGCCCTGATTGAAGGGCGGATGGCGCAAGCGCAGGATGGACTGGCCAGCGGACAGGTTTCAAGAGTAGTTGACCAAAAGAGTCGGATAAAAGGATAATTACCGGCTTGATGTGCTGCGGCACCGCCGCCGGAGGTTGTAATGTCCAGTGTTGAAGTTTTTACCCCTGCTGCCATGCAGTTCAGCGACAGAGCGGTGGCCAAGGTCCGCTCGCTGATCGAGGAAGAGGGCAATGATCGCCTGAGTCTGCGGGTGTTCGTCACCGGTGGGGGATGCTCCGGTTTCCAGTACGGCTTCACCTTCGATGACGAACTGGCCGAGGACGATACCGTCATCGAGCGGGACGGCGTCCGGCTGGTGGTTGATCCCATGAGCTTCCAGTATCTGGCGGGCGCCGAGGTGGACTACCAGGAAGGGCTGGAGGGCTCGCGCTTCGTTATCAACAACCCCAACGCCAGCACCACCTGTGGTTGCGGCTCCTCGTTTTCCATCTGACATTGTCCCGGCGTGGTCTCACGCCGGGTAGATGGCTCCCAGAATACGTTCCCCCCTTGCTCCGGTGACTGCCGGCAGGTTGCCGCTGAGGCGTTGCTGGCAGCGCCAGGCCAGCCAGGCGAAGGCCATGGCTTCCATCCAGTCCGGATCCACGCCCAGCTGTGCGGTGGTGCTCACCCGGCAATCGCCAAGCAGAGACTGCAGGCGCTCCAGCAGCAGCCCGTTGTGGGCGCCGCCGCCACATACATGGAGCGCGGCGGGCAGGGGGCCGCAACTTGCCAGCGCGTCGGCAATGGTGCGCGCGGTCAGTTCCAGCAGCGTCGCCTGAACGTCCGCCGGCGCCGCGTTGCGCCGGCTCAGGTGCTGCTGTAACCAGCCTTCGTGGAAGTATTCGCGTCCGGTACTCTTGGGCGCCGGGCGCTGAAAGTAGGTATCGGCGAGCATCTGCTCCAGCAGCTCGGGCAGGACCTGGCCGGTACGTGCCCAGTCACCGTTGCTGTCAAAGGGCTGGCCGATATGCCGTTGCGCCCAGTGGTCCATCAGGACATTGCCCGGCCCGCTGTCGAATCCCCGTATCCGACCGTCCGTACCCAGCAGGGTCAGGTTGGCAAAGCCTCCGACGTTCACCAAGGCCCGACTCTGTGCGGGATCCTGCAGCAGCCAGGCATGGAAGGCCGGTACCAGCGGGGCGCCCTGGCCGCCAGCGGCCAGATCGCGACTGCGAAAATCCGTGATTACCTCGATACCGCACAGCTCGGCCAGCAGCGCCGGCGCGCCGATCTGCACGCTGAATCCCGACTCCGGGTGGTGGCGGATGGTCTGCCCATGGCTGCCAATGGCGGAGATCCGGGTGGCCTCCACGTCGTGCCTGGCAAGCAGTCGGTGAACACCCTCGGCAGCCAGCCGGGCCCACTGTTCGGCGGCCAGGCCGGCACGGCGGATCTCATCTGCGCCCGGTTGACACAGGCTCAGCAGATCATTGCGCAGGGAGGAGGAGAAAGGCATGCACAACGCGCCGACAAGGGTGGCGCGTCGTGGCTGCTCGCTGAAGCGGGTAAGAGCGATATCGACACCATCCAGGCTGGTGCCTGACATGATGCCGATATGCAGGTGGTCCATCAGTTGTCCAGTTGTGCCAGCTGTGTTGCTCCATGTCGGTCGAGGCTGGCCATCAGCTGGTTGCTGAGGGCCAGAAACGCCGAACGCTCGCGCTGGGGAATGGGGTCTGAAGCGGGCAGCCGCACGCTGAGCGGGTCGACATGCACGCCATTGACCTGGAACTCGTAATGCAGGTGGGGGCCGGTGGCCAGGCCGGTAGCGCCCACGTAGCCGATGATCTGGCCCTGGCTGACATTGCTGCCCACGCGGATGCCGGAGGCGTAGCGACTCATGTGGGCGTACAGGGTCTGGTAGGTCTGGCCGTGCTTGATGACGACGGTGTTGCCATAGCCGCCCTTGCGGCCCACGTGGACCACCCGGCCGTCGCCGGTCGCCTTGATCGGGGTGCCGGTGGATGCCGCATAGTCCACACCCTTGTGGGCGCGGATCTTGTTCAGTACCGGATGGCGCCGACCCGGGTTGAATCGGGAGCTGATACGGGCAAATTCCACAGGGGTACGGATGAAGGCCTTGCGCATGCTGGTGCCGTCGGCGCGGTAATAGCTGGTATGGCCATTGGCATCGGTATAGCGCACGGCGGTATAGGTGTTGCCTCGGTTGGTGAAGCGTGCAGCGAGGATGTTGCCGGTACCGACTCGTTCGCCGTCAACCTGCTTTTCCTCGTACAGGACTTCGAAGCGGTCGCCCTGCCGGATTTCCTTGGCGAAGTCCACGTCATAACCGAAGATGTTGGCCATCTGCATGGTCAGGTTGTGGGACAGGCCTGCATTCTGTGCTGCGACAAACAGGGAGCTGTCGATGGTGCCACTGGCAAATTTCTCGGCCACTTCCGGCTCGATGACATCCTTGCTGAAGTTGTAGCTGTCGCCATCACGGTCGATGCGGATGGTTTCCAGGCTGTTGACAGGAGACCGCATGGCCAGCAGCTGACCCTCGTTATCCAGCTTGAACTCCACCTGTTGGCCGACGCGCAGGCGGGTAAAGGCCTTGGCTTCCTGGCTGCTGTTGATGACAGCGTGCAGGGTATTGGCGGACAGGCCGGCATTCTGGAAAAGAATCGACAGGGTGTCGCCGGCATCGACCGTCATGGTGGTCCACTCCGGACGGACAGGCTGGGCCGCCAGGGGCGCAGGCTGCAGGCTGAGGCCGGCATTGACAACCTCGGGGGAGGCGGCGGTGGAAAGGGTTTCCTGAATGCTGGTCAGCTCGATCGGTGAAGAAAAAGTGACCGTTTCGCTGATCAGGGCGTCCAACTCTTCAGAAAGCACCGGTTCTTTGCGTTCCGCAGTGACTTCGTGCAGATCGAGTTGGACAAGTGTTCGCTTGGCTTCGACTTCGGTAGTGGGAATGACGAGCAGGAAAATGCTCAGCGCGGCGGCGATACCACTGGCAGCCATGATATGGCTTTTAGGGTAGCGCGGTGACTCTGACTTGTGATGTCCCATAAGCGCTCTTGTGGTCGTTTCTATGAAAAGTGAAATAACTTGCTAAATTATAACCGAAAGTCCCTCAAGGCAAGCTTTGCCGTGCCCGTCTGTCAGTTTTCAGGCGTCACTTTCCAGTCTGTGCTACCTCCCCATGCGCGCCCGGCGGGCTGTCGAGATTTGATCTTGCGCATCAATGCTGTATCGTTTCTTACTTTTCTCCTATGACCTTTATCAACCTTTTTTGGACGGGAAAGCAGCATGAAGTCGGTTGACGAGCAGTTGGCGCTGATCAAGCGTGGAGCGGACGAAATCCTGGTGGAGGCCGAGCTGCGCGCCAAGCTGGAGCGTGGCACGCCGCTGCGGGTCAAGACCGGCTTCGATCCCACTGCGCCCGATCTGCACCTGGGGCACACGGTTCTGATCAACAAGCTGCGCCAGTTCCAGGAGCTCGGCCATCAGGTCCTGTTCCTGATTGGCGACTTCACCGGCATGATCGGTGATCCCAGCGGCAAGAACAGCACCCGCCCGCCGCTTACCCGTGAGCAGGTATTGGCCAATGCCGAGACCTATAAGGAGCAGGTGTTCAAGATCCTGGATCCCGAGCTCACCCAGGTTGTCTTCAATTCCGAATGGATGGATGCCTTCTCCGCCGCCGAGATGATCCAGCTGGCCGGCAAGTACACGGTCGCGCGGATGCTCGAGCGGGATGATTTCGACAAGCGTTACAAGGGCAATCAGCCGATCGCCATCCACGAGTTCCTCTATCCGCTGATCCAGGGCTACGACTCGGTCGCACTGAAGGCGGACATCGAACTGGGTGGTACCGATCAGAAGTTCAACCTGCTGATGGGGCGCGAGCTGCAGCGTCAGTACGGTCAGGAGCCTCAGGTCACCCTGACCATGCCGCTGCTTGTGGGGCTCGATGGTGAGGCGAAGATGTCCAAGTCGCTGGGCAACTATGTTGGCATCAACGAGCCGCCGGGCGTCATGTACAACAAGATCGTTTCCATGCCCGATACCCTGATGTGGCGCTACTTCGAGTTGCTGAGCTTCCGCAGCATGGAAGAGATCGATCAGATGCGCCGGGACGTTGAAGCTGGTGCCAATCCTCGGGACATCAAGATCAAGCTTGCGGAAGAGCTGGTCGCTCGTTTCCATGGGGAAGAGGCCGCTGCCAATGCCCATCGCTCGGCCGGTAACCGCCTCAAGGATGGTGAGCTGCCCGAGGATATTCCCGAGGTGGTGCTGGAAAGTGATGCGGATCTGCCGGTGTCGGCCGTGCTCAATCGTGCCGGCCTGGTGAAGAATGCCGCCGCTGCGCGGGACCTGCTCAGTGCCGGTTCGGTTAAGGTGGATGGCGAGGTGGTGGATCGCGAGTTCGTCTTTGCGCTGGGCTCGGAGCACATCTGCCAGGCTGGCAAGAAGAAGTTTGCCAGAATCATTTTGAAAGCCTCTTGACGAGGCGGCGAATGGGTCTATAATTCGCCACCTCATCGCCGCGGCGGCCGGTTTAACCCAGTCACCGAGGCAGTGAAAAAGGTTTTACGGAAGGCGTTGACAAGGGGTTCTGATCCTGTAGAATGCGCCTCCCTGACACGGCAAGCGGGCAGCTTCCGGGTCGATCGCCAGGCGGTTTCGAGGCAAAAGATTCGAAACAAAAACGCTTGACAGATCAGAAGGTTAGCGTAGAATGCGTGGCCTTGGTTGAACGAAGTGGCAACCGAATCGCTCTTTAACAAATTGGAATCAAGTAATTCGT
>NZ_JAYJLH010000015.1:0-51097 GCF_051948695.1 Halopseudomonas sp. Lyrl_26
GGGAAGGGCCGGCGAGTGGGTGCTCGCCAACCCGAGGCCTAGAGAATCCAGCCCGATTCGCCCAGCTCCTGCCCGTTGGGGCCGAAGTTCCGCTCGACGAAGGTAATGCTGCCGTCGGCATCGATGGCCAGCAGGCTGCTGGCACGGGTGCCGTAGTCTTCCCCGCGGATGAAGGTGGCGGACAACCGCCGTTCCCACTCCAGACCCACACCACTGTCCGGCAACTGTTCGTCGGGGTATTCCCGGCTGTCCCTGAGCAGGCCCAGCAGGGCGTCGCTGTCACTCTCGCTGTCCAGATGCTGGTCGAGCCCCTGGCGCAGCGCCTGCAGCTTGGGCCAGGGACTGTCCAGCGCGGCATTGGACAGACCGTAGAGCCCGGGCGTCAGTGCCTGGGGTCGAGCCTCATCGCTGTTGAGGTACCACAGCTGCTGCATGTTGCCGACCAGCAGATTGAAGCCTGCATAGCCCGCCAGGTCATCGACCAGGGCGTTCAGGTAATCCTCCGGCGCGCTGCGTCCGGTGAGGTAGTCCAGTACCAGACTGCCCCGGGAGCGGGGCCCCCGGCGTGCACCGGGCGAGCGGATATTGGTCAGCGCAGCGAAGCGCCCGCTGCGGGTGACCCCCAACCAGGTGCCGCCGGCTTCCAGATCCTTGCCGGCGAGCAGCTCCGGGTGGCCCTCCTCGTTCCAGAAGGTGGCGGGGCGGGTAGGGCGGGCATGGAACTCGTCGCGGTTGCCGAGCAGCAACAGCGGGCGCCCGGACAGCTGCCAGGCAAAGGCGATCAGACACATGGCACTCTCCATCAGGTTGGCACCAGTGTACCGGTTTCCATGCGCCCGGTCGTCAGCCCACCAGCGCGATCAGGCAGGCGGCTGCCATATCCGATTGAACAGCAACTGGTCCTCCACCTACCTGTGTTGCCAACCCCGGTCTGGCTTCTGTGATCCTGCTGCAGTGCGCCAAGGCAGTCAGCGTAGCGCTCAGCCTGATGCGGGTCATTGAATACGGCGGTAATCCAGATACGTGTTTCAGACATTGGCACTTCCCTGTGACAGTGGGCCCATGATGACAGCGCCTCAGCACTACCGGCCATGCAACGCGGAGCCGGTCCGGGTCGGCGGTTTCGGCTCCAGGGTTATCGCGTTAAACTAGCGCACTTTGACATTCCTGGGGATAGGCTGCAGCGGACCCGGGTATGCCTCGCCTCGTTTTTCCGCACAGGGGACGTTAATGGAATTCATCTTGTATCTGGTTCTGGGAGGTTGTGCGGGGGTGCTGGCGGGTCTGTTCGGGGTCGGCGGCGGCATGATCATAGTCCCGGTGCTGGTCTACAGTTTCGCCCTGCAGGGCTTTGCCCCCGATGTGCTGACCCATATGGCGGTGGGTACCTCGCTGGCGACCATCGCCTTTACCTCGATCAGTTCGGTGCGGGCCCACCACAAGCTCGGTGCGGTGCGCTGGCCGCTGTTTGTCTGGCTGACCCTGGGCATCATTGGTGGCTGCGTGCTGGGTGCACTGACCGCGGCGGCGCTGAGCGGACCGGTGCTGCAGAAGGTGATAGGGGTGTTCGCCATCTGCGTGGCCATACAGATGGCCTTCGATCTCAGACCCAGAGCGGCGCTGGCCGAGCCCGGCAGGCCGACACTCGGCGTGGCCGGGGTGGTAATCGGCTGGGCGTCGAGTATCTTCGGTATCGGTGGCGGCTCCCTGACCGTGCCCTTCCTGGTCTGGCGCAGCGTACCCATGCAGCAGGCGGTGGCCACCTCCGCCGCCTGTGGCATGCCGATCGCCGTGGCCGGCGCGCTGAGCTTCATTGCCACCGGCTGGGGCGCCACACCGCTGCCGGATTGGAGCCTGGGCTATGTTTACCTGCCGGCGATGGTCGGTATTGCCGCCACCAGTGTGTTCTTCGCCGGCTTCGGGGCGCGTCTGGCCCACCGGCTGTCGCAGCGCCTGCTCAAGCGGCTGTTCGCCCTGCTGCTGGTGCTGGTGGGCATCAACTTTCTACTCTAGGACCCTGTCATGCTGACTTACCCGCAGATTGATCCCGTTGCCCTGTCCCTGGGGCCGGTGCAGATTCACTGGTACGGCCTGATGTATCTGGTCGGCATTGGCGGCGCCTGGTGGCTGGCCGCGCGGCGGCTGCACCGCTTCGAGCCCGGCTGGAGCCGTGAAACCCTGTCCGATCTGGTGTTCTGGGTAGCACTGGGGGTAATCGCCGGAGGGCGCCTGGGTTATGTGCTGTTCTACGATCTGGGTTCCTACATTGCCGACCCCAGCCTGGTATTCCAGATCTGGAAGGGGGGCATGTCCTTCCATGGCGGTCTGATCGGCGTACTGCTGGCGGTCTGGTGGTTCTCCCGCCGGCAGCAGGTGGGCTTCTTCCGGCTGATGGATTTCATCGCGCCGCTGGTTCCCATCGGCCTGGGCGCCGGGCGCATCGGCAACTTCATCAATGCCGAGCTCTGGGGCAGGGCGACCGACCTGCCCTGGGCCATGGTGTTTCCCACCGACCCGCAGCAGCTTGCCCGCCATCCGTCTCAGCTCTATCAGTTCGCGTTGGAAGGTGTCGCGCTGTTTGTCATACTCTGGCTGTTCTCCCGCAAGCCGCGACCAACCATGAGTGTCTGCGGGCTGTTTGCGGTGTGCTACGGAGCCTTCCGCTTCTTCGTCGAATTCTTCCGCGAGCCGGACGCCCATATCGGCTATCTGGCCTTTGGCTGGCTGACCATGGGTCAGCTGCTCTGTATACCTATGATTTTGCTCGGTGCCGCCTTCATCTGGTGGGGGTATCGCAAGGGGGATGTAAGGCATGAAACAGTATCTTGAGCTGATGCGCCGGGTGCGCGAGACCGGCACCTTCAAGAGCGACCGCACCGGTACCGGGACCTGGAGCGTGTTCGGCCATCAGATGCGTTTCGATCTGGCTGATGGTTTCCCCCTGGTGACCACCAAGAAGTGCCATCTCAAGTCCATCATCCACGAGCTGCTGTGGTTCCTGCAGGGCGATACCAATATCCGCTACCTCAAGGAGAACGGCGTCTCCATCTGGGACGAGTGGGCTAATGAAAACGGCGATCTGGGCCCGGTCTACGGCTACCAGTGGCGCAGCTGGCCGGCACCCAATGGCGAGTCCATCGACCAGATCAGCAAACTGGTGGAGATGATCAAAACCAACCCCGATTCCCGTCGGCTGATCGTCTCGGCCTGGAATCCGGCGCTGGTGGACCAGATGGCGCTGCCACCCTGCCATGCGCTGTTCCAGTTCTATGTTGCCGATGGCAAGCTGAGCTGCCAGCTGTACCAGCGCTCGGCGGACATCTTCCTCGGTGTGCCCTTCAATATCGCCAGCTATGCCCTGTTGACGCTGATGGTGGCCCAGGTCTGCGATCTCCAGCCGGGTGAGTTCATCTGGACCGGCGGCGATTGCCATCTGTACGCCAATCACATCGAGCAGACCGATCTGCAGCTCAGCCGCGAGCCGTTGCCGCTGCCGACCATGCGTCTCAATCCCGAAATCAGGGATCTGTTCGCCTTTACCTTCGAGGATTTCACCCTGGAAAACTACCAGTCCCACCCGCACATCAAGGCGCCGGTGGCGGTATGACCCGTTCGCTGCCGCTGTGCCTGATCGCCGCCTGTGCCCATGACCGGGTGATCGGGCGGGATAATCAGATGCCCTGGCATCTGCCGGAGGATCTCAGGCACTTCAAGGCGAAGACCCTGGGCAAGCCCATCATCATGGGGCGCAAGACCTGGGAGTCGCTGGGCCGGCCGTTGCCGGGGCGTCTGAATCTGGTGGTGACCAGGCAACCCGATCTGGTGCTGGAGGGGGCCGAGGTATTCGGCGATCTGCCGTCGGCCATTTGCCGAGCCGAGGAGTGGGCACGGCAGCAGGGCGTTGACGAGATCATGCTGATCGGCGGCGGTCAGCTGTATGCGGCAGCCCTGCCGCAGGCCGACCGCATCTACCTGACCCGTATCGAACTGGACGTGGCCGGGGATGCCTGGTTCCCGGCCTTCGAGGGCTGGGAGCGGATTGAGCATGAGGCCCATCCGGCTACCGGGAACACCCCGGCCTACAGCTTCGAAACCTGGGTCAGACCGGCTGGCTGATGCTCAGCCTGCCCTCGCCAGCTGCTCGACCAGTGCCTGACTGAAGGCAGGAATGTCGTCCGGTTTGCGGCTGCTGATCAGCTGGCCGTCGACCACCACCTCCTGATCTACCCAATGGGCGCCGGCGTTCTTCAGATCGTCCACCAGCGACGGCCAGCTGGTGATCTTCTTGCCCTGCACCAGACCGGCGGAAATCAGCAGCCAGCCGCCGTGGCAGATCACTGCGATCGGCTTGTTCGCCCGTGCCGCATCCCGTACCAGTTCCTGCGCCAGCTCGTTGGTGCGGATGGTATCGGAATTGACCACGCCGCCGGGCAGCAGCACCGCGTCGTAGTCGTCCATGCGGATACTGTCGAAGGTATGGTCCACGGTGAATTCATCCGCCGGTTCTATATGGTTCCAGCCGCGGATGGTGCCGGACTCGGCAGATACGATATCGGCCTGTGCGCCGGCCTTCTCCAGCGCCTCCCTGGGCCCGGTCAGCTCTACCTGCTCAAAACCTTCGGTTGCCAGGATGGCCACGCGCTTGCCACGCAGTGCTTGAGTCATGCCTGTTCTCCTCGATCTGAAAAATGGATACAGGATTTCGAACCATGGGATGGACGCTAAGTTCGCCCTATCGGTCGACCGGCAGGGTGGGGGGCAATGGGGCGTCTATGCTCCAGAGGTATCGCCATTTCCGGAGACGCCCATGGGCAAGTCCTTTTTGATCGCGCTGCTGCTGCTCGCTCCCGGCGAGGATGACAGTGCAACGCAGTCGGCAGTGAGGGAGGAGGGGACAGGGTCGTCCGTACAGGTAGTGAAGCTGGAACCGCTGGAGCAGGAGCCGCCGGGTACACCGGCGGCGGATCTGGGGAATGCAGCCCAGGATCTGGGGGAGCTGTGGACGGAGTAGCAGACGCTGCTCCGTCCGTGGTGGTCAGCCCTCCAGAAGAGCCTTGTTGCGTACCGCGCCCTTGTCGGCACTGGTGGCCAGCAGGGCGTAGGCCTTGAGCGCGGTGGAGACCTTGCGGGCGCGCGGTTGGGCGGGTTTCCAGCCCTTGGCGTCCTGCTCGGCGCGGCGCTGAGCCAGCTCCTCGTCGGACACCAGCAGGTTGATGCTGCGCTGCGGGATGTCGATGAGGATCCGATCGCCGTCGCGGATCAGGCCGATGGCGCCGCCGGACGCCGCTTCCGGTGAGGCGTGGCCGATGGACAGGCCCGAAGTGCCGCCGGAGAAGCGGCCGTCGGTGAGCAGGGCGCATTCCTTGCCCAGGCCCTTGGACTTCAGGTAGCTGGTCGGGTAAAGCATTTCCTGCATGCCCGGCCCGCCCTTCGGGCCTTCGTAGCGGATGATCACCACGTCGCCCGGCTTGACCTCGTCGCCGAGGATGCCCTTCACTGCGGCGTCCTGACTTTCGTAGACCCGGGCGCTGCCCTCGAATACCAGGATGGACTCGTCCACGCCGGCGGTTTTCACCACGCAGCCGTCCAGTGCGATATTGCCGTACAGTACGGCCAGACCACCTTCGCTGGAATAGGCATGTTCCACCGAGCGGATGCAGCCTTCGGCGCGGTCCAGATCCAGACTCGGCCAGCGGGTATCCTGGCTGAAGGCGGTCTGGGTCGGGATGCCGGCCGGACCGGCCTTGAAGAACTCATGCACCGCCGCATCGTCGGTCTGGGTGATATCCCACCGGGCGATGGCATCGGCCATGGTCGGGCTGTGCACCGTGGGCACGTCGGTATGCAGCAGACCGCCGCGGGCCAGCTCGCCGAGGATGGAGAAGATGCCACCGGCGCGGTGCACGTCTTCCATGTGGTACTTCTGGATGTTCGGCGCCACCTTGCACAGCTGCGGCACCCTGCGCGACAGCTGGTCGATATCCCGCAGGTCGAAGTCGACTTCGCCTTCCTGGGCTGCGGCCAGCAGATGCAGGATGGTATTGGTCGAGCCGCCCATGGCGATATCCAGGGTCATGGCATTCTCGAAGGCCTTGAGGCTGGCGATGTTGCGCGGCAGCACATTCTCATTGCCCTCTGCATAGTACTGGCGGCACAGATCGACGATCAGGCGGCCGGCCCGCAGGAACAGCTGTTCACGATCGGCATGGGTCGCCAGGGTCGAGCCGTTGCCCGGCAGGGACAGGCCCAGGGCCTCGGTCAGGCAGTTCATCGAGTTGGCGGTGAACATGCCCGAGCAGCTGCCGCAGGTGGGGCAGGCGCTGCGTTCATACTCGGCCACGGTTTCGTCGGAGCAGGAGTCATCGGCCGCCGCGACCATGGCATCGACCAGATCCAGACCGTGGTTGGCCAGCTTGGTCTTGCCGGCTTCCATGGGGCCGCCGGAGACGAAGACCACGGGGATGTTCAGGCGCAGGGCGGCCATCAGCATGCCGGGGGTGATCTTGTCGCAGTTGGAGATGCAGACGATGGCGTCGGCGCAGTGGGCGTTGACCATGTACTCCACCGAGTCGGCGATGATCTCCCGCGAGGGCAGGGAGTAGAGCATGCCGTCATGGCCCATGGCGATACCGTCGTCCACGGCGATGGTGTTGAATTCCTTGGCCACGCCGCCGGCCTTCTCGATCTCGCGCGCCACCAGCTGACCCAGGTCCTTCAGGTGCACATGACCCGGCACGAACTGGGTGAAGGAGTTGGCAATGGCGATGATCGGCTTCTTGAAGTCTTCATCTTTCATGCCGGTGGCGCGCCACAGCGCACGGGCACCAGCCATGTTGCGGCCATGGGTGGACGTCTTGGAACGGTAATCAGGCATGGGTACTGTCTCGTTATGCGTGAAGCAGGGATGGGCCTAGCATACCAATTTGCCGCCAAGGCCGCAGCCTTGTGCTGGGAGTGTCGAGCACCGGTTCGATGAGCGGCGTGGCAGCCGGTTCGGCGAGCGCCTGCTCGCCGAAGGGCAGTACTGCAGCTCACCCGGCGGGTTACAGGTTCTTCTCGAACACCTTGGAGTTGCGCTGGTAGTTGTACAGCTGGGCACGTTGCTGGGGCAGGCGCTCCACCGAGCTGGGCTCGAAGCCGCGTTCGCGGAACCAGTGCGCGGTACGTGTGGTAAGCACGAACAGCCGGGTCAGCGAGCGGCGTCTGGCTTCGGCCTCGATATGTTCCAGCAGCTGGTCGCCGCGCCCGCCGTGGCGATAGTCCGGGTGGATGGCGACGCAGGCCAGCTCGGCGCTCTGCTCGTCCAGCGGGTAGAGGGCGGCGCAGCCGATGATCATGCCGTCACGTTCGATCAGGGTGAACTGGTCGATCTCGGTTTCCAGGACCTCCCGGGAGCGGCGCACCAGGATGCCCGCCTGTTCCAGCGGACGCAGCAGATCCAGCAGGCCGGCCACATCGTCGATATGGGCCCGGCGGATCTTCTCGAAGGGCTCCTGGGTCACCAGGGTGCCGCCCCCGTCACGGGTGAACAGCTCGGTGAGCATGGCGCCGTCGTCGGCGTAGCTGATGATGTGGCTGCGCCGCAGCCCGGCGTTGCAGGCCTTGCAGGCGGCGCTGAGCAGCGAGCCGGGCAGGCTGTTGCCCAGCGCCTCGATCAGCGGCAGCGCGCGGCTGGGCTTGAGTTCGCGCAGCAGCTGGCCGTCGGTATCGAAGATGCCGGTGTCCGGCCCGAACAGGATCAGCTTGTCCGCTTCCAGTGCCGCCGCCGTGCTGATGGCCACATCCTCGCAGGCCAGATTGAATACCTCGCCGGTGGGCGAGTAGCCCATGGAGGACAGCAGTACTATGGAGGCATCATCCAGGTGGCGACTGATGCCCTTGCGGTCGATGCGCCGGACCTCGCCGGTATGGTGCAGGTCCACCCCGTCGATCACGCCGATCGGCTTGGCAGTGACAAAGTTGCCGGAGACCACGCGCAGCCGGCTGCCCTGACCGGCCAGTGTGCACAGGCGCGCCTCGATGGCGATGCGCAGGCTGCCCACCGCATCCATCACGCAGCCCAGGGTATCGCTGTCGGTGATGCGCAGGTCATTGTGGAAGCGCGAGGTCATGCCGCGGGCCGCCAGACGTTCCTCGATCTGCGGACGCGAACCGTGCACCAGCACCAGCCGCACGCCCAGGGTGCTGAGCAGCATGATGTCATTGATGATGTTGTTGAAGTTCGGGTGCGCGATGGCCTCGCCCGGCAGCAACACCACGAAGGTACGGTCGCGGTGGGTGTTGATGTAGGGCGTGGAGTGGCGGAACCACTTGACGTAATCGGACATGCTGCTGTTCCGTGGAAAAATGCCAGTGTAGAGACAATCTGGGGCGGGCATCAAGGTCGGGGCCCCGGGGCGTGCCATGAATCTGAAACACAGGCAAGATAGAAGGGTATCGATACTGTGCAAGGGGCAATGATGTGAGTACCGGATCCGAGCAATTCAGAGTGGTGCACACCCCCGAAGAGGCCGTGGACCAGCTGGCCGCCCTCTATGATCAGGCGGTTCAGGCGCTGTCCGAGGCGCTCAGGGGTTACCTGCGCGATCGCACCCGGCCCAGCGCTGCGCAGCTGGCGCTGTTCCGCTATCCCGAACTGCGCCTTGTCTGGGACGGCGACGACCCGGCGCCCAGCAGCGTGCGCGCCTGGGCGAGATTACAGGTGCCCGGCACCTATGCCGCCACCATCACCCACCCGCAGGCCTTTCGCGGTTATCTGCTGGAACAGCTGGGCCCGCTGACCCGGGACTTCAAGGTGCGGCTGGAGGTCGGTGTCAGTCAGCAGGCGATTCCCTATCCCTATGTCGTGGAACAGGGGGATGAGCTGGCCGGTTCCGGCGTGACTGCCGCCGAGCTGGCCCGGGTGTTTCCCAGTACCGACCTGTCGGCGACCAGCGATGGCATCGCCGACGGCCTGCTGGACTGGGCCAGCAGCGACCCGCTGCCACTGGCGCTGTTCGACGCGGCGCGGGTGGACTTCTCCCTGCGCCGGCTGGTGCATTACACCGGTACCGACTGGCGCCATGTCCAGCCGTGGATACTGCTGACCAACTACCACAGGTATGTGGACCAGTTCATCCGCCACGGGCTGGACATGCTGCTGGGCCAGTCGCGCTTCTGCCGTCTGGTGCTGCCCGGTAACGTGGTGGTCGAGCGTGGCATGCCCGAGGGTGAGATGCAGGCGGTGCTCGACAGTGTGGTCTGGCACAAGTACCAGATGCCGGCCTACCACCTGGAGGCCGCCGACGGCGACGGCATCACCCTGGTCAACATCGGCGTCGGCCCGTCCAATGCCAAGAACATCACCGATCACCTGGCGGTGCTGCGCCCCCATTGCTGGCTGATGATCGGCCACTGCGGCGGACTGCGTCAGTCGCAGACCATCGGCGACTACGTGCTGGCCCACGCCTACATGCGCCGCGACGGCATTCTCGACCGGGTGTTGCCACCGCATATTCCGCTGCCGGCGCTGGCTGAGGTGCAGCAGGCCCTGCAGGAGGCCGCCGCCGAGGTGACCGGCGACCGCGGCGACGCCCTCAAGGGCCGCCTGCGTACCGGCACGGTACTGACCTACGACGACCGCAACTGGGAACTGCGCTGGGCCCAGGAACGGCCGCTGATCAACCTGTCCCGGGCGGTGGCGGTGGACATGGAAAGCGGCACCATCGCCGCCCAGGGCTACCGGCTGCGGGTCCCCTACGGCACCCTGCTGTGCGTGTCGGACAAGCCTCTGCACAGCGAGCTGAAGCTGCCGGGGGCGGCGGGGGCCTTCTACGAACGGGCGGTGGCCCAGCATCTGCACATAGGCATTGCGGCGCTGGAGTTGCTGCGCAGTCAGGTGGGTAGTCTGCACTCGCGCAAGTTGCGCAGTTTTGACGAGCCGCTGTTTCGCTAGGTCGTGCCAGCCCCATCCCCCTCTCCCCGACCCTCTCCCGCCAGGGGAGAGGGAGCAGCCTGTGCCAGGGGAACCTCAGGCGCTGCGCAGAACCGCAGCCTGGCCCGAAGGGGGGCGGGTAGTGGGCCGGGGGGATGCTACAAGCAAAACCGCCCGATCAGTTCCCGCAGCACCCTGACCGTGGGCTCGATCCGCTCCATCGCCAGGTACTCATCCGGCTGGTGGGCCTGGGCGATGTCGCCGGGACCGAGGATCACTGTCTGCAGGCCGAGCTGGTTGAGGTAGGGGCCTTCGGTGGCGAAGGCCACGCTGCCGGCACTGTAGCCGGTGAGCTGTTCGCAGGCCCGGACAATCTCGGCACTGGCCGGGGTATCCAGCGGGGCGACGCCGGGGAACAGGGGCTGGTAATCGATTTCCACTCGGTGCCGTTCGGCCACCACTGCCAGGCGCTGGGCGATGGCCGCGCGCAGGGCCTCGGGTTCCATTCCGGGCAGGGGGCGCAGGTCGAACTCCAGGGCGCAGCGGCCACAGATGCGGTTGGGGTTGTCGCCGCCGTGGATGCAGCCCAGGTTCAGGGTTGGGGTCGGAACGCTGAACAGCGGGTTGTGCCACTGTGCCTGCCAGCTGCGACGCAGCTCCAGCAGCTCGCTGATGACCTGGTGCATCGCCTCGATGGCGTTGCGTCCCAGGCTCGGGTCGGAGGAATGTCCGGCCTGACCGATGATATCCACCCGCTCCATCAGGATGCCCTTGTGGATGCGGATCGGCTGCAGCCCGGTGGGTTCACCGATCACCGCATGGCGGGCACCGAGCAGATCGTCCGCCACCAGTGCCTGGGCGCCGCCCATGGCGCTTTCCTCGTCGGCGGTGGCGAGGATGATCAGCGGCTGCTTCAGCGGCTGATCGAGCAGCGGCCGCAGGGCCTCGATGATCAGCGGGAAGAAGCCCTTCATGTCGCAGCTGCCCAGCCCGTACCAGCGGCCATCGGCCTCGGTCAGGCTGAAGGGATCGTGCTGCCAGCGCTCGGGGTTGCAGGGCACGGTATCGGTATGGCCTGCCAGCACCAGTCCGCCGGGTCCGCTGCCCAGGCTGGCAATCAGATTGGCCTTGCCCGGCGCGTCCGGCACGGGCTGGATGCGGCAGTCGAAGCCGAGCTGGCCGAGCCAGTCCGCCAGCAGGTGAATGACCGGCAGGTTGGACTGGTCGAGATCCGGCTGGGTACAGCTGATCGAGGGGGTCTGCAGCAGGGCAGCGAACTGCGCCTTGAGGGAGGGAAGGGGCATGGCAACTCCTGACTGAACACCCTGCGGTCGCGGTGCGGACCGCAGGGTCGTAGCTGAAACAGCAGCTTACGTCAGTCGGGCGGCGGCGTCAGCCGAAAATGGCCCGGAAGATCAGGAAGTAGATGATCGACAGGATGGCGCCGGCGGGCAGGGTGACCACCCAGGAGGTGAAGATGGTGCCGATCACCCGCAGGTTGAGCGCGGCGATACCCCGGGCCATGCCCACGCCGAGAATGGCGCCGACCAGGGTGTGGGTGGTGGAGACCGGCAGGCCCAGGCCGGAGGCACCGACCACGGTGGAGGCGGCAGCGAGCTCTGCGGCAAAACCGCGGCTGGGGGTCAGTTCGGTGATGTGCTTGCCGATGGTGGCGATGACCCGGTAACCGTAGGTGATCAGACCCACCACGATGCCCAGGGCGCCCAGCAGCAGTACCCAGCCCGGTACGGTGGATTGCGGCTGGATGGTGCCCGACTGCAGCACACCGACGATGGCTGCCAGCGGCCCGACGGCGTTGGCCACGTCATTGGAGCCGTGGGCAAAGGCCATGGAGCAGGCGGTGAAGATCATCAGGATGGCAAAGACCCGCTCCACTCCCTGCAGATGCCGGCTGTCATCCTGTTCCTCCTTGATGCGGCTCATCAGCGCGACGCCGAGGACGGTCACCACCGTACCGGACAGCAGTGACAGGCCGAAACTTTCCACATTGTTCAGGTCCAGGCCAACGTGCTTGAGGCCCTTGGTCAGGGTCATCAGGGCAATGATGAAACCCACCGCGAACATGTAGATGGGAATGTAGCGCTTGGCATTGGCGAAGGGGTTATCCGTATCCAGGATAAGCTTGTGCACCGTGACGAAGATCATGAAGGAGATGCTCCCCGCCAGCAGGGGCGAGATGATCCAGCTGGACACGATCGGCACGACGCCGCCCCAGTGCACCGACTCCACTGATACGCCGACCGCGGCAAAGCCGATCACGGCGCCGATGATCGAGTGCGTGGTGGAGACCGGCCAGCCCTTGATGGACGCGATCAGCAACCAGGTACCCGCTGCCAGCAGCGCGGCCAGCATGCCGAAGATCATCTGCTCCGGGCCGATCATCGAGGAGTCGACGATGCCGCTGCGGATGGTCTGGGTCACGGAACCCCCGGCCAGGTAGGCGCCGAGGAACTCGAAGACCATGGCGATAAGAATCGCCTGCTTGATGGTCAGGGCCCGGGAGCCGACCGAGGTGCCCATGGCATTGGCCACGTCGTTGGCGCCGACGCCCCAGGCCATGAAGAAACCGAACAGGCAGGCCAGCACCAGCAGGATGGTGCCATATTCTGCTATCAGGGTCATAAGTCAGAACTCATTTGGATGGAAGTGAGATGGCCCGTCAGCGGGCCATGATGATTCCCAGGCGGTTCCCTACCCGCTCTGCCCGGTCCGCCACATCACCGATCCACTCGATGACCTGGTAGGTGAACATCACGTCCACCGGGGGCAATACGGCTTCGCGCTGGTAGAGCGCGGCCCGCAGTTTGATCTGCATCTCGTCGGTATCATGCTCGATGCGCTCCAGTTCATCGATCAGATTCTCCACCAGCTTGACCTCACGGCCTGCGAAGCTGGTTTCCATCAGATCGCTCAACTCGCCAATGGCCTTCAGAGCCTGGGCAGAAGCGTCCACGGAGCGAACCACGAAGCTTCTGAATGCGGGCTGCACATCCGGATGAATCTTCATCTTGCGGCCCAGCATCAACCCGGCGATATCCTTGGCGCGGTTGGCTACTTTGTCCTGTACACTGAGCAGCTCCAGCAGATCCGAGCGGGGAACCGAAAGGAAAAGACTGTTGGGCAGACTGACGCGAATATTCTTCTTCATCTGATCGGCTTCGCGTTCAAGGTGGGATATCTGCTGCTGGATGCGCTCGGCCTCGACCCAATCCTCCGCCATCAGGGCATCGATAAAGGGAATCAGCTGCGCTGCGCATTCGTGTGCCTTGGCCATGTGTCGCTGCATCGGCCCGATGGGGGAGCGACCGAACAGGTTCAGAAAGGGATTGTTGGGCATATTCCAGGCTCCAAGGCATGAAGGGGGCGTAATTATAAGCCCGGTTCGCACGGGTGGTCACCCGATAGCAATAAAAAGGCCACAATCAGAATAGACGCTGTATCACCGTTGAGGGTGGTGCAACCAGGTATGAGACAGAGTATGGACAAGGAAACAGAGATCAAGCTGCGGGTCAGCCCGGCGGCGATCACCAGCCTGCGGGAGCATCCGCTGCTGAACAGGCGCAGAACCGGAGAGTGGCACACCGGCACCCTGTACAACCAGTACTACGACACGGCGGAGCGGGATCTGGCCCTGGCCCGGGTGGCCCTGCGTGTACGCAGGGACGGCGAACAGTACATCCAGACACTCAAGAGCAAGGGCCAGAGCGTGGCCGGGCTGTCTGAACGCAACGAATGGGACTGGCCCACCGATGGTCCCGGTCTGGACCTGACGCTGCTGGATGACAGCTGCTGGCCGGCCAGCCTGGCGACCCTGGACAAACTGCTGCTGCAGCCGGTGTTCACCACCGATTTCCAGCGCACCAAGGCGCTGCTGAACTGGGAGCACGAAGGCCAACCGGTGCAGGTGGAGGTCGCGCTGGATCAGGGGCAGGTGCTGGCCGATGGCCGTGCCGAGCCGATCTGTGAGTTCGAGCTGGAACTGCGTAGCGGCCCCGTCGTGGCATTGCTGGAGCTGGCGACCAGCCTGTCGGCCGATATTGCCCTGATACCCTGCGACATCAGCAAGGCCGAGCGCGGCTACCGGCTGTACGACCCCGCCAGCTATGAGCTGCAGTTGCCGGCCCATCCCTGGAGCGAGCAGACCACGGTGGATGAGGTGGTGGCGGCAGCCGGCTGGCAGTTGCTCGGGCATACCCAGCGTCTGGCCGAGCAGTACCGTTTCAGCGGTCAGTGGCGCCTGTTCCGGGAGCTGGTGGCGAGGCTGGTGGATCTGCGGGCCTTCTTCAGCGTGTTCGATCTGGGCGTGCCGCGCAGCTCGACCCAGCGCTTCACCCCCCGTCTGGACAGCCTGCTGGCGGAGTACCGGCCGCTGGTGCTGGCCGGCTGGGCCGATGATGAGGATGGCCGGCGGGCCAGGGAAAAGGCGCCGGAGCTGTTCGACGGCACGCAGAACGATCCGGCCTGGGGCCAGTTGTTCCTCGGGCTTGCCCTCTGGCTGCATACCGGCGCCTGGAAGCAGGAGCGTCCACCCCGGGGTGATCGGGTAGGCGCACTGACCTTGCCGCGCTGGTTGCTGGCGGCGGTGGCCCGGGAGATCCAGGAACTGCGCGTACCCCACCAGAATGACGATGACCGTGACGTCGAGCTGTGGCTGGCCCAGCAGCCGCGTCTGCAGCGACTGGGCTTCCTGCTGGGGAGCTTCCGCCAGTTCCTTGCTCTTCCCCAGGTGGATCACCTGTATGGCGAGCTGAACAAGCTGCAGGCGCTGCTCGAGCAGTACCCGCTGGTCGACGACGAGGTGCGCCCGGCGCTGCTGCTTGCCCTGCGCAAACAGGGTCAGAAGGTGCGTCGGCTGGACGCCTGGCGCGAATTGAACCGCTGATCACGGGGCCAGCTGGATGAACTACCGTCACAGTTTCCACGCCGGCAACCATGCCGACGTACTCAAGCATGCCGTGTTGTTGCGCGTGCTCAACTTGATGCAGCGCAAGACGACCCCGCTGTGCTATCTCGACAGCCATGCGGGCACCGCGCTTTACGACCTGCAGGGCGACGACGCCAGCCGTACCGGCGAGTATCTCGATGGCATCGGACGGCTCTGGGAGCGGGACGACCTGCCCGAACTGCTCGCCGACTACCGCGCTGCGGTGGCGCGGCAGAATCCGGACGGGGCGTTGCGGTTCTACCCCGGCTCACCGCAGCTGGCGGCGGATCTGCTGCGCGAGCAGGACCGGATGATTCTGAGTGAGCTACACCTGGAGGATGCCGCGACCCTGCGCGAGCATTTTGCCGGGCACCCGGCCGTTGCCGTGCACCACCGCGATGGCTACGAGTTGCCCAAAGCCTTCCTGCCGGTCGCGGAAAAGCGCGCCCTGTGGCTGCTGGATCCGCCCTTCGAGAAGAGCGATGACCTGCAACGCTGCGTGGATGGCGTGCAGCAGGCCATCGGCCGCATGCGCCAGACCGTGATTGCTCTCTGGTACCCGATCAAGGACGAGCGCCTGCTGCGTGATTTCTATCGCCGCATCGCCGAGGCCGAGGTACCCAAGGTGCTGCGTGTCGAGCTGCATGTTCGACCTATCGACACCGGCCTCGGGCTCAACGGGTCGGGGCTGATGCTGATCAATCCGCCCTGGCCTTTGTGGGAGGAGCTGGAGGCAGTGCTGCCCTGGCTGGCCTCCCAGCTGGCCCACGCCCCGGGGGGCGGATGGCGGATGGACTGGCTGGTCGGGGAACCCTGAGGCGGATATAGCGGGAACACCGGGGGCGCTTCGGTAGTCAAGTACTATGTCGGCGCCCTGGCGTCCGGCCAATTCGAAGCTATCAAGGAGCCCTGAACATGAGTGCTGTTGACAAGAACGGACCCGTAGTAAACCAGAGCAACGATCGCAGGGAAGAGATCGAGTCCGGCAAGGAAGCCGTGGCTGCCGCCTACAGCAAGCTGATGGAAGCCAAGGAGCATTTCCGTCATGCAGCCGAAGCGGCGGGGATGGACTGGAAGCATGATGCCGAGGCGCAGCTGGCCAAGGGCAAGAGCAAGGCTACCGAGCTCTGCGATCATGCCAACGGTTACCTGCACGACAAGCCGCTGGTGACCCTGGGCATCGCCTTTGCCGCCGGTTTCCTGGTTGCCCAGCTGACCTCCCGGAAATGAGCAGGGTGCCGGGGGACGACGTCCCCGAGAGCGGAGATGTCGGGGGCCAACCCCGGCAATCCCAGCCGGTGCTGGACGAGCTGAAATCCTCCGCGCAGTGGTTGGAACATGCAGCTCTGGTCGGCGGGGATCTGGTTCGCCTGGCGGGTATGGAGCTGCGGTTGGCGGCCGGGGACTCCGGCCGCATGCTGCTGCTTGCCCTGGCGATGATCCCGGTAGCCATTCTGGCCTGGACCGGGCTGTCGGTGCTGCTGGCCTGGCTGGTTTTCACCTGGCTGGGGTCTGTCGCCTGGGGCCTCGCGGGTTTCATTGCGCTGCAGTTGCTGATGCTCGGGATCGTGGCAGCCTACTGTCGAAAACTCTCCGCCAGCCTGCGCTTTCCGGCTACCCGCCGTCAGCTCGACGCTTTGAAGGAGCAGATCCATGGGACGCAAGATACTTCAGAAACAGATTCAGCAACTGGATGAACAGCTGGCCATCGAGATGGCGCTGCTGAAACTGGATGGACGTGAACGCCTGACCGCACTGAAGGGGGTGTCACCGCTGTACTGGATAGGCGGTGGGCTGGCCCTTGGATTGCTCGCCGGCAAACTGCTGGGTGCCAATGGGCCAGGCCTGCTGATCAGGCAGGGCAGCCACCTGTTACGCCTGGCCAGTCTGATGATGCCGGGTCTGGCTGTCGCCACCAACCCCCCTGAACCCCTCTGATCCGCGGGCGGCTCCGGTCGCCCCCGTCTCCCTCCCCGTTATTCGTCGTCCGGAAACTGATAGGCGGTCGTTGGCTCGTCGCTGGCCTTGCGCCGTGCACGCAGATCGCGGTACACCGCCGCGCGCATGGTCAGCATGGAGACTATGGGCGCGGTGAGCAGCACGAAGGCGGTGATCAGCAGCTCGTGTACCACGGGGCGTTCAAGGGTGCCGGAAAAATACAGCATGGATGCGATGAGGAAACAGCCGGTGCCTACAGTGATGAAGACCGCCGGCCCGTGGATGCGCTGATAGAAATTCGGCAGCCGCAGCAGGCCCAGGGCGCCGATCAGGGTGATCAGTCCGCCGAGCACCAGCAGCAGCGCGATGGGCAGGGCCAGCCAGATACTCAGATCGGCCATGGGCCGGGTGAGGAAACCGGTCATTCTATGATCTCCCCGCGGATCAGGAACTTGGCCAGGGCGATCGAGGATACGAAGCCGATCAGCGCGACCAGCAGCGCCGCCTCGAAATAGACCACGCTGGAAAAGCGGATGCCCAGCAGCAGGATGAACAGCATCGCCGCCATCCACAGTGAATCCAGCGCCAGCACTCGGTCCTGGGCGGTCGGACCGAGCAGCAGGCGGATACCGCAGAAGATCAGCGCCAGCATCACACACAGCAGGGCGAAGCCGAGCGCGGCGGTCAGCATCAGGCCTGTCATGCTTTCTCCTGTTCGAATATCTCGATCAAGGGCTGCTCCAGCTTGGTCTTGATCATGTTTACCCACCAGTTGGCATCATGCAGGTCGAAGACATGCAGGGCCAGATCGTTGGTGCCCGGGATGATCTCCACCCACACGGTGCCGGGCGTGGAGTTGATGATGCAGGCCAGCACCGCCAGACCGTGGGGGTCACGCAGATCCAGCGGAATACGGATGAACTGGGTGTTCAGCCCCCTGGAGCGGAACAGGATCAGCGTGCAGACGTTGAAGCACGAGCGCAGTATCTCGATCAGCGAGGAGATGGTGAGCCTGATCACGGTCAGCGGTCGCGACACCCGTACCGGGGTCGGACGCAGCGGGGCTACCAGCAGGGGGATGGCAATGGCGATCACCGCGCCCAGCAGCAGGTGGGCCGGGTGCAGGGTCTGATTGAGCATCAGCCACAGCCCCAGCAGGGACAGGGAAATCAGCGGGGTCGGTAGCCAGCGCCTCATGAATCACCTCCGGTGGTGCTGACCACGCCAGGCACCGCCGGCGTCGACATCACCCGCTCGATATACCGCCCCGGATCGTGCAGGGCGTCGGCGGTACGGTCCAGATAGCGGCTGGTGGGGCCGGCCGCCAGGCTGATGGTGATGCACAGGGCCAGCAGCACGGTAATCGGCAGGGCCTCGCTCAGCTGCAGGCGCGGCGCCGTGGCATCCGCTGCGGCCCAGAAGGTCCGCACGCCGTAGCGCATCAGCGAGATGATCGCTGCCAGCCCGGACAGGATGATCAGCGCGAGTATGGTCCAGGCCAGCGGATCGGCGACATAGGTGTTATCGGTGAACATGCCGGTCGGATTGAGCAGGGCGTGGAACAGCGCGAACTTGGCGATGAAGCCGGACAGTGGCGGCAGACCGGCCATGATCAGGGCACTGGCGACGAAGGACAGACCGAGGAAGGCCATGGCGGCGGGAATCACCACCCCGGCGGACTCCTCGGGAGCGTCATCGATGGCGAAGGCCTCCATGGTCAGGGCCAGTACCGCGGCACTGGGTTTGCGGATGCGTTCGATCAGCTCCATCAGCAGCATGAAGGCGGCCACTGCCAGGGTGGAGCTGATCAGGTAGAACAGGGCGGCGCTGATCACCCGGGGCTCACCATAGCCCAGGGCGGCCAGCAGGGTGCCCGAGGAGATGATGGCGCTGAAGCCTGCCATGCGTCCCAGTTCCTGGCTGCCGAGCATGCCGATGGTGCCGAAGGCCAGGGTCAGCAGGCCGCCAGTCACCAGCACCGCACCGGACAGGGCATTGAGCAGCTCGGTCTGCTCGGCGAACACCAGCTGCCACAGGCGCAGCAGTACATAGATGCCCACCTTGGTCATCAGCACCAGCATCGCGGCCACCGGGGGCGCGGCGGCCGCATAGGTGGTCGGCAGCCAGAAGCCCAGCGGCCAGACTGCACTCTTGATCAGGAATACGATGGCCAGCACCGCTGCGCCGATTTCCAGCAGCAGCCGCTCGCTTTCGCCCATGGTGCTGGCGCGCACCGCCAGATCGGCCATGTTCAGGGTGCCGGCGGCAGCATAGATCAGGGCCACGCCGATCAGGAAGAAGGAGGAGGCCACCAGGTTGATCACCACATACTGCATGCTGGCCCGGATCCGCTCCGATTGCAGACCGAGCAGCAGCAGGCCGTAGGAAGCGGCCAGCATGATTTCGAAGAACACGAAAAGGTTGAACAGGTCACCGGTGATGAAGGAGCCGTTGATACCCGCCAGCAGGAACTGGAACAGGGAATGGAAGTGCACCCCGGCGCGGCTCCAGCGGCGGTAGGAAAACACCAGTGCCGCCAGTGCGATAACGGCACAGAGGGTCAGCATCAGCGCTGACAGGCGATCGACCACCAGGGCGATACCGAAGGGCGCCGCCCAGTTGGCCGCCAGGTAAACGCCGACGCCCTGGGGCCAGACCTCCCGATCGGTGAACCAGAACAGCGTGATCGCGGTGGCCAGCAGGGCCAGGGTGCCGATCAGGTTGATGGCAAACTTCAGTTGCTGCCGGCGGCCGCTGAGCAGGACCAGCGCTGCGGCAAACAGCAGCGGCAGCAGGATGGGCAGGAGTATCAGTTGATCAGCCCAGAAGCTCATTGACGGGGTTCCTTGCCATCCACGTGGTCGGTTCCGGTCAGACCCCGGGAGGTGAGCAGCAGTACCAGATACAGGGCGGTGGTGGCGAAGCCGATGACGATGGCGGTGAGCACCAGGGCCTGAGGGACCGGGTCGGCGAACAGCGCCGGGTCAACCGTCTTCTCCAGGGTCAGCGGCGGCTTGTTCACCCACAGCCGGCCCATGATGAAAATGAACAGGTTGACCGCATAGGAGATCAGCAGCAGGCCGATGATCACCTGGAAGGTACGCGGGCGCAGGATCAGCCAGACGCCCGAGGCAAAGAGTACGCCAATGGCAATGGCGATGACGGCTTCCATCAGTTTGTCTCCTGTCCGGTAGCATCAGCCGCATCGATGGCGGCCACCGGCAGGCGGTGGCTGCGCAGCGACTGGTGCGCCAGGGCGGTGAGTATCAGCATGGTGGCGCCCACCACCACGCTGAACACGCCCAGATCGAAAAAGAAGGCGCTGGGCAGGTGCAGCTCGCCGAGCATTGGCAGCTCGAAATGGGCGGTGTGGCTGGTCAGGAAGGGGTAGCCCACCACCAGCGCGCCCAGTCCGGTCAGCACGGCGAGGGCCAGGCCCAGCGCCAGCCAGCGGTGCGGTTGCAGGTGCAGCCTGGATTCGACCCAGATGGTACCTGCCAGCATGTACTGGATGATGATGCCGACCGAGAACAGCAGACCGGCGACGAAGCCGCCCCCCGGCAGATTGTGACCGCGCATGAAGAAGTACAGGGCGCACACCAGAATCATCGGCAGCAGCAGACGCAGGTAGACGCCGGGCACCATCAGGTAACCCGTTTCGGCCTGCTCCGCGGGCTGCTGCGAACCGGCGGGGTCTACGGGGTTGGTCTGCTGCGGCGGCAGGGCCATGCTTTCCGGCGCCGGACGGAAGCGCCGCAGCAGGCCGTACACGGTCAGGGCAACAATGCCCAGTACCGCGATCTCGCCCATGGTGTCGAAGCCGCGGAAATCCACCAGCAGCACGTTGACCACGTTGCTGCCGCCACCCTCGGACAGCGAGCGCTCGAGGAAGAAGCCGCCGATACCGGCGCCGGCCGGCAGCATCAGCACCAGATAGCTGATGGCTGCCATGGCCAGACCCGACGCCACGGCGAGGATGAAGTCCCGGGTGCGGCGCGAGCGGGCAATGCGGTTCTCCCGCTTGTCGCGCTCGATATCCAGCAGCCGCGGCGGCAGCCAGCGCAGGCCCAGCAGGATCAGCACCGTGGTCACGGTTTCCACCATCAGCTGGGTCAGCGCCAGGTCCGGAGCGGACAGCCAGAGGAAGGTCAGGCAGACCACCAGACCGGCGCCGCCGACCAGCGCCAGCGCCGCCAGTCGGTGATATTTGGCCTGCCAGGCGGCAGCCACGGCGCAGACGCAGCCGATCAGCCACAGGGCCGCGAAGGGCAAGTGCGGGGTGCTGGGTTGCACCGCCGCCCATACTCCGGGGGCGCTGGCTGCCACAGCTATGCCGGCGAAGAGGCAGACCGAAACGATCAGCACCAGCTGCGGCTGCAGGCGTCGGGTCCCCAGCAGACGCTCGAGACGCGAGGCAGTGCTGCGCATCTCCAGCATGATGTTCTCGTAGGCCTGCTTGCCGTTGAAGCGGTACAGCACCGGCACCCGGTCGACCTGCTGAAGGTTGAAGCGCACACGCAGCACCGTATAGAACAGCACGCCGCCGCCCAGCGCAACGAAGCTCATGACCAGCGGGATGTTGAAGCCATGCCAGAGCGCCAGGCTGTAGTAGGGGGTCATGTCACCGAGCACCGACTGTACGCTGTTGTGCAGCAGTGGACCCACGCTCAGCCCGGGGATGATGCCGACGATGAGGCAGAATACCACCAGCACCTCCACCGGAAAGCGCATCCAGCGCGGCGGTTCATGGGGGATACTGGGCAGGTCGGTGGTCGGCTTGCCGAAGAACACGTTGATGAAGCGCAGCGAGTAGGCCACGCTGAACACGCCCATGGTCACTGCCGCCATGGGCATCCACCAATTGTCGCTGCTGCCGACCATCAGGGTCTCGGCAAAGAACATTTCCTTGGAAATGAAGCCGTTGAGGAAGGGCACCCCGGCCATGGCGGCGGAAGCCACTATCGCCAAGGTGGCGGTATGCGGCATCAGCCGGTACAGGCCACTGAGCTTGCGCATGTCGCGGGTACCGCTTTCGTGGTCGATGATGCCCACGGCCATGAACAACGACGCCTTGAAGGTGGCATGGTTGAGCGTATGGAATATGGCTGCGACCATGGCCAGGGGGGTGCCTATGCCCAGCAGGGCGGTGATCAGCCCCAGATGGCTGATGGTCGAGTACGCCAGCAGCCCCTTGAGATCGTGCTGGAAGATGGCAATGAAGGAGCCCAGCAGCAGGGTGCAGACCCCGGCGCCGCCGATGATCCAGGTCCACTCCGGGGTGCCGGAGAGTATCGGCCACAGGCGCATCAGCAGGAAGATCCCGGCCTTGACCATGGTTGCCGAGTGCAGGTAGGCGGACACCGGAGTGGGTGCAGCCATGGCATGGGGCAGCCAGAAGTGGAACGGGAACTGAGCGCTCTTGGTCAGCGCGCCCAGGGCAATGAGGATCAGGGTCGGCAGGTACCAGTCATGGTCGCGCAGGGTTTCGCCGGAGTTGAGCACCACATCCAGATCATAGCTGCCGATGATGTGCCCGAGCATCAGTACCCCGGCCAGCAGACAGAGCCCGCCGCTGGCTGTGACGGTGAAGGCCATGCGGGCACCCCGGCGGGCGTCGGCGCGGTGGTGCCAGTAGCCGATCAGCATGAAGGAGGACAGGCTGGTCAGTTCCCAGAACATCACCAGCTGGATCAGGTTGCCCGACAGCACCACACCGAGCATGGCGCCCATGAACGCCAGCAGAAAGGAGAAGAAGCGCGGCACCGGATCTTCCGGTGACATGTAGTAGCGGGCGTATACCACTACCAGCAGGAAAATGCCGACGATCAGCAGACTGAACAGCCAGGCCAGACCGTCCATGCGCAATACCAGGTTCAGACCGTACTCGGGCATCCAGTCGATCTGCTGGCGGACCACCTCGCCGCTGTTGATCTGCGGGAACAGGCAACCGAGTATGACCAGCCCTGCCAGACCGATGGCCGCTGCAAGCCATGCTTCCTGATTGCGTGCATTGACCGGCAACATGGCCGCCAGCGCGCACCCGATGAAGGGGATCAGTGTCAGTATCAGTAACAGCATGGGCTCCGGAGTGCCTGAATCTGGTAGAGGGATGATTATTATCGCGCTCTGATGTCCGAAGAGCGTCAGACCGGCATGACCGGGCCGCGGGGCCAGTCATGCTTGTTGCAGAGCGGATGTTTTATTAGCAATCCGCTGAATTCGCAAGTAAAAAACTATTACCTCATGCAAACTCCGGTGCCGCCGATGCCGCAGTAGCCGCCCGGATTCTTGTGCAGATACTGCTGATGGTAGTCCTCGGCGTAATAGAACTCCCCAGCCGGAGCAATCTCCGTGGTGATCGGGCCAAGACCGGCGGCCTGCAGGGCATCGGCATACTGGGCGCGGCTGGCTTCGGCCACGGCGCGCTGATAGAGGTCGAAGGTGTAGATGCCCGAACGGTACTGGGTGCCCAGATCGTTGCCCTGGCGCATGCCGGAGGTGGGATCGTGGTTCTCCCAGAAGACCCGCAGCAACTCCTCCAGGGGCAGCCTCTCGGGGTCAAATACCACCAGCACCACCTCATTGTGTCCGGTCAGGCCCGAACAGACTTCCTCATAGGTCGGGTTGGGCGTGAGTCCCGCGCTGTAGCCGACGGCGGTGCTGTACACGCCTTCGAGCTGCCAGAACAGCCGCTCGGCGCCCCAGAAACAACCCATGCCCACCACCAGTTGCTGCAGGCCGGCGGGGAAGGGGGGCTGTATCCTTGTGCCCAGTACGGCGTGGATCTCGCTGGTGACTACGGGTTCGGCCCTGCCGGGCAGGGCTTCCTCGGCGGTGGGCAGGCGCATCTTGTGCTCGGGCACGGTGCGGAAGAACATGGCCGACTCCTGAATCCTGAATGAATGGGGTGGGATCAGCTCCCAGTCTAGCTAGTCGAGCAGCAATCGGGTCAGTGCTCCGTCAGGCAAGCCGGTGGCGATGAACCAGGGGTTCAGCCAGTCGGCGCGCTGGGGGTAGTGAAAACGCCGGCCATCCAGTCCCAGCACCTGACCACCGGCCCCTTCCACTACGGCCTGGGCGGCGGCGGTATCCCACTGGCTGGTGGGGGCAAAACGCGGGTAGAGATCGGCGCTGCCTTCGGCCAGTACACAGAACTTGAGCGAGCTGCCGACATTGGTCAACTCCAGGCTACGGGCGGCCTGCAGGCGTTCGAGCAGGGCTTCCTGGTCGGGACTGCTGTGGCGGCGGCTGGCGACCACCCGCAGGGGCTCGGCGGGGGCGCGACAGCGGATCGGCTCGGCGGGCCCATCGCCCTGCCGGCGCCAGCTGCCCAGCCCGGCGCCGCCCCAGTAGAGCACGCCGCGTGCGGGGACGCCCACCACACCGAAACGCACCTGGTCCGCTTCGATCAGGGCGATGTTGACAGTGAATTCGTCGGTGCCGGCGATGAACTCCCGGGTGCCATCCAGCGGATCGACCAGCCAGAAGCGCGTCCAGTGCCGGCGCGCCTCGTAGGGTACATCGGCCGCTTCCTCGGAGAGGATGGGAATATCCGGGGTCAGGGCCTGGAGACCCTGCATGATGTGTCTGTTGGCGGCCAGATCGGCGGCGGTGACCGGCGAATCATCAGCCTTGGTGATCACCTCGGGGTCCTGGCGCCACCAGGGCAGGGCGATTTCGCCGGCGTCCCGGGCCAGCTGGCACAGGGCTTCAACGGCAAAGGGCAGGGTCATCGACTCAGCTCTCCACGTTGTTCCAGCAGATCCCGCACCAGGTAGAGCGCAGCCAGCGCGCGGCCTTCGGAGAAGCCGGGACGGCTCATGAGACCGCTGAGGTCATACAGATCGACACTGTCGACCCGGATGGGCTCGGGCTCGTCGCCCGGCAGGCGCTTCTCGTACAGGTCCCGGGCCAGCACCACGGAAATGCTCTGGCTCATGTAGCCCGGTGACAGGGACAGCTTGCCCAGCAGCTCCAGCTGCCTGGCACCGAACCCGGCTTCCTCCATCAGTTCGCGGTTGGCCGCATCCAGCACGTCCTCACCGGGCTCGACCAGACCCTTGGGCAGGGACAGCTCATATTCCTGGGTGCCGCCACAGTACTCCTCGATCAGCAGGGCCGTGCGGGTATCCTTCAGCGCCACCACCATCACCGCGCCGTAACCGGAGCCGGAGCTGACCAGGCGTTCATAGGTACGTTCGGTGCCGTTGCTGAACCGCAGCTGCACCTGTTCCACGGTGAACAGGCGGCTTTTCGCGACTATGTGGGCGTCGAGGATGTCTGGCTTCTGCGGCATGCTATCTCCGTGGTCACTGGCTGGTCTGTTATCATAGCCGTCCACCTGCTCAAAACCCAACTGCCATGCCTGACTGGAACACCATAGATACCGTCCTGCTGGACATGGACGGTACCCTGCTGGATCTGCGTTTCGATAATCACTTCTGGGTCGAGTACCTGCCGCGGTGCTATGCCCGCAAGCACGGCCAGTCAGAGCAGTGGGCCCGGGAACGGATCTTTCCGCTGATGCAGCGCATCCAGGGTCAGCTCGACTGGTACTGCCTGGACTTCTGGACCCGCGAGCTGGATCTGCCGATCGTCGAGCTGAAGCGGGAGGTCGCGCATCTGATCCAGTTGCGACCCGATGCGGACCTCTTCCTCCAGGCGCTGCAGCGCAGTGGCCGCCAGGTAGTGCTGATCACCAATGCACACCGCGATTCCCTGTCCCTGAAGATGGAGCGGGTACAGCTGCGCACCTGGTTCCAGCGGCTGATCAGCTCCCACGATTTCGGCTATCCGAAGGAGGAGCAGCGCTTCTGGCAGGCCCTGCGGGCCGAGGTGGACTTCGACCCCGAGCGGACCCTGTTCATCGATGACAGTCTGGGCATCCTGCGCGCGGCCAGACAGTTCGGCATCGGCCAGCTGCTGGCGGTGCGTCAGCCCGACAGTCGCGGTGAGCCACGCGATACCGAGGAGTTCGCCGCGGTGGAGGACTATCTCAGTCTGGTGCGGGATATCGAGGCAGGCTGCCCGGTCGAGGTCCGGGAGGCCTGACAGCTCTCAGCCCTTGCCCCTGGTGCGGGTCTGGTTGGGTCGAGCGTTCTTCTCGATGTAGCTGATGATGAGGCCGGCCACGTCCTTGCCGGTGGTCGACTCTATGCCCTGCAGTCCCGGCGAGGAATTGACCTCCATTACCACCGGGCCGTGGTTGGAGCGCAGGATATCCACGCCCGCCACGTTCAGCCCCATCACCTTGGCCGCGCGCACGGCGGTCATGCGCTCCTCGGGGGTGATCTTGATCAGGCTGGCGCTGCCGCCACGGTGCAGGTTGGAGCGGAACTCCCCCGGCCGCGCCTGGCGTTTCATGGCGGCGATCACCTTGTCGCCGACGACCAGGCAACGGATGTCCGCCCCGCCGGCCTCGCGGATGTACTCCTGCACCATGATGTTGGCCTTCAGGCCCATGAAGGCTTCCAGTACCGACTCGGCGGCCTTCTCGGTCTCGCACATCACCACACCGATACCCTGGGTCCCCTCCAGCAGCTTGATCACCAGCGGCGCGCCACCGACCATGCTGATCAGGTCGGGAATGTCGTCGGGAGAGTGGGCGAATCCGGTCACCGGCAGACCCACGCCCTTGCGTGACAGCAGCTGCAGCGAACGCAGCTTGTCCCGGGAGCGGCTGATGGCCACCGATTCGTTGAGCGGGAACACGCCCATCATCTCGAACTGGCGCAGCACCGCCGTGCCGTAGAAGGTGATGGAGGCGCCGATGCGCGGAATCACCGCGTCGAAGGGCTCCAGCTCGGCCCCCTTGTAGTGGATGCTCGGCTTGTGGCTGGCGATGTTCATGTAGGCACGCAGGGTGTCGATGACATGAACCTCATGGCCGCGCTCTCGTCCGGCCTCGACCAGGCGCCGGGTGGAGTAGAGGTTGGGGTTGCGCGACAGTACCGCAATTTTCATGGTGTTCTATTCAACCTCTGAGGGTTCGATCGGTCTGGGGAAAGCCCTGGACGAAGCGTTGTCCGGGGTTGATCACGAGCTGGCCATCGAGCATGGCGCTGCAGCCGAGCAGCACGCGGTAGCGCATCGATTCCCGGCAGGTCAGGGTGAAGTCCACCGGCCAGCGCTGGTCACCGAGCACCAGGTCGGTGCGAATCACGTGGCGCTCCTGCAGCTGACCATTGGAACTCCTGACCCGCCTGAAACTGACCAGTCTGGCTTCGCATTCAACGTCCCTGGGGTGGCGCCGGGTGCCGGTGTGTGCCTTGAAGCGCACCCAGGTTTCGCCGTCGCGGTAGAAGGTGACGATATCGCTGGCATGCAGGGCGGAGGTTTTCGCGCCGCTGTCCACCTTGGCGCGGACCCGGTCGATGCCCAGTTCGGGCAGGCCTATCCATTCGCGCAGACCGATCACGCTCAGATGGTCAAAGGTTTTCATGCTGTCTCCGCCACAGGGCTCTGATCGCGCGCATCATGGACCATGATCGGCCTTTCAACAAGCTTGATACACTGGCTGCCGGAAGAAATGCATGGAGTCCCCCATCAATGAGTGAAGACAGCAAGCCGCGCCTCGATAAATGGCTCTGGGCGGCGCGTTTTTTCAAGACCCGTGGCCTGGCCAAGGCCGCCGTGGAAGGCGGCAAGGTGCATTACGCGGGCGAGCGCTGCAAACCCAGCAAGGAGCCCAGAGTAGGCGACCAGTTGCGAATCCGCCAGGGCTTCGATGATCGTACCGTGGTGATACGCGCCATCTCCATGACCCGCCGGGGCGCGCCCGAGGCGCAGCTGCTCTATGAGGAGACTGCGCAAAGCATCCGTCTGCGCGAACAGGCTGCCGCCGCGCGCAAGGCCGCAGGTCCGGGGCTGGTGATCAGCGAGCAGCGCCCGACCAAGAAGCAGCGCCGGCAGATCCACCGGTTCAAGGAGCAGCAGGGCGACTGAGGGCGGGGCGCTCCGTCAGTTTGCGGATACCCTTCTGTGGGTCGTGGGTTATAATCGACGTTTTTCGAAGGTTCCCGTCATGCCATCCCAGGATGTCACACAGCGTTTTATTTTCGAGCAGGCCGATGTGCGCGGCGAACTGGTATCGCTGAACGAGAGTTATCGCGAGATCCTCGCCCGTCACGACTATCCCGAACCGGTCAAGGCGCTGCTGGGGGAGATGCTTGCCGCCGCAGTCCTGCTGTCCACCGCCATCAAGTTCGACGGACTGCTGGTCATGCAGGCCCGTTCCTCCGGCCCCCTGTCCACCCTGATGGTGGAGTGTTCCAGTCGCCAGGAAGTGCGCGGTATTGCGCGCTATGCCGATGAACTGAGCGGTGACACGCTGTCCGAGCTCATGCCCGACGGCGTACTGGCGATTACCGTGGACCCCGAGCGTGGACAGCGCTATCAGGGCGTGGTGGCGCTGACCGGGACCAGCCTGGCCGATGCGCTCGCGGGCTACTTCGACAGCTCCGAACAATTGCCCAGCCGCTTCCGCCTGCTGGCCGACGGCCAGATGGCGCGCGGCTTCATGCTGCAGGCGCTGCCGGCCAACCGGGAAACCGATCCGGCCGCCCGTCAGGAGACCTGGAATCGTCTGAGCACCCTGGCCGACACCCTCACCGTCGAGGAGCTGAAGGCCCTGGACAATCGCACCATACTGCACCGCCTGTACCATGAGGAGGATGTGCGCCTGTTCGACGAGCAGTCGGTGTGCTTCCGCTGCAGCTGCTCGCCGGAGCGTTCGGGTAACGCGCTGATCAGCCTGGGACGCGAGGATGCCTTCGCGCTGCTCGCCGAACAGGGCGGCGAAATCAGGGTGGACTGCCAGTTCTGCAATGCCTGTTACCGCTTTGATCAGGCTGCCCTGCAGACGCTGTTCGACAAGGCCCGGGAGCATGCCAGAAGCCTGCATTGAGGTCACCCGGCGCTCGGCTTAGCGCGCCGCGTAATTCTTTGGCATAATGTCGCGCCTGCGCGGCCATGCCGCTTGATTTTTTGAGGAACTGTAACCCCCACGGGCGAGGCCGAAACCGTCGGTCTTATGGAGATTTCGGTCAAGCCGAAGAGGATTAAGTTTGATGACGCAAGCAACCAATACCGTATTTAACGACCTGAGCATCGCCGAGTTGATCGAGGCGGCGATCCAGCGCAATGAGGGTCAGCTGGCCGATACCGGAGCTCTGGTCGTGAAGACTGGTGAGCGTACCGGCCGTTCGCCCATGGACCGTTTCATCGTTGACGAGCCGTCCACCAGCGCCGATATCGCCTGGGGATCCATCAACCGTCCGTTCCCGGCTGACAAGTTCGACGCCCTGTGGACCCGGGTCGAGGATTATCTGGCCGAAGGTCCCAGCTACGCTTCGCGTGTACACGTGGGCGCCAGCCCCGAACACTACCTGCCTGTGGTCATGGAAACCGAAACCGCCTGGCACAACCTGTTCGGCCGTACCCTGTTCATCAATCCCGAACAGTACAATCCTGCCGGCAAGGACGAGTGGCAGATCCTCAATGCGCCGCACTTTGTCTGCGAGCCTGAGCGTGACGGCACCAACAGCGATGGTTGCGTGATCATCAACTTCGCCCAGCGCAAGGTGCTGCTGGCCGGCATGCAGTACGCCGGCGAGATGAAGAAGGCCATGTTCTCGGTGCAGAACTTCCTGCTGCCGGCCAAGGATGTGCTGCCGATGCACTGCGCCGCCAACGTCGGCGACGATGGCGATACCACGCTGTTCTTCGGTCTGTCCGGCACCGGCAAGACCACCCTGTCCGCCGATCCGGCACGCAACCTGATCGGGGACGACGAGCATGGCTGGGGTGAAGGCGTGGTGTTCAATATCGAGGGCGGTTGCTACGCCAAGTGCATCGACCTGTCACAGAAGAACGAGCCGGTGATCTGGAATGCCATCAAGTTCGGCTCCGTACTGGAAAACGTCATCATCGATCCTCAGACCCGCAAGGCTGACTACGCCGATGTGAGCCTGACCCAGAACACCCGCGCTGCCTACCCGCTGGAGCATGTCGAAAAGCGTGTTGAGGCGAACCTGGCTGGTGAGCCGAACGCCATCATCTTCCTGACCTGCGACCTGACCGGTGTACTGCCCCCGGTGTCCATCCTGAACAACGAGCAGGCGGCCTACCACTTCCTGTCCGGTTACACTGCGCTGGTCGGCTCCACCGAGATGGGGTCGGGCGGCGGCATCAAGTCGACCTTCTCCACCTGCTTCGGCGCGCCTTTCTTCCCGCGCCCGGCCGGCGTATACGCCGAACTGCTGATCAAGCGCATCAATGCCTTTGGCAGCAAGGTCTATCTGGTCAACACCGGCTGGACCGGTGGTGGTTACGGCGTGGGCACCCGCTTCAGCATCCCCACCACCCGGGCCATCATCACCGCCATCCAGTCCGGCGCCCTGGTCGGCGCCGAGACCGAGCACGTGCCGGTTATCAACCTCGACGTGCCCAAGGCTGTCGAGGGTGTTGACAGCAAGCTGCTGAACCCGCGCAACACCTGGGCTGACCCGGCTGCCTACGATGCCGCCGCCCGGGATCTGGCCGGCCTGTTCATCCAGAACTTCAAGAAGTTCGATGTGGCCGAAGCCATCGTCAAGGCCGGTCCGCAGCTGTAAGGCTGACCCCTTGAAGTGACAAACCCGCCTGCCTGGCGGGTTTGTTGTTTCTGGGGTGCTGATGGCATGGGGGCTTTCGCAGCGGGGCGCTGCTCCTACAGATGAATCGAGAGGTGCTCAGCTTTTGTAGGAGCAGCGCCCCCGCTGCGAACGGCGCGCAGCGCGCGCCCGCAGGCTGCAATAGATCGCCGGCGCGAAGAGGTCTCCGGAGGGTCGAACACGCAGCATCAAGCCCCGCCTGGACAATCATCCCGAACGGACACGATAAGCGGATTTGAGGAGGAGAGGGCGAACAGGAAGTTTTGAGTGGTGGGTCGTGCAGGATTCGAACCTGCGACCAATTGGTTAAAAGCCAACTGCTCTACCAGCTGAGCTAACGACCCGCTCAAAAATGGTCGGGGTAGGGGGATTCGAACTCCCGACATCCTGCTCCCAAAGCAGGCGCGCTACCAGACTGCGCTATACCCCGAATATTGACAGGTTGGCTCCGCGACCTGGACTCGAACCAGGGACCCAATGATTAACAGTCATTTGCTCTACCGACTGAGCTATCGCGGAATCATATCCTGAAAACACCCTTCAGAGGATTGGGCTGTGGCCATATATCCCCTGTCGAGGCGCGCCATTTTACCCGCCACAGCGGTGCTGTCAACCCTGAAAAAGGGCTGTCGATGAAAAAGTCGGGTTACGCCTACCTGCGGCCTGAAATCAGCCGATAACCGTCCAGGCCAGGAAGCGGGACAGCAGTCCCAGACCGGCCACCGAGACGGTGAGTATCAGCAGTAGCCACCAGACCCGGAAGGGTTTGCGTTCGACGCGGTGCTGGGGCAGGTTGAGGTATTCCTCGACGCGCTTCTGGTCGTCGGGGTAGAGGCGGCTGGACATGTATCACCCTGTGCTGCTTGTTGTCATTGATTTTCAGAACTCGGGTTGCGAGCTTCAGTCTATACCCGGTGTGGACGCTTTGCACACCCGGCTGCCTGCAGGTGTGGCCCTCCTGATATCATTGCTCTGCACGCTTGCCGCTTCACCGCCATCGGGGGACCCCATGCTGTCAGTCAGTCTGCTCACCACCACCCAGATCATCCTCAGCCTGCTGCTGTATGGGGGCGTGCTGCTCTGGGCTCTGGCGCGCGTTTCCTGGGTCGAGCTGGTGGCCGACAGCCGGCGTCAGCACCTGCTGTTTGGCAGTGTGTTTGTGTTGTTCGTGCTGTGGCTGCTGCGCAAGGAGTTCGACAACGGCCTGACCTTCCACTTCCTCGGGCTGACCGCCATCACCCTGATGCTCGACTGGCCGCTGGCGGTGCTGGCCGCCAGTCTGGCCCAGCTGGCGCTGGTCGCCCTGGGGTTGGATGACGCCGGCGCACTGGGCGCCAATGGCCTGCTGCGGATACTCGTGCCGGTACTGATCACCGTGACCATGAGCCGGCTGCTGGAGCGCTTCAGACCCACCAACCTGTTTCTCTACATCTTCATTGCCGGCTTCTTTGCCGCCGCGCTGGCGGCTGTGGCCACCATGCTTGCCGGCATGGGGCTGCTTGCCTGGTCGGGACAACTGCGGGCACCGGACTCGCTGGTGGAGCTGGCCGGGTACATGATCCTGGTGGCGTTCCCGGAGGGATTCATCAACGGCATGGGCATAGCGGCGCTGGTGGTGTTCCAGCCGCACTGGGTGGAGACCTTCGACAGCGACCGCTATCTGCAGGAGCCGTTCGACGACGGGGATCACTGATACTGAGCCAGATCAATGCATGCACCTGCCAGGCATGGTGCAATCAGCCTTTTTCCAGATCATGCGGAGGTGCGAGATGTCGGTATACGGATTGGCAGCACAGGTGATGCAGCAGGCGCTGGAGCAGGGGCAGCAGGCCGGGTACGGGGAACAGGAGCTGGCCCGGGCGCTGATGACCGAAGTGCTGGCGGTGTACAGGCGTGGGCGTACCCCGGCGGACATCGCCCACGAGCTGAATTTCCTCGCCGAGAATCTCGACGAGGATCAGGACTATGCCTTCATGCGGCCCTGAGCGGAGCTCAGCGCAGCTGCACCTCGATGACGCCGTCGGCGCTGACCTGGACGTCGGCTTCGCCACCCTCGACCGCGGGCGTGGCCATTTCCATGTCGGCGGCCATGGCCATCATGCGGCCGCTCTGCATGTAGGGGCGGGGCGTCATGAACTGGGTGTTGAGGTTGAGGTGGACAATCCGGTAGTCGCTGCCGCCCAGACTCTCGGTAGCGATGTCCGCCCGCTGACGGAACGCCGCTATGGCGCGCTTGATCAGCTCGTCCTCGGTGGCACTGCGGCTGTCGGCTGACAGGCTGAACTGCATGCTGCCCAGGGCCAGATCACCCAGCAGCTCGCCCATGGTGCCGGACAGGGAGGCGAAATCGGTTCCTTCAAGGCGAATCTCGCCGCGTTCGCGCCAGGCGATGATGTTCTCGCGCTTCTCGTCGTACACCGGCTGGGTAGAACGGTTGCCGCTGGAGACCTTGATGCCGGTGTTCTTGCGGGCAACTTCCAGGCCCTTGTTCAGGCGGGTGGTGATACGATTGGCCAGTTTCGCCGGGTCGGTATCCTGGTCCTCGGTGAACAGGGTGACGGTCAGGGTGTCGTTGTTCACCGACTGCCTGACTTCGGCGCGCAGGGAAATCTGGTTGTAGTTGAGCGAATCGGCCAGTGCCGGCGTGGCCGTGGCGAGGCACGCCATGACCGGAAGCAGGAAAAGCGGGCGCATGAAGGTCTCCTTGTGACATGCTGGGGCCCGGGCCCCATGACTGATCTATGACCCATGGCTGCCAACAGGGTTCCAGCGGGTCGGGACACCAATCTATATCACGTATGCCGTATCACGGAAACGGCCGAGGGCTGACTTATCTGGAGCAAGGTTGTGGCTGAGCGACTGTCAATGAACCTGAATACGCTGGCCCTGTCGCCGGCGCGGCAGAATCTGTGGCGGGTCATCATCATCCGTCTGCTGGTGCTGATGGCCCAGGCCATCTCCATCCTGGGCGCCTGGTACAGCGGGCTGTTCGCCCTGGAGTGGCTGCCACTGTTGCTGACGCTGGGACTGTCCGGCGCGGTCAGCCTGCTGTCATTGCTGCGCCTGACCCGCAGCTGGCCGGTGACCAATCTGGAATACAGCATGCAGCTGCTGTTCGACATCCTCATTCACAGCGTCCTGCTGTACTACGCCGGGGGGCCGACCAACCCCTTTGCCTCCTATTTCCTGGTGCCCCTGACCATAGCGGCGGCGACCCTGTCCTGGCTGTATACCGCCGCCCTGGCCAGCATCGCCATGCTCGCCTACAGCCTGCTGCTGTTCTGGTACCATCCCCTGCCACTGTTCGAGATGCGCACCGGCGAAAACCAGATCAATATCCGGGTGATAGGCATGTGGCTGAACTTCGCCATGAGTGCCGGGCTGATTACCCTGTTTGTGGTGCACATGGCCGAGGCCCTGCGCAAGCACGCCGAGCGGCTGGCCGAGCGTCGCGAACAGAGCATGCGCGATTCGCAGCTGCTGGGCATCGCCAGTGTCGCAGCGGGGGCGGCCCATGAACTGTCCACACCGCTGTCGACCATGAGCGTGTTGCTCAAGGATCTGCATGCGGACAACAAGGATCCGCAGATTCAGGAAGACCTGGAGCTGCTGCAGGAGCAGGTGCGCCAGTGCAAGGCCAGCCTGCAGCAGATGGTGCGCAGTGCCGAGTTCAATCGCAGCCAGCCGCACAGCATGCAGGCCGCCGACAGCTGGCTGCGCGGGCTGCTGGAGCGCTGGCAGCTGATGCGTCCGGAGGTCAGCTGCCGGCTGAGACCGCTGCCCGATGGCAAGGTGCCGCTGATCAAGGACAGCCCCGAACTGGGGCAGTCGATCCTGAATCTGCTGAACAACGCCGCCGATGCCTGCCCGGACAACATCCAGATCGGCCTCGAATGGAACCAACAACGACTGCGTCTGTGCATCCGGGACTACGGTCCGGGTGTGCCGCTGCACATCGCCGAGCAGTTGGGAACCGCCTTCGTCACCACCAAGGGCAAGAAGGGCTTCGGCCTCGGACTGTTTCTCAGCCAGGCCGCGGTGGAGCGCATTGGCGGCAGTGTGAAACTGTTCAATCAGGATGGCGGGGGTACCCTCACAGAGGTAATCTTGCCAGTGGAACATGACTGATCTGCCCTGCGGGATGCGGCGCAGATCGAATGTTAGCGAGGAGCGTGCATGACTGAGAATACCCAACCGCAGGACCAGCCCCTGCTGCTGCTGGTCGACGACGACCCGACCTTTACCCGGGTAATGGCCCGGGCCCTGACCCGCCGCGGTCTGGAAGTGGAAACGGCAGGCGATGCCGAGGAAGCCATGCAGCTGGCGCGCCAGCGCAAGCCGGACTATGCGGTGCTGGACCTGAAGATGGAGGGCGACTCCGGCCTGGTGCTGCTGCCCCGGCTGCTGGAGCTGTACCCCGACCTGCGGGTGGTGATACTCACCGGCTACTCGAGCATCACCACGGCGGTGGAGGCCATCAAGCGGGGCGCCTGCAACTATCTGTGCAAACCCGCCGATGCGGACGACGTGCTCACGGCGCTGCTGTCGGACCAAGCCGATCCGGAAAGTCTGGTGCCCGAGCACCCCATGTCGGTGGACCGCCTGCAGTGGGAGCATATCCAGCGGGTGCTGGCCGAGCACGACGGCAACATCTCCGCTACGGCCCGGGCACTGGGCATGCACCGCCGGACCCTTCAGCGCAAACTGCAGAAGCGCCCCGTGCGTCGCTGATCAGACACTTTCCTGCGATAAAAGAAAAAACCCCGGCCTGAGCCGGGGTTTTTCATGGTGCGATCAATGCGGATATCAGTTCTGACGGATACCGCAGATGATCCAGGGCTGGTTGTCCCCGTCGGCACGTTCCAGCCGCCAGCTCTCATCGAAGTGTTCGCCCTCGTCGGTGGGGAACTCTCGGTCCACGCCGGTGAAGCCGACGGTGGCAATGGTCCGGCCTTCGCGCTGCTCGATGCCTTCAAGACGGGCTTCCAGCTGCTCGACGAAGCCATTGCTGCTGGGCGGATTGGCACTGCGTTCGGCCAGCATCTGCTGCAGCAGGGCCGGGTCCAGGTATTCGGCCATGCCCGCCACATCGTTGTCACGCCAGTGGCGCTGCAGGGTATAGAAATGCTCCTCTGCGCCTTTCAGGAAGCTGTCGGCATCGAACCAGGCGGGTGCGTCCATGGTGACCGGGGCTGCTGCCGGCTGGGCGGAGGCGCTCTGGCTCGGCCAGACCGGCTGCTGCTGCGGGGCTGGCACCGGACCACCCGCCGGGTGCGGCTGGCGCTGCATGACCGGGGCGCTGCGGCGGGAGAACAGCTTGAACAGCACGAAGGCCAGCAGGCCGAAGATCAGGATGTCGAACAGCTGCAGGCCCTGGAAACCATCACCGAACAGCATGGCAGCCAGCAGGCCGCCGGCGGCGATGCCGGCCAGCGGGCCCAGCCAGCGGCTGGCGCCGGAGGTGGCCGCGGGGTTCGTCTGCTGGTTGCGTGGTGTGGCCTGCTGCGGAGCCTGCTGGCGCTGGGCTGGCTGACTCTTGTGCATCGGGGCAGCGCCGAAGCTCTTGCCGCCACCCATACGACGGGCTTCGGCATCGGGGACGGTCAGGCCGACCATGAGGAATACGGCAAAGAAGGGTAGCAGCCAACGCATGGGCAGTTCTCCAGGGAAAATCAGGCCTGCGATAGTGCCAAAGGCGGGCGCTGCCCGCCAGCAATAAAGTGTTTCGTGTTTTTAGAGCATGCGGTCGAGCTTGAAGCGCTTGCGCAGCCGGGTGTCGAGTATCGACGTCGGCAGCCAGCGCTTGAGGCGGACCATGCTGCGTGCGCCGGAGCCGATCAGCGCGGTTTCCGGGCGCAGCGGTTTGCGGATGTAGTCCATCAGCTCCTCGGCGAACTCCCGGGCCGAGGTGGAGCGGGTGTTTTGCGACGCCTTGGCCCGGGCCTGGACGGCCTTTTCCCAGGGCTTGAACCAGGAGTCCTCGGCCATGGTGATGGCAGCACTGGCATTGTTGCCGAACTCCGAGGCGATGGCACCCGGCTGCACCGTGAGGACCTGGATGCCGAAGGGTGCCAGTTCCAGACGCAGGGCATCGGACAGGGCGTGCAACGCCGCCTTGGATGCACAGTACACTCCCGAGAAGGGCGTGGTGGTGACTCCCGAGACGCTGCCGATATTGACGATCAGCCCGCGCGCCTCGCGCAGCAGATCGGCATGGGCGCGAACCATTTCCAGCGGCGCGAAGACATTGGTGTCGAACTGCTTGAGCAGGGTCGCGCGGTCCGCATCCAGTACCGGGCCCATGGCACCGTACCCCGCGTTGTTGACCAGCAGGTCCAGCCGGCCCGCCTCGCTGCGCAGACGTTCGGCACAGGCGGCAACCTGTTCGGCGTTGTTCACGTCCAGGGTGACAGCCAGCGCGCCTCGGCTGGTCAGCGGAGCCAGGCTGTCGGGATTGCGCGCCGTGGCATAGACGGTATAGCCCTCATCCAGACAGACCTGGGCCAGCGCCTGGCCGATACCGCTGGAACAGCCGGTGATGAGTGCAACGGGTTTGTTCATGGGTACTTGTCCTTGTTCTCTTTGTTGTTGGATCTCAGCGCTGGAGCTGGGCCCGGACCTGGTCTGCCCGGTATTCCAGATCTCCTGCGCGGTAGCCACTGCGCAGGGCAGGCGCCGGGTAGCAGCGCTGCCACCGCCCGTCGGCTGGCAGTATGTCGTCGAGCAGATAGGTTCTGCGACTGGCTTCGCCGGTCAGCAGATCGAAGCTGTACCCGGGCTGGCTTGCGCGCAGCTGCCAGCTCATTCCGGTCACGGTGCGGGTGCTGCGATTGTGTACCTCGACCCGCAGCGGCCTGCCGAATTCGCAGTGCTCCGGGTCGTGCCGGATGCTGATCTCGATCTGGCTGACCTGACGCTCATGTCGCCACTGGGCGACAGCCGCTACCGCCGCGATGAGCAGGGCGATGACCCCGATGATCGCGGTCGCCGGCAGCATGGGACGCGGATAACGCACCAGCAGTACCAGCCAGACCAGCAGCAAGACGATACCCAGTGGCATGATCACTCCCGCAGACAGCTTCTGTGACAGTCCGACTCTACCAGACTGACCGGCTCAGGAAAGTGCAGTGGCAGACCAGTCGAACAATTCACAGGTGTTATGCAGGCACTGTCTGGCCAGCTGCTCCGGAGTTTCCCCACGCAGCGCCGCCAGCTCGCTGCATATGCGCGGCAGGTTCTGCGGAGTGTTGCGCTGGTGGGGGGTGAAGGCAGGGGGCATGTCCGGACTGTCGGTTTCCAGCACCAGGCTGGTGCCCGGCAGCTGGGCAATCACCCGGTGCATGCGGCGGGCCTGGGGCCAGGTGGCGGCGCCGCCCAGGCCCAGCCTGAAACCCAGGCGAATGTATTCCCGCGCCTCCTCCAGGCTGCCGGAGAACGCATGGATGATGCCGCCCCGGGCCAGTCGGTAGCGTTTGAGGGTGGCTATGGTCGGGGCGTGGGCCCGGCGTACATGCAGCAGCACCGGCAGCGCGAAGTCCGCCGCCAGTGCCAGCTGGGCCTCGAACAACTGCTGCTGGGCCTCGCGATCGGCGTCCTGGATGAAGTAGTCCAGGCCGAACTCCCCCACGGCGCAGCATCTTGGGTGATCCAGATGCCGGGTCAGCCTTTCGCGCAGTTGCTCCAGGTGCTCCGGTCGGTGCTGCTCGAGGAACACCGGATGCAGTCCGAAGGCGGCGTACAGGCGTTCGTCCCCACTCGCCAGATCCCAGATCCTGTCCCAGTTATCGACGGTCACCCCCATCAGCAGCAGGCGGCGTACCCCCAGTCGCTCGCAGTCGGCGAGTACGGCCTCGCGGTCGTGATCGAAGTCCGGAAAATCGAGGTGGGTATGGGTATCGATGTAGATGCTCATGGTCATAGCATGGGCATGGTCGGCGTGGCAGGCAAGCGGGGTATGAACGGACCCTGCACCCGCCTGCTAGGCTCCGGCGGCCTGCAGCAATATCTCCCAGTGCTCTGCTGTGACCGGCATCACCGACAGGCGGCTGCCGCGCTGGATCAGGGCCAGCCCCTCCAGTCCGGGCAGCGACTTGATGCGAGTCAAGGGCAGCACTTGTCCGAAACGCTGATGATGCACCATGTCCACCGCCAGCCAGCGTGGATTGTCCGAGGTGCTGCGGCTGTCATGGTAGGGTGAGTCCGGATCGAACTGGCTGGGGTCAGGGTAGGCGGCGGTGCTGATCCTGGCGATGCCGGCGATGCCGATCTCGCGGCAGCTTGAGTGGTAGATGAACACCAGGTCGCCGACGCTCATCTGCCGGAGAAAATTGCGTGCCTGAAAGTTGCGTACGCCATCCCAGCGGATCGGCGTCTGCGGGGCGCGGGCGAAGTCATCGATGCTGCATTCATCGGGTTCGGTCTTGGCCAGCCAGAATGCCATGGGGGCCTGCCTCGGGGTCGGATAGGGAAAGCCGCCCAGTTTGCAGCGGCCTGACCGGCGCGTAAAGCCTGTGTGTCTTTATGTAACCGGTCGTGGAGTTTGTCGCAGTTTAACGTAATATTTCGCATTTTCGAAACTGTATGGCCTTGGGCAGCTAGTCTGCCGGTTGCGGTCGGGCCGCTTGATGGAGCGTGAATATGTACAGGAAGTTGGGCGCTATATTCTTGGCCGTGCTGGCCAGTCAGGCGCAGGCTAAGGTGGACAGCAGCCAGGCGGCCCGTCTGGAGCAGGATCTCACACCCCTGGGCGCGGAGCGCGCAGGCAACGCCGAGGGCAGCATTCCCTCCTGGGAGGGAGGTGTGCGCCCCCCAGCCGGTTATCAACCGGGCATGCATCATCCCGATCCCTTTTCCGGCGACCAGCCGCTGTTTCGCATAGACGCGCAGGACGTCGAGGGATTCCGCGCGAAGCTGCCGGCGGGTCTGGTCGATCTGCTCGAGCGCCATGCGGACTATTACCTGCAGGTCTATCCCACCCGCCGCAGCGCCGCATCGCCGGAGCGCATCTACGCGGCAACCCGGCACAACGCCGAGCACGCCGAGCTGATCGAGAACGGCAACGGCGTATCCGGTGCGGTTGCCGGGATTCCCTTCCCCATTCCGCAGAGCGGCATGGAGGCGGTCTGGAACCACCTGCTGCGCTATCGGGGCGAGCAGACGCGCATCATCAACAACCAGGCGGTGGTGATCAACGGACGTGCCAACCTGATCAAGCGTGACCGCTACCTGCTCTATGTGTACAACCGCACCGGCATGACCCCGGACGAGCTGGGCAACACCCTGCTGTACTACCGCTATCAGGTGACCGCCCCGGCCAAGCTGTCGGGCACGGCGCTGGTAGTCCAGGACCCGCTGGATCAGGTGCTGACCACCCGCCGCGCCTGGCGGTACAGCCCCAGCGACCGCCGGGTGCGGCGCCTGCCTTCGCTGGCCTATGACTCGGTGCAGCCGGACACCAGTGGCCTGGCCACGGCGGACGTGGTGGATGCCTACAATGGCGCGCCGGACCGCTACGAATGGGTGCTGCTGGGCAAGCGCGAAATGCTGGTGCCCTACAACAGCTACAAGGTGCATCAGCAGGGCCTGGCCTACGATGAGATAGTGCTGCCCGGGACGCTGAACCCGGCGCTGCTGCGCTATGAACTGCACCGGGTGTGGGAAGTGGAGGCCAGGCTGCGCACCGGCTACTCGCATCCCTATGCCACCCGGCGTTTCTATCTGGACGAGGACAGCTGGTCGATCCTGGCGGCGGATCTGTACGACGCCCGCGGCGAGCTGGTGGGGCTGCAGGAAAGCCACCCGATCAGCTACTACGAGGTGCCCATGTTCAACAGCACCCTGCAGACGCTCTATCACCTGAAGACCGGGAACTACTTTGTCGACGGCCTGGACAACAACGAGCCCATGTACGACTTCGACTACCCCATGTCGCCCCAGGACTTCACTCCCCAGGCCCTGCGCCGGGCGGGCAACTGATCAGCGCCGCCTGAGGTGGCGCCAGCGCTGGCTGATCTGGTCCAGCCAGACCTGCTCCAGGCGGTTCTGCTCCGGCGCCAGGCCCATGGCCGTCATGCGCTCGAGGTGACGATCAACCCCCTTGACCAGATCGCTGATGGCGGTCTGGTTGCCCTCCAGGGTGTGCATCTGGATCAGCCCCAGATGGTAGAAGCGCAGCACCTTCATCGCCGTCGGGTCCTCCTCGGCCACAGCGGCTTCCACCTGATGCAGCATGTTGGTGATCTTCATCAGCTGGCGCTTGAGGCGCAAGCCATAGACGGCGGCAGCCATCCAGGGCTGTTCCCAGAGGACCCTGCGTACCAGGGCGATGGTCAGCAGCAGTCCGGCGATCACCCCGGCCAGATTCCAGCGGAAATTGTTGTCGCCGCCCGGCTCGCCGAACAGGAAGATGGACAGGTTGGCCATCAGAAAGCAGGACGCGGCCAGAATGACACAGACCACCAGGGTGCTGCGCCGGGTCTGGCTGCGGTAGAACTCGGCCGCCATGGGCTGGAGCTCGAACATCGGCAGTACCTCAGAGCTTGCTTTTCAGGGGGACGTCGTCGATCACTATCTGCTCCGCCGGCCGGCAGCAGCAGGGCAGTATCTCGTCACGCCTGACGAAGGCCAGCGGCGCCGTGGAATAGACCACGCTGCCGACCTTGAGTTTGATCCGGCAGGCGCCGCAGTAACCACTGCGGCACTGGTACTCCACATGGTGACCGGTACGCTCCAGGCCTTCGAGCAGGGTTTCCTCCTCGCCCAGCTCGAAGAAGGTGTCGCGGGTGAAGACCTGCACGACCTAGAGCTCGAAATCGCCCAGATCCTCGACCGACACCTCCGCATCGATCTGACCGACCAGGTAGGAGCTGACCTCCACTTCCTGGGGCGCGACCTGCACGTTGTCCGAGACCAGCCAGGCATTGATCCAGGGGATCGGGTTCTGCGAGGCGCCGGGGAAGATCGGCTCCAGCCCCACCGCGCTCATGCGCAGGTTGGTGATGTACTCCACGTACTGGCTGAGGATGTTGTAGTTCAGGCCGATCATGGAACCGTCCTTGAACAGGTACTCGGCCCAGCGCTTCTCCTGCTCGGCGGCGTGGCGGAACAGCTCCACGCTCTGTGCACGGCAGGCCTGGGCCACCTCGGCCATCTGCGGATCGTCCTCGCCCTCCTGCATGATATTGAGGATGTGCTGGGTGCCGGTCAGGTGCAGCGCCTCGTCCCGGGCGATCAGGCGGATGATCTTGGCGTTGCCCTCCATCAGCCGGCGCTCGGCAAAGGCGAAGGAGCAGGCGAAGCTGACATAGAAGCGGATCGCCTCCAGCACGTTGACCGACATCATGCACAGGTACAGCTTCTTCTTCAGTTCGAACAGACTGACGTTGACGGTCTGGCCGTTGAGCTGGTGGCTGCCATCGCCGAACTGGTTGTACAGGTTGCCGTACTGGATCAGGTCGTCGTAGTAGTTGGAGATGTCGCCGGCACGCTCGATGATGTGCTGGTTGCGCACTATGTCATCGAATACCACCGCAGGGTCGTTGACGATGTTGCGGATGATATGGGTGTAGGAGCGGCTGTGGATGGTCTCGGAGAACGACCAGGTCTCGATCCAGGTTTCCAGCTCGGGAATCGACACCAGCGGCAGGAAGGCCACGTTCGGGCTGCGGCCCTGAATGGAATCGAGCAGGGTCTGATACTTCAGGTTGCTGAGGAAGATGTGCTTCTCGTGGTCCGGCAGGTTGCGGAAGTCGATGCGGTCCTGGGACACATCCACCTCCTCCGGGCGCCAGAAGAACGACAGCTGCTTCTCGATCAGTTTCTCGAAGATCGGGTATTTCTGCTGGTCGTAACGGGCCACGTTGACCGGCTGGCCGAAGAACATCGGCTCGCGCATCTGGTCATTGTCGGTCTGGGAAAAGGTGCTGTATTTCATTTTCATGCTGGCCACTCGGGGAACCTGAAGTCGTTAATTAGCTTTGAGGGGGCCCGCAGTACGGGCCATCGCGGCGAGGGCGCCGCTCCTACACCAAACCGGGGCGCCACGGGCCGCCAGCGCAAACGCATCGGTGGCATGGAGCGGCAGGAACGTCGACCCGGCGCGATGCTGGCCGCACGGCCGGCCGGTTGTCAGATCTTGCACGCCCCACCCGCACAATCATCCGCCAGGTCCGCCTGGGCATCATCGGCCCCGTCCCGGGTGTTCTGATAGTACAGGGTCTTGAGGCCGAACTTGTAGGCGGTCAGCAGATCCTTGAGCAGCTGCTTCATCGGCACCCGGCCGCCCTCGAAACGCTGGGGATCGTAGTTGGTGTTGGCCGAGATCGCCTGGTCGACGAATTTCTGCATGATGCCTACCAGCTGCAGGTAGCCGTCATTGCTCGGCATCTGCCACAGCAGCTCGTAGGCGCCCTTGAGCTCCTGGTAGTCCGGCACCACCTGCTTGAGGATGCCGTCCTTGGACTGCTTGACGGTGACCAGACCGCGGGACGGTTCGATGCCGTTGGTGGCGTTGGAAATCTGGCTGGAGGTTTCCGAGGGCATCAGTGAAGACAGGGTCGAGTTGCGCAGGCCGTGGGCGACGATGTCGGCGCGCAGGGATTCCCAGTCCAGATGCAGCGGCTCGGAGCAGATCGCATCCAGGTCCTTCTTGTAGGTGTCGATCGGCAGCACGCCTTCGGCATACACGGTCTCGTTGAAGCCGGGGCAGGCGCCCCGTTCACGGGCCAGCTTGTTGGAGGCCTTGAGCAGGTAGTACTGGATGGCCTCGAAGGTACGATGGGTCAGGTTGTTGGCCGAGCCGTCGGAATACTTCACGCCGTTCTTTGCCAGATAGTTGGCGAAGTTGATCACGCCGATGCCCAGGGTGCGGCGTTTCATGGAGGCGCGGCGCGCGGCCTCGATCGGGTAGTCCTGGTAGTCCAGCAGCGAGTCCAGCGCGCGTACCGCCAGCTCGGCCAGCTCCTCCAACTCGTCGAGGCTGTTGATCGCGCCCAGGTTCAGCGCCGACAGGGTGCACAGGGCGATTTCGCCATTGGCGTCGTCCATGCTTTCCAGCGGGCTGGTGGGCAGGGCGATTTCCAGGCACAGGTTGGACTGGCGCACCGGCGCCACCTTCGGGTCGAAGGGGCTGTGGGTGTTGCAGTGGTCGACGTTCTGGATATAGATGCGGCCGGTGCTGGAGCGCTCCTGCATCATCAGGCTGAACAGCTCGACCGCCGGCAGGCTGCGCTTGCGGATATTCGGATCCTGCTCGTACTTCTCATACAGCCGCTCGAATTCGTCCTGGTCGGCGAAAAACGCCTCGTACAGGCCGGACACCTCATGGGGCGAGAACAGGGTGATGTTGCCGCCCTTGATCAGGCGCTGGTACAGGGTGCGGTTGATCTGCACGCCGTAGTCCATGTGGCGGACGCGGTTTTCCTCGACGCCGCGGTTGTTCTTCAGTACCAGCAGCGACTCCACCTCCAGGTGCCACAGCGGGTAGAACAGGGTCGCCGCGCCGCCCCGCACGCCGCCCTGGGAGCAGGACTTGACCGCCGCCTGGAACAGCTTGAAGAAGGGAATGCAGCCGGTGTGCTGGGCCTCGCCGCCACGGATGGGGCTGCCGACGGCGCGGATGCGCCCGGCGTTGATGCCGATGCCGGCCCGCAGGGACACGTACTTGACGATGGCCGAGGTGGTGGCGTTGATCGAATCCAGGCTGTCGCCGCACTCGATCAGCACGCAGGAGCTGAACTGCCGCGAGGGCGAGCGCACGCCGGACATGATCGGCGTCGGCAGCGAGATCTTGAAGGTCGAGATGGCATCGTAGAAGCGCTTGATGTAATCCAGCCGGGTGTCGCGCGGGTAGTCGGCGAACAGGCACATGCCGATCAGCATGTAGAGCATCTGTGGGCTTTCATAGACCCTGCGGCTGACCCGGTCCTGGATCAGGTACTTGCCTTCCAGCTGCTTGACCGCGGCGTAGGAAAAGTTCAGGTCGCGGTTGTGGTCGATGTGCTGGTTCAACTGGTCGAACTCGTCACGGCTGTAGTCGCGCAGGATGTGCTGGTCGTAGCGCTTCATTTCGGTCAGCGTGGTCACGTGATCGAACAGGTGTGGCGGTTCGAACTGCCCATAGGCTATCTTGCGCAGATGGAAGATCGCCAGCCGCGCGGCCATGTACTGGTAGTCCGGCGTCTCGGTGGAGATCAGGTCGGCGGCGGCCTTGATGATGGTCTCGTGGATATCCTGGGTGCGCATGCCGTCATACAGCTGGATCTGGGATTTCAGCTCGACCTGGGAGACAGAGACGTTATTCAGGCCCTCGGCGGCCCACTCCAGAACGCGATGGATCTTGTCCAGGTTGATGGGCTCCTGGCGGCCGTCGCGTTTGGTTACCTTGAGGGACTGGAAATCGGTCATGGTGGGCATCCTGGGGCAATTGAGGCTTGAATAAGTGGTGATTTCGTTGTATGGCGAAATCACTATATGTAGTGATCGGCGTTCGAATGAACGCAATATAGAGTGTGGGCGGCGTGGGGTCAAATGAAGAATCAGCTTGAATTTTTTGAAATCCCCAGTCCCTGCATCGGCGTGTGCGAGGTCAATAACAAGGGCTTCTGCAAGGGCTGCTTCCGCTCCCGGGAGGAGCGGCTGTACTGGCTGCAGTTCTCGGTTGATCAGAAGCGCGAAGTGATCCGCCTGTGCCAGAGCAGACGGGCCCGGGTGATGCGCGCCAGGCAGGAGGCCCTGGCCAGACAGCAGGCACAGGAGCCGTCTGCGGATCAGGGCGAGCTGTTCTGAAGCGGGCGGGGCGCAGGTGCCCCGCCGCTGCAGTGGCGGTCAGTGGTGCTCGCGGGTGGCGTTGAACCTGATGTCCGGCCAGCGCTCCTCGGTGAGGCTGAGGTTGACCCGGGTCGGTGCCAGATAGGTCAGGTGGCCGCCGCCATCGATTGCCACGTTCTCGACGTTCTTGTTGCGGAACTCCTCCAGCTTCTTCCTGTCGGAGCTTTCCACCCAGCGGGCGGACCAGACGTTGATCGGCTCGTACAGGCACTCGACCTTGTATTCCTCCTTGAGCCGGCTGGCGACCACATCGAACTGCAGTACACCGACCGCGCCGAGGATGATGTCGTTGTTGCGCTCGGGGAAGAATACCTGGGTGGCCCCTTCCTCGGCCAGCTCCTGCAGGCCCTGGCGCAGCTGCTTGGACTTGAGCGGGTCCTTCAGGCGTACCCGGCGGAACAGCTCCGGCGCAAAGTGCGGAATACCGGTGAAGCTGACGTTCTCGCCGGCGGTGAAGGTATCACCGATCTGGATGGTGCCGTGGTTGTGCAGACCAATGATGTCGCCGCCGTAGGCCTCCTCCAGCCGCTCCCGGTCGCTGGAGAAGAAGGTCAGGGCATCGGCGACCCGGATGTCCTTGCCGATACGCACATGGCGCATCTTCATGCCCTGTTCGTACTTGCCCGAGCACACCCGCATGAAGGCGATACGGTCGCGGTGGCGCGGGTCCATGTTCGCCTGAATCTTGAACACGAAACCGCTGAAGGCCTCCTCGGTGGGCGCTACCTCGCGCTCCTGGGTCGAACGCGGCAGCGGTGCCGGGGCCCAGTCAACGAAGGCGTCCAGCACATGGCTGACCCCGAAGTTACCCAGCGCGGTACCGAAGAACACCGGGGTCAGCCTGCCGGCCAGGTACTCCTGCAGATCGAACTCGTGGCAGGCGCCCTGCACCAGCTCCAGTTCCTCCACAAAACCGTCGTACATGTCGCCGAGCAGGGCGCGGGCCTCGTCACTGTCCAGCCCCTGGATGATCCTCTCTTCGGTGCGCTCGTGACCATGCCCTGGGGTGTAGACATGGATGCAGTCGTTGGCCAGGTGATAGACACCCTTGAACTCCCGGTAGCAGCCGATCGGCCAGGTGATGGGGGCGGCCTTGATGTCCAGCACCTCCTCGATCTCGTCGAGCAGCTCGATGGGATCGCGGATATCCCGGTCCATCTTGTTGACGAAGCTGATGATGGGCGTGTCGCGCAGTCGGCAGACGTTCATCAGGGCGATGGTGCGTGGCTCCACGCCCTTGCCGCCGTCGATCATCATCAGCGCGCTGTCCACTGCGGTCAGGGTGCGGTAGGTGTCTTCGGAGAAGTCCTCGTGACCGGGGGTATCAAGCAGGTTGATCATGTGCTCGCGGTAGGGGAACTGCATCACCGAAGTGGTGATGGAGATGCCGCGCTGCTGCTCCATGGCCATCCAGTCGGAGGTGGCATGGCGGTCGGATTTGCGCGACTTGACGGTCCCGGCTACCTCGATGGCCTTGCCCATCAGCAGCAGGCGCTCGGTGATGGTGGTCTTACCGGCGTCGGGGTGGGAGATGATGGCGAAGGTGCGTCGACGGGCGACTTCTTTCTGGATCTGTTTACTGGACATAGGCGCTGTTTCGGTTCATGCCGGCACCACTGGCGGGTCAGCGCAAGGGCAGCCGGATGGCAATGAAATTGGATTGGCGCGTATTGTCGCTGATCCGGCGGGGCAAACAAAGCACAAATACCGCGCTACGGCTCACATCGACAGTTACCGGTCCAGGTGATCGACGGCACCAGGTTGATTGACTCAGGTGCGCAATCAGCTGTGGTCGGCGGCGTGCCAGCGGGTGCGTATGTCCATGTAATCGCGCAGCACCGAGACCTCCGCGGGGCGCAATCTCAGTCCGAGCTTGGTTCGGCGCCACAGCAGGTCCTCCGGTTCCAGCACCCACTCACGCTGAATCAGGTAGAGCACCTCGCGGGCGTAGAGGTCGGCACCGAAGTGGCGGCCCAGATCATCCAGGCTCCTGCAGCCCTCCAGCAGCTCATGGGTCAGGGTGCCATAGCTGTGACAGAAACGCTGCAGCAGGGTGTCCGGCAACCAGGGGTAGAGCTTGGAAAGGTCGGCTGTCAGGGTGGCGGTATCGACAAAATCGCCGCCGGGCAGGGCTGCCTCGGCGGTCCAGGGCCGAGCCGGGCGTTGCAGCGCGGCGCAGAGCTGGTCGGCAGCTTCTTCGGCGAGACGACGGTAGGTGGTGATTTTGCCACCGAGCACGGAGATCAGCGGGGCCTGCCCAGGCGGGTGCTCGAGATCGAGGGTGTAGTCCCGCGAGGCGGCCTGAGCCTTGCCATGGGCGTCATCGGCCAGCGCGCGCACCCCAGCATAGCTCCAGAGTACATCGGTTTCCCGCAGCGGCTGACGGAAATGGGCGTTGACCACACGCAGCAGGTAGCGCGTCTCCTGAGGCGATATGGCCGCTGCGGCCGGATCGCCCTGGTAGTCCACATCGGTGGTACCGATCAGACTGTAGTCGTTCTCGAAGGGAATGACGAAGACGATACGGTCATCCTCGTTCTGCAGGATATAGGCATACTCGCCGGGATACAGCCGGGGCACCACCACATGGCTGCCCTTGACCAGGCGCAGGGGGTGGTGCACCTGGCAGTGGATGGTCGACTGCTGCAGCTCCGCCACCCAGGGGCCCGCCGCATTGACCAGCGCCCGGCTCATGTGGGTGCTGCGCCGCCCGGTACGCCTGTCCTCCAGAGTCACCTGCCAGAGGTCGCCCCGGCGCTCGGCATCGATACAGGCGGTGCGGGTCAGGATGCGCGCACCGTGGCTGGCCGCTGCCCGCGCGGTGAGTACCACCAGGCGGGCATCGTCCACCCAGGCATCGGAGTACTCGAAGCCGCGGACGATATGCGGCTTGAGCGGGCTGTCCGGTCCCAGTCGCAGGCTCCGTGAGCCGGGCAGGGCCTTGCGCCGGGCCAGGTGGTCGTAGAGGAACAGGCCGCTGCGGATCATCCAGGCCGGACGCAGGTGGGGCTGGTGGGGGAGACGGAAGCGCAGGGGGCGGATGATATGCGGCGCATTGCGCAGCAGTATCTCGCGCTCGGCCAGCGCTTTGCCGACCAGCCGGAACTGAAAGAACTCCAGATAGCGCAGGCCGCCGTGAATGAGCTTGCTGCTGCGCGACGAGGTGGCACAGGCCAGATCATCCTGCTCGCACAGCAGCACCGTGAGACCACGCCCGGCGGCATCCATGGCGATGCCGCAGCCATTGATGCCGCCACCGATGATCAGCACATCGTGGATCGGCTCCGGCTGCTGGCCGGCTGCTGTCACGTCCCCCATGGGTAAACCTCCTCAGATGGCGGCGGGCGGGCCCACGTCAGATTATTGCATACTGGCGATGCCGGGCTATTGACCGCAGCGCCTCTTGGTTTTAAGGTGCGCACCGAACGTTGAGGCTGGCACGATCCATACGGCTCAAGTACTGACGACGAGACAGCAAGACCGGTTCCAGAAGGGGGCGGACTTATTGCTTTCGGCGCACGCCTTGGGAAGTAGGCGAACCAAAGTGGGGATACTGATCAGACGTTCGCACCCCCGGGTTGTGTGTTGGCTGAAAACGTTCAGAGTCGCTTACGGAAGGCGTATCCCGTCCTGGCAGTTGCCGGGCGAACGGGCACGTCTATCTGCCCTGCACCTGATCTTCATGTCCCCACGCGGCCCGACACCAGAACTTTTGCTTTGGAGCCGACGCCATGACCATCAAGCTTGACGAGTATTTCGACCGCGAGACCTTCAGCCGCATTCGCGCCTGTGCCGACCAGCACGAAACCCCCTTTCTGGTCGTTGACCTGAAAACCATCGACCGTGCCTACGACGACCTGGTTGCCGGCTTCCCCTATGCCAAGGTGTTTTACGCGGTCAAGGCCAACCCCGCCAACGAGGTCCTGAGCCTGCTGCGGGACAAGGGCTCCAACTTCGATATCGCCTCCATCTACGAGCTGGAGAAGGTGCTGGCGCTGGGCGTCAAGCCGGAACAGATCAGTTACGGCAACACCATCAAGAAGTCGAAGGACATCCGCGCTTTCTATGAGAAGGGTGTGCGCATGTACGCCACCGACTCCGAAGCCGACCTGCGCAATATCGCCAAGGCCGCGCCGGGCTCCAGGGTCTATGTACGCATCCTGACCGAAGGTTCGACCACCGCAGACTGGCCGCTGTCGCGCAAGTTCGGTTGCCAGAGCGACATGGCCATGGACCTGCTGGTGCTGGCCCGTCAGCTGGGTCTGGAGCCCTATGGCGTGTCCTTCCACGTCGGTTCTCAGCAGCGTGACATCGGCGCCTGGGACGCGGCCATCGCCAAGGTCAAGGTGATCTTCGAGCGCCTGAAGGAAGAGGACGGCATCACCCTGAAGATGATCAACATGGGTGGTGGCTTCCCGGCCAACTATCTGACCAAGACCAACACCCTGCAGACCTATGCCGAGGAGATTACCCGGTTCCTGCAGGAGGACTTCGGTGACGAGCTGCCCGAGATCATTCTCGAGCCCGGCCGTTCCCTGATCGCCAACGCCGGCGTGCTGGTCAGTGAAGTGGTGCTGGTCTCGCGCAAGTCGCACACCGCGCTGGAGCGCTGGGTGTTCACCGACGTGGGCAAGTTCTCCGGCCTGGTGGAAACCATGGACGAGGCGATCAAGTTCCCGATCTGGACCGACAAACGCGGTGAGCTGGAAGAAGCGGTGATTGCCGGCCCGACCTGCGACAGTGCCGACATCATGTACGAGGATTACAAGTACGGCCTGCCGCTGAACCTGGCCATCGGTGACCGCCTGTACTGGCTGTCCACCGGTGCCTACACCACCAGCTACAGCTCCATCGAGTTCAACGGCTTTCCGCCGCTGGAAGCCTTTTACGTCTGATCACGGAGGTCTGGGGGTGTAGCGCCCCTGCGCTACGCCTGCAGCCGGGCAGTGGCTGAGGTCGTCGTCGAGCAGGCGCTCGACAACCCTTTCTGGGAGGGACGAGCACCAGCTCGTCCATGCGGCCGGGCGATGGCGCGCTCATCGAGCTGGTGCTCGACGTTCCCAGGGCGACACCCCACCCGGCATCGTAATGGAAGTCCAGTAAATGAATTACCCGCTGTTACTGCTATACATCGCCACGATCTCTCTGTTGATCGCCACGCCGGGCCCGGTAGTGGCATTGGTGATCAGCGATGCTTCCCGTTTCGGTTTCCGTCATGCCTTTCGCACGGTGCTGGGCACCAACCTGGCATCGCTGCTGCTGATAGGTAGCGCGGCGCTGGTCATCACTGGGTTGCTCTCGGTCAATGACCTCTGGCTGGGTTGGATCAGCCTGCTGGGTTGTGTCTTCATCGGCTGGATCGCCTTGCGTGCACTACTCGGTGAGCTTCGTTCCAGTGTTGAAGCGGCGGGGGAGGCCGGTCCGGTGGCGAGGCGACAGTATCCAGCGCTGAATGGCTTCATGGTTGGCATCTCCAACCCCAAGGACATTGTGTTCTTCATTGCCTTCTTTCCCCAGTTCATCGGCATAACCCAGGCACCGGGTGTAAGTCTGGCGGTGCTGACGGGGGTGTGGGTTCTGTTCGACCTGCTGATTCTCGTGGCTTACATAACTGCGATGAAGAGTGGTTTCTTCCAGCGCCGCCGGCGGCTGATTTCGCTGCTGTCGGCCAGCTTTCTGTTGCTGATTGCGCTGGTGGGGTTTGTCTACTCGCTGAAGGAAGTCAACATGCTCGGGGTGTAGCGCCCCCGCGCTACGCCTGCCATCAGGCCGTGGCTGAGGCCGTCGTCGAGCAGGCGCTCGACAACCCGGAAAGGGAGTGCT